>JADGIC010000004.1 GCA_019683615.1 Alicyclobacillaceae bacterium | reverse complement strand
GGGGGGCTTTACCGGCCACACCGGGGCGCCGCCCGGGGGTTGCACGCCACATCCGCCGGTGCACGGGCTGCCTGAACGCCTGGCGGCTGCCAAGCCTCACTGTGACACCGTCCACTCTTGCGGGTTGAGCGGCAGGTGGCCGGTCGGGACCCAGTCGTTGTCCGGAATGTGCACACGCTTGTTGACGGCGTACAGGTTGTCTTTCGAGAACAAGAAGTTGACCGGCATCTGCTTGTTCACGTACAATTGCCACTTAATCAGCGCCTTCTTGCGGTACGCCGGGTCAAATGCCTTGGCCTGCCAGGTGTCGTCAATCAACTTGTCATTCGTCGCATCCACCCACCGCTCGTAGTTCATCGGATTCTGAGAACCCCACAAGCTGCGGGGATCCGGGTCCACGCTGAGTTCCCACCCCGCCACGAACAACTGTATGCTCGGGTCGTCCTTCTGCACCTTGTCGTAAAAGGTCAGAATGTCCAGCGGGGTGTTCAGGTCGACTTGGATGCCGAGTGCCTGGAACGACTGCTTGACACTCACCGCAATCGCTTCGCGCACAGGGTCAATCGGGTAGGTCAATTGGAATTCGGCCGGTTGTTTCGTCACCGGATCGATGCGGTTGCCGTTGGCATCCTTCCGCCAGCCCGCCTCGTCCAACAGTTGGTTGGCTTTCGCGACGTTGTACGGGTACGGATTCAACCCGTCTTTGGGGGTCGCAGCCGCCCACGACACATCCGGCAACGGACCGCTGACGACGCTGCCGTACCCTTTCATGATTCCTTGCACCATCGCCTGCCGGTTGAGCGCGTATTCAAACGCCTCGCGCACCCGGTAGTCTTTCAGCTCCGGCAGCTTGTTCAGCTTGGCGCCCAAATAGTACCATCCGTTGTCCGGCAAAGCCTTTACGTAGACGTTTTTCAACGTCTTCAACTTCGCAACGTCGGACGCCTTCAAGCCGTTAATTTGGAAGTCGACGCTGCCGTTGCGCAGCAGTCCCGGTGCGACGTCCGGGTTGTCCGTCTTGAAGACGAGGTTCTCAATTTTCGGCTTGCCTTTCCAATAGAGGGGGTTGGCCTTGAAGACGACGTTGTCCGTGCCGTTGACCTGCACAAACTGGTACGGACCGTCGACCACGGTCGGCTTCTTGTTGAAACTGATACTGCCCCAGTTCTGAAACGGGATCTTCTTGAGGATGTGAGACGGCAGCGGCACGATGGCGGCGATGTCGCTGTACAACACCGCGGCATCGGGCGAATCCAGGTGAATCTGAAACTCTTTGTCGTTGATCTTGGTGAACCCCCCGGTCTGGGCGAAGGAGGTCTTTTTGCCCTTGACAATCTCTTGGGCGCCGACGATGGGATCCACCAAAGATTCGTACTCGCCCTTCAATGTCGTGTTGTACGCCTTCGAGGCGAGGAAGTCCATTGTCAACAACACGTCGTCAGATGTGATGGGCTGGCCGTCAGACCACTTCGCGTTTGGCTGCAGCCACATTGTGAGCGTCTTGTGATCCTTCGACCACTTCCAAGACTTCGCCAGCCACGGAATGAAGTCCAACTTGTGGTTGAAGTTGAGCAGCGAGTCAAACGCCATCGACCAGATGTTGTTCGTGTACAGGTCGGTTGCGATAAACGGGATGAACTCGTTTTGAAAGGGAAACGCTTGGCCAATCGTGAGCGTGTTGGCCGAAGAGGCCATCGCCGGTGCGCCCGTGCCCGCGCTGAATGTCGCCATCATCGCGGCGGAAGCCAAGACCAGCGTGGCCCTTGACAGAGTGTGACGTCTCATCGCCATGTCGAACAACTCCCTTTAACTGTCACAATTCACTGGAAACTCCAAGGCAGCGCTGGTCCGTCTGCATTTGGAGTTAAACTCCCGCATCGTCGGTGGCTTGTCTTTCATTTTACCATGATCTTTACGTTTTTCGACAATTTCCGCCGTTCGCTTCTGTCACCAAACCTCACATTGGCGTCGTCCGCCACCGCACCCCGCGCCGGGACAGCCACTCGCCGAGGTGGCCAGCGAACGACCGCACCGCCCGCTCCGTGGCCGCCGCCGCTCCCTGCCCCGCGAACGCCGCGGGTACCAGGTCCGCAAGGTTGACGCCGGTTTCCGCCGTCACACGCCACGGCTGACCGGCCCATTCATAAAACCGGTTGATCCAAACGGCCGCCAGTTCATGGTCTGCCATGACGGTCACGCACGCGTGCGCGAGCACGAAACCGGGACGACTGGAAGGCAAGCCGGCCAATCCGCCTTTCCAGGCTTGCGCGGTGCCCGCCAGCTTTCGGCCGCCGGCGAGCACGTTGTAGCGCCCGTCACAGTAGCTGCCAGGCAACGGGCCCGTGGTCGCTTCGACGTGGAACGAGCGGAGCCAACTCACCAGCGGGTCGCACAACAAGTGGTAGTACTGGTCGGTCGTCGCCCCTCCAGCCGGGCGCGGCAACAGCCACGACACGTGGAACACGCCCTCACCTTGCGGGACGGCGGTCCCCCCGGTCTGCCGGACGACGACGTCGACACCATGTTGCCGCAAGCGCTGAGCGGCCGCACAGGCCGCGTCGGTCGCCACGTCCCGGCGGCTGACGCCAATGCCAAGGCCGGGCGCAGCGCGCCACAACCGCACCGTGGGCGGACGGCGGCCGGCCCCGACATCCGCGCCCAGTTGCACGTCCAGGTCCACGTTCCGTTGACTGTCGTCACCATCCTCCAACCACGTGCACTCCACCACATCGCCTGCGCGCAGTGGTACCTGTTCAGCCACGCCGGCCCCCTCCTCGTTCCTTCGCTCCGTTTTGTGCCCCGCCATGCGCTGCCGGGTGCACCGGGGTGGGCGCGGGATGGCGCCGCTCGGCGGCCAGTCCCGCCAGGACGGGCAGCACCTCCGCAAACTGAGCGGCACAGGCGGGCATCAGACCGCGCCGGGCGACCAGCGTGATGGTCCGGGAAGGCAGCGGCTCAGTCAGCTCGACAACCACCAACCGGCTTTCCGCGATGTCGTCCTGGACCGAAGACCTCGGCAACACAGCCACACCAACCCCGTGCTGGACCAGCCGGTTCATGCTCTCTAGGCTGTCCGTCTCCATGGCCACCTCCAGGGACACCCCGTGCTGTGCCGCCAATTCGCTGACGATGCGCCGGAGCCCGGACCCTTCCCGCATCAGCACAAACGGATGGCGGCACACCGTCCGCATCGACACCGGGCCGGCGGTTGCCAGCGGGTGGTTTGGAGACACTACCAACAGCAGGTCGTCCTGGATCAGCGGAGTCAGCACCCAGTCCGGCCCGTCTTCCACTGTGGTGACGATGCCGATGTCAACTTCGCGCTGAGCCAACATCGCACACACCTGACGTGACGATCCCGTCCGCACCTGGAACTTGACCTTCGGATGACGCAGCCGGTATTCGGCGAACACCGGCGGCAGCAGATAGATGGACGGCGTCAAACCGGCACCTACCAGTACTGTGCCGACTTCCGGGTCGGCCAGCTGACCCAGTTCGTCGCGCATCCGCTCCTCCAAGGCGATGCAGCGCTTGGCGTACTCGTACATCAGCTCGCCGGCGCGGTTCAGCGTCAACCGCTTGCCGCTGCGATCAAACAATGGTAGTCCGACGCGCTGTTCCAACTGGTGAATGTGGCGCGTCAAGGTGGGTTGCGTGACATGGAGAGCCTCGGCCGCCTTGACCAGCGTTTGGCTCTCCACGATGCGGACGAACGTCCGGTACATTTCGTCCATGGCGTTCCTCCGGGGATTGGCGGGAATTCCGGGCGCCGCAGAGCGCGGGCCAACCGTTAGCCAAATATGCGCATTCTGTATATAGTCTATACGATAAATCAATTTTACACATATATGGTCCGCTCGTACACTGAATCATGGCATCCTGGTGCAAAGGAGGAACCCGGTTGGTTCACGCGGTTGTCGGCGCTCAGTTCGGCGACGAAGGCAAAGGGAAGATGGTCGATTACTTCGCGGTGCAGGCCGACATGGTGATCCGTTACCAGGGCGGAGGCAACGCCGGCCACACCATCGTCAACGAGCACGGCAAGTTCGCCCTGCACCTGGTCCCTTCAGGCATCTTCAACCCGGATACGGACTGCGTACTTGGCGCGGGTGTCGTGGTGAACCCGATGAACCTGGTGCGGGAGCTGCAGAAGCTGGAGCAGGCCGGGATCCCGACGAAGCGCCTGGTCATCTCGGAGCGAGCGCACCTCGTCTTGCCCTACCACATCTGGCAGGATCAATACGAGGAGCAGACGAGATCGAAAAAGGTGGGGACAACCTTGCAGGGCGTAGGCCCGGCCTACCAGGACAAGGTGGGGCGGTTCGGCCTGCAAATCGGCGAGATGCGCGATACCGCCCGCTTCCGCGAACGGCTGCAGCGCGCGTACGAAGGCAAGTTGAGGCAGATTCCCGAATTGGCGGACATGGGCTCGTTTGACGCCATGTGGACGGAATTGATGGCGGCGCGCGAGGTCCTTTTGCCCCACATCCGCGACACCATCCCGCTCGTCCGCGAAGCTGTCCGCTCCGGCCGCCACGTGCTGCTGGAAGGGCAGCTCGGCATCATGCGCGACCTGGACTGGGGCACCTACCCGTACGTCACGTCGTCGTCGCCCATCGCCGGCGGCACTTCGGCAGGCGCCGGCATCCCGCCGACCGCCATCGACCGCGTCACCGGCATCACCAAGGCGTACACGACGGCCGTCGGCGAAGGCCCGTTTCCAACGCGGCTGGACGACGAGATAGGCGCCTTCCTGCAGGAAAAAGGACACGAGTACGGCGCGACGACGGGGCGCCGGCGGGCGTGCGGTTGGCTGGACGTGCCGGCGCTGCGGTACGGCGCGTGGCTGAACGGCTACACAGAGCTGGCGCTGATGAAGTTGGACGTGTTGAGCGGACTGCCGACGGTGCGCCTGTGCACGCACTACGAGTTGGGCGACCGCACGTACGACATGCCGTTGCCCGCCTACCTGCTGGAACAGGTGAAGCCGTGCTACGAGGAACTGCCCGGCTGGTCTGAAGACTTGTCGGAATGCAAGCGCTACGGCGACCTGCCGGCAGCCGCCCGGCGGTTTGTCGAGCGGATCGAGGAGCTGGTGGAAGTCCCGGTGCGCTACATCTCGGTCGGGCCCGCACGCGGGCAGACCATCGTCCGGCAGCCGTGAAGCGCTCCGGCCACCTGACCGGAGCAGTGGCGGCGGCGATGTGTTGCACTTTTCACACAAATCCAGCATGGGATGCCTTGCCAACCTGTCAGCCTGCACGTATCATAGGTACAAAACCGCATCGTGCCACGGCCCACCACGGTCACGGCGCGCCGAGCGAGGAGGACCTCCGATGTCCCGTTCCGAGCGTGATGGGTCCAATGTGCTTCCGTTGCCGCACGCCCGTGCATACCAGAAAGTTGAATATCCCTCCCTGCGCCACCTGATGGACGACTTGGCGTTGGAGCAGGTGCGGGGAGTCAGGCTCGACGTCTTTGAAGAGGCGAGGGCCAGCGAGTTGTCGTTCGTGTTTTACGTGACGTTGACGCTGTACGTCACCGCGCTGGACGCATCCGGCTACACCCTCTACGAGTACAAGGAAAATATCGCCACCGCCGCCAGCACCGACCCGGTTTTGGATCACGACGAACCGCGCCTGCGCGCACAACGCCGCATGGAAGAGGTCTTCCGTGACCTGTCCGCCGCCGGCTTTGACGTGCGTGGCGGCCGCTACGCACTGCCACGTACGTAACGCGGTCACACGACACAACCTTCCTCGAATTCTGCCGACGGGGGTGACACGCGCATGACGTTTGCGGACATGTTGCGCACCCGCGCCAACGACCTGTGGCAGCAGAGCTTCGAGCACCCGTTCGTGCAGGAGCTGGCGGAAGGTACGCTGCCAACCGAAAAGTTCATCCATTACGTCCTCAACGACTCGTATTATTTGACCGTGTTCGCCCGTGTTCAAGCGCGCGCTGCCAGTAAGGCGGATGACCTGCAGACGGCCGGGCGGCTGGCATATCACGCTCAGAGCACCGCCGAAGCAGAGCATCAGCTGCACCAGACGTTTTTCGGCATGCTCGGCATCCAGCGAGATGGCGATTTTCTGCCAGCGCCCACGAACTACCAGTACACGACGCATTTGTTGTCGGTCGCGGACCGGGGTACGGTTGGGGAAATCGTGGCGGCCATCCTGCCCTGCTATTGGCTGTACTGGGAAATCGGCTTGCGCTACAGGGGGAGTCAGCCAAACCATCCGGTCTACGACAAGTGGATCGCCACATACGGCGAAGAGTGGTTTGGGGAACTGGTGAGGGAACAAATCGACCGGCTGAACCAGTTGTCCGAACGCGCGGGCGAAGCCGAACGCCGGTTGATGGAACGCCACTTTCTGATTTCCAGTTACTATGAGCTGCGCTTTTGGGACATGGCGTACCACTTGGAGGGTTGGCCCTTTGCCCGCGCCTGACAAACCGCGCTGCACTTGGCGAGGATGGTTGGCTGTCCTGGCGATAGCCGTTTTCGCAGTGTCCGGATGTCACCCGGACCGCCACGCGCCCCCATCCTCCCGGTCCGGAAAAGGCGGGCCCGCGGCACGCACCGCGGGCTCAGTGGTGTCTGTGCTGTACGCAGCCTCTCTGGCGGAAGTGATGGAGAAGCACATCGGCCCCGCCTTCGCCACGGCGACGGGACAGCGGTTCACTGGCGAGGCGGGTGGATCCACCGAGTTGGCGCAACTCATCCGCGCCGGGCTGCGGCGACCGGACGTGTTCATCAGCGCGGACCCCGCCGTCGACCGCCAATTGTTGATGGGGCCGAGCAACCGCCACTTGGTCACCCGCTACGCCGTGTTCGCCGCGGACGAGCTGGTCATCGCCTTTTCGCCGCACAGCCGGTTCGCGCGCCAGTTGCGGGCGGCCGCCGCCGGGCGGACACCGTGGTACCAGGTCTTGGAGACCCCCGGCATTCAGTTTGGCCGGACCGACCCCCGGCTCGATCCGAAGGGTGTGCGGGCGCTGCTGATGCTCGAACTCGCCGCCCGCTACTACCACAAGCCCGACTTATTGCGGGCCGTGGCCGGTTCCCCGGACAATCCCGCGCAAATTTACCCGGAGGAAACGCTGCTCGCCCGCTTGTCAGGCGGCCAGATGGACGCAGCCGTCGCCTACCGGCACGAGGCCGTCGCCTGGGGTTTGCCGTACATCCCGCTACCGGCGGCTGTCAACCTGGGGGATCCGCGCTTCGCCAACGTCTACCGCACGGCGGCGGCCACTGTCGCCGGCCGGACGTACAGGGGCGCCCCGATTCAATTCACGGTCGCCATCCCGGCGGAAGCCGTAAACCGGGCAGGCGCGCAGCAGTTTGTCAACTTCTTGTTGGGCAGCCGCGGCCGTGCATTCCTGGCTGAAGGCGGCTTTCGCGTGAAGCGGCCACGGTGGGTGGGCGGCGGTTGAACCGGTTGAGCAACGCCTTGCTGGCCGTTTTGGCCGCCGTACCGGCGGTGTACATCGCCGCTCCGTTGATCCACCTGCTTGGCACCACGCGCTGGACCGACGTGGTCAGACTGCCGGCCGATGCGAACCTGCGCGCCGCCTTCGCCACGTCTGCCGTGGCCGCCCTGTGGACCACGGCTCTGTCTGCCGTTTTCGGGCTCCCGTCCGCCTTCGCTCTGTCACGCTGCCGCCGGTTGACCCGGCGCCTGTGGAACGCGTTGCTGCTGTTGCCCGTGCTGTTGCCGCCGGTGGTGGGAGGCATTGCTCAACTGGAGCTGTACGGGCCGGAGACGGCCCTGGGCGAGTGGTTCGCCGCGCGCGGGTGGCCGTTGACCGGCAGCCTCGCCGGTGTCGTCCTCGCCCAGACGTTCGTCGCCTGCCCGTTTTTGATGTTGGCGGCGAAAGCCGGGTTTGAATCGGTGCCCGAAGAGCTGATTGAAGCCACCGTGCTGATGGGCGGCCAAGCTTGGGACGTGTTCTGGCACGTGGCGCTGCCGTGCGCCAGACGAGCGGTGCTCGCCGGCCTGGGCCTGACGTTCGCCCGGGCTGTAGGCGAGTTTGGAGCCACTGCCATTGTCAGCTACCACCCGTACACCGTGCCCATCGCGCTGTGGGTGCAGTTCAACCTGGACGGCCTCGACGGCATCCGCCCGGCCGCGTCCGCTTTGGTCTGGCTCGCGTTGGCGGCCGCCCTCCTGGCCGGAACCGTCCGCAGCCGGCCGCGCTGACCGCGCATCCATGACATTCATCCCGGAAGGAAGCGATACGCCGTGTCCCTCGCCGACGACCTTGCACAGTTGCTCACACCCGACCAGGTGTCCCAAAACCCGTCTGTTCTCGACCACCACAGCCGGGACGAATCCTACCACCAACCCCGCCGCCCCGACGTGGTGGTATTCCCGCAGTCGACCGAAGACGTCGCCCGCGTGCTCCGGTACGCCCAACAACACCGGGTCCCGGTCGTCCCGTTCGGCACCGGCACAGCCCTTGAAGGACACGTCGTCCCGGTCCGCGGAGGCATCAGCCTGGATATGGCGCGCATGAACCGGGTGCAGGAGATCCGCCCGGCCGATTTCCTCGTCTGTGCCGAGCCAGGCGTGACCCGCCGGCAGCTGAACCGGGAACTGCGCCCGCACGGCCTGTTTTTCCCGGTCGATCCCGGCGCCGACGCGTCCCTGGGCGGCATGGCGGCGACAGGCGCCAGCGGCACGACAACGGTGCGCTACGGGGCGATGCGGGACAACGTCCGCAAGCTGGAGGTCGTCCTCGCCGGCGGGCGGGTTGTGGAGATCGGATCGCTCGCGGCCAAATCGGCGTCCGGCTACCACCTCACAGGCTTGTTCATCGGCTCCGAAGGGACCCTCGGCGTCATCACGAAGCTGTGGCTCCGCGTGTACGGGGTACCCGAGTGGACAGTGGCAGCCCGCGCCGAATTCCCGGACGTCGACAGCGCCGTCCGTGCGTCAACCGCTCTCATCGGCGCAGGCGTCGCGGTCGCCAGGTTGGAGCTGGTGGATGAGGTCTACATGGCGGCGGTCAACCGGTTTAAAGGAACCGCCTACGAGGAAGTCCCAACCCTCTTCCTGGAGTTTCACGGCAGTCGCGGCGCGGTTGAGGCAGACATCGCAGTGGCCCGCGAGATCGCCACAGAGGAAGGCTGCACCCGGTTTACCTTTGTGGCCGAAGAAGCGGAGCGCAACCGCTTGTGGGAGGCCCGCCACGCCGCATTGCACGCGTTGATGGCCCAGTATCCCGGACGGCGCCACATGGCCACGGACGTGTGCGTCCCCGTGTCCAAGCTGCCGGAAGCCATCGCGCGCGCCCGCCGCCGGATGCGGGAGTTGGGCGTCTGCGGGGGCATCGTGGGGCACGTGGGAGACGGCAACTACCACGTGGGATTGGCCGTGAACCCGGACGATCCGGACGACATGGCCAAGGCGGAGGCTCTCAACGAGGCGGTGGTGGAACACGCGTTGGCTCTGGGCGGAACTTGCACCGGGGAACACGGTGTCGGCCTTGGCAAGCGGCGCTACCAGGCCCGCGAACACGGCGACGCCCTGGAGCTGATGCGCGCGGTCAAGCAGCTGTTTGACCCGCTCGACATCCTCAACCCCGGCAAGTTGGTCGACCCGGATTGACGCTGGTCAGTAACCGAGCGCCAAGTTGACTTCATTCGGCAGCGGCCGGCCCGTCCGGTACGCCCGGTAGTTGTCGACAAACAGCCGGATGGCGCGGGCGTGGTAGTCGGGGATATTGCCCGCATTGTGCGGCGACATGACGACGTTGTCCAGGGACCACAGCGGGTGGTCCGGCGGCAGCGGTTCCGTTTCGAACACGTCCAGTCCGGCACCCCGGATGATGCCGCGCCGCAACGCGTCAACCAAGGCGCTTTCATCCACGACGCCGCCGCGCGCGAAGTTGAGAAACACAGCCGACGGCTTCATCGCCCGAAACTCTCGTTCTCCGAACAGGAGGCGGGTGGCGGCGGTCAGCGGAGTCAGCGCCACGACGAAGTCCGCCTCGCGCAGCGCGTCGTGGAGGCGATCGGCGGGCAGCACGTCGTGAAAGAAGGGCAGCGGCTCCGGCTCCCGCTTCACTCCGACGACGCGCATATCGAACGCGTTCGCCTTGCGCGCCAACTCCTGGCCAATCCGGCCGGCCCCGATGATGCACAGCGTCTGTCCGGCCAGCTCGCCGAGCGGATAACTCCGCTCCCAGCGGTGCTGCATCTGGTTGCGCACGTTCAACTGCAGGCCGCGCGTGAACATGATCATAAAGCCGATGATCTGCTCGGCCATTTGGGTGGTGTGAATGCCGCTCGAATTGGTCACCACCACCCCTCGCTCCGCCAAGGCAGCGAACGGCAGCCCCTCGACCCCGGCGCTCAGGCAGTGGAACCACCGCAGCGCTGGCGACGCAACCAACAGCGAACGGTAGCCTTCGCTCGCGTGGGCGATGACGATATCCGCGCCCGCGGCCTGCTCCCAAAGGCTTTGCTCGCGCCGCCGCACAACCACCTCCTCGTCCGCCTGCTGGCGCAGCCACGCCACGACGTCACTCGGTACCACGCTGTCGACGAAGATCACACCCACCCGCTCCTTCGCCTGGGAAATCCTGCGCGACAAACCGGCCGATTCCGTTGCAAACTGGCTGGTTTCGATTATACCGCAATCTGATCCCACAATCTGCGCGCAACGGCGCCGGGAGTTGTCCTGGCGGCCCGTGCCGCACTACAATCGGAGTGGTGACTGCACACGACGGAAAAGGAGTGGGATAAGTGCTGGTCAAGGTGCGGCTGTTCGCCGGCTTGGCGGAAGCGCTGGGGGCGCGCGAGGTGACGGTGTCCGTTCCCGACGGGGCACGGCCGGCCGACCTGAAAGCGGCTTTGGCGCGCCAGTACCCGCAAGCGTCGGCGTTGATTGAGCGGGCGCTGGTCGCGGTGGACCGGGAGTACGCCGACGAGCAGCGGCAGCTCAGCACAGCGTCGGAAATTGCCCTGATTCCGCCGGTCGGCGGCGGCGATGCACAAGCCGGTGACAACCAAGCCGCTGGCACGGCGGCCCCCGCCTCGCCCGCAGACTGGCCGGACCAGTGGCTGACAGCGTTCCCGCTGCAACCGGACGACGCCTGGCGGAGGCTGTGCCATCCCGCACACGGCGGCGTTGTGGTGTTTGCGGGAACCGTCCGCGAATGGACCGGCCAACGCCAGACCTTGTACCTTGAATACGAAGCGTACGGGGAAATGGCGCTGGCGAAGATGCGCGCAATCGCGGACGACGTGAAACGCCGCTGGCCCGGCGTGCAGACGGTGATGTGGCACCGCATCGGCCGCCTGCACCCGAAGGATGTGGCGGTCGTCTGCGCCGCCTCAGCCCCCCACCGGGAGGAGGCGTTCGCTGCCGCTCGCGCGCTGATTGAACGCCTCAAAGCGGAGGTTCCCATCTGGAAGAAGGAGTATTACGCCGACGGGGATCCGGAGTGGCGGGCCAACGAACAGCCGTAACCCGTGAACGGCCGTCATCGCCACGTGATGACGCATCCCGCGCGGCCGCTGCGGCGAAGTCAGCGCCGTCCGCCGCCGGCGGCGAACACGGCGCGTACAACGCGCTCCGCTGCACTGGCGATCAGCGCCGGTGCGCGTGCCATCGCCTCATCCAGCGACAGCGGCCGGTCGACGATGGAAAATGCGCTGGTGACGCCGTGTTCGAACAACGCCTCAACGCCGTCGCCGAGGCTGCCAGCCAGCAGCACCACCGGCACGCCGGCCCGGCGAGCCACCTGAGCGACCCCGAACGGCGTTTTGCCGCGGACGGTCTGGTGGTCACACTGGCCTTCTCCGGACAGCACCAAGTCAGCCCCGCGCAGCTTCTCCTCCAGCCGTACTGCGTCAATCACGATCTCCACGCCGCGCCGCAGCGTCGCCGCCAGGAACGCCACCGCCCCGGCGCCCATGCCGCCTGCGGCACCTGCCCCGGGGAGGTCCGCCACGCGGACACCGAGGTCCCGCTCGACGACGTCGGCGAAGTGCCGAAGGTTGTCGTCCAACACCTTCACCATCTCCGGCGTGGCCCCTTTCTGCGGACCAAACACCGCACTCGCGCCCTCCGGGCCGACCAGCGGGTTGTCGACGTCACAGGCGACCGTCACACGGCATTCTCGCACCCCGGGCAGCATCCGGGTTGCATCGATGCGCGCCAAGCGACCCAAAGCGCCCCCGCCTGGCGGCAGTTCGCGGCCGGCATCGTCGAGCAGCCGCACCCCCAGCGCCTGGGCCATGCCAGCCCCTGCGTCGTTGCTCGCGCTGCCGCCAATGGCCAGGATGATATCGCGGCACCCCGCGCGCACCGCGTCGGCAATCAACTCACCGGTCCCGTACGTTGTCGTGTGCAGCGGATTGCGCCGGGCAGGCGGCACCAAGACGAGCCCGGACGCCTCCGCCAGCTCGATGACGGCGGTCCGCCCGTCGCCCAACCGCCCCCAGCGGGCGCGCACCCGCTCCCCCAAGGGGCCGGTCACCATACACTCCACCATCTCGCCGCCAGTGGCGCTGACCAAACTCTCCGCCGTGCCCTCGCCGCCGTCCGCCATCGGCACGTGGACGATGTCGGCATCCGGGAAGGCGCGGCGAATGCCCGCTTCCATCGCCTCACAGGCCGCTTTGGCACTCAGACTACCCTTGTACGAGTCGGGCGCCAGCACGATTTTCAACCCGGATCTCTCCCTTCACACGCGCACCACAATCCGCCCCGTCACGCGGCCTTGCAGAATCGCCTGCAGTGCGTCAGGCAAATCGTCAAACGAGATCTCGCGAGCAATCGCCGACCACTGCTCCGACGCCAGCTTCCACTCGTTGGCAAACCGCCGCCACAGCTCGCGCCGCAGCGGCATCGGGCAGTACGCGGAATCGATGCCAATCAGGCTGACGCCGCGCAGAATGAAAGGAAACACGGTGGTCTCAAGACGGCTTCCGCCCACCAGTCCGGTCAGCGCCACGGCGCCCCCGTGGCGGATGGACTTGAGTACGTTGGCCAGCGTCCGCCCGCCCACCTGGTCGATGGCGGCCGCCCACCGCTCTCGTTCGAGCGACTTGCCGCTGTCGCCCATCAGCAGGGCGCGGTCCATCACTTCGTGCGCGCCCAACCGGCGCAGCATGTCAGCCGCTTCCGGTTTGCCGGAACTCGCGATCACCTGGTAGCCCAGGCGCGCCAGCAGCGCCACCGCCACGCTTCCGACGCCGCCGGAGGCTCCCGTCACCAGCACGGGTCCGTCCTCGGGACCGGTGCCGTGGCGGCGCAAGGCTTCGACGGCCATGCCGGCGGTGAACCCGGCCACGCCAATCGCCATCGCCTCACGCGGCGACAACCCGTCCGGCAAGGGGACGACCCAATCGGCCGGTACCCGGGCATAACGGCTGTACCCGCCGTAGTGAGTCTGGCTCAGGCCAAATCCAGCCACCACAACCGCGTCCCCCGGGTAAAACCGGTCGTCCTGGGACGCCACCACTTCCCCGGCCAGCTCGATGCCCAGAACCATCGGGTATGTCCGGACAATTTTGCCATCCGGCGTGGAGGCCAACCCGTCTTTGTAGTTCACGCTCGAGTACTGCACCCGGACCGTCACGTCGCCGGGCATCAGGTCGTCCAGCGTGATCTCCCGGCGTTCCACCCGGAAGCCGCTGTCGTTGCGGTCTGCGAACCACGCGGGAAACCGCTCCGCCATGACCATCCCCTCTTCTCGTCGGATTCGGCTGGAACCGGGGGTCCTTCCGGTTCCGTCCATCCGGCTGGCGCCGCGCCGTCATGTCTGCTCCAAGGTGTCGTAACAGCGCATGACCGCCGCGACGTCCTCGTCTCCCCAGCCCTCTTGCACCGCCCGCCGGAACAACCCGGCGGCCTGAGGCAGTACGGTCAGCGGCAGGTCCATGGCGTCCGCCAACGCCAGCGCCAAACGAATGTCTTTCCACATCCACTTTACCGCAAACTGTGGGTCGAAGTCTCGGTCCAACAGCTTGCGCCGCTTCGCATCCAAGACGGCGCTGCGGGCACCGCCTTGCTGCAGGATGTGCGTGAACAGTTCGGCATCCAGGCCTGCCCGCCGGGCGATGGCCAGCCCTTCCAACAGGGACGCGAGATTCATCGCGACAATCGCGTTGCTCGCCAATTTCGCCGCGCTGGCTCGTCCCACCTCGCCGAGGTGAAACACGTTCTTGCCCATCGTCCGCAACAACGGCTGCAAACGGGCGACATCCTCTGCCCGGCCGCCGACGAGAAAGTTCAGCGTGCCATCCTCGGCTTGGGGCCGGCTGCCGGTCACGGGCGCCTCGACAAAGCCCACCCCGCGCCCGGCCAGGTGCGCCGCGAGGGCACGCGACGTGTCCGGACTGACGGTCGTGCAGTTGACCACCATCCGGACCTGTGCGCCAGGCGCCGTCAAGCCGTCGTCTGCGCAAACCAACGCCCGGGCGGCCGCGTCGTCCGACACCATCAGCAACACCACGTCACACTGGGCAGCCAGCGCGGAAACGCTGGCAGCAGGCACGGCCCCGAACGAGACGGCTTGGCGGACCGCCTGCTCGCGGCGGCCCCACACCGTCACCGCATACCCGGCCTCACAAATGCGGCGCACCATGGGTAGCCCCATGGTGCCCAAGCCGATGAAGCCAATTCGCCAGCGTTCGTCCGCCGCCGCATGCCCTGCGTCCGCCTGCGCGGTGCTGTCACGGTTGATCCCGTTGTTCGTGCAGTCCATACGCTCACCCTTCCGCTGGTTTCGTCACGATCCGCCGGTCCAACGCGGATCGGACGCGATGCCCATGGGACCGTCCCGGTAGACGCGCGCGTCGATCACCTTTAAGTCCTTGGCAATAGCCGGCCGGAATGCCATCTGCCGAAGGATGTCCCGCTCGATGTCGACGCCCGGAGCCACCTCCGTCAACACCATGCCTTCCTCGCGCAGCTCGAACACCGCTCTCTCCGTCACCCACAGCACCGACTTGTTGTGACGCCGCGCGTACTCGCCCGAATACGTGATCTGGCTGACGTCCGCCACGAACTTCGGCGTTCGGCCCTCTTGCACGATGCGCAGCCGCCCGTCTTCGACCGCCACCTCCAGCCCGCCGTTGGTGAAGGTTCCCAAAAAAACGCACTTCTTGGCGGGCTGGGTGATGTCAATGAAGCCGCCGCAACCGGCCACCCGGCTGCCAAACCGGCTCACGTTGACGTTCCCGAACCGGTCGCACTCCGCCAGCCCCATAAACGTGACGTCCACCCCGGTGCCGTTGTAGTAGTCGAACTGGTACGCGTGTTCGATGATCGCCTCCGGGTTCTTGGCAATCCCGAAGTCGACACCGCCCATCGGCACTCCTCCGATCACCCCTGATTCAATAGTCAGCGTGATCCGCTGGCCAATCCCTTCTTCCTGGGCGATGGGACCGATGGTGTCTCCAGGAATGCCCGTACCGAGGTTGACCACCGCCCCCGGGTACAGCTCCAGCGCCCCCCGCCGGCCGATCAGCTTGCGCAGCGCCAGCGGCAACGGTGTCAACGCGGTCTCGGGAACCCGCACATCGCCCGTGAACACCGGATCAAAGGCAGCACACGACGTCTGCCGATGGTTTGTCTCCGGGTCGTGAGCCACCACCACCGCGTCCACGTAAATGCCCGGCACGACCACCTGCTTCGGATGCAGCGTACCGGCGTCCGCCAAGTACTTCGCCTGCACGATCACCTTGCCGCCGTAACGCTTGACCGCCTGCGCCACGGAGATGGCTTCCAGCTTGACCGCCTCTTCCTCCATTGTGCAGTTCCCGGCCAAGTCCGCTGTCGTCGCCCGAATCAGGCAGGTGTCAAGCGGGATCGGATTGTAAAACAGGTACTCTTCGCCCTTGATGGTCACGACGTCGACCAGGTCCCGCCCGGACTGTTTCGCCCGGCGATTGATCTTGCCGCCCTCGACGCGCGGGTCAACGAACGTCCCCAGACCCACCTTGGACAAGTTTCCCGGCTTGCCACTCGCCATCGCCCGGAACAGGTGGACAATCTGGCCTTGGGGCAGGCAGAACGCCGCCACCTGCTCGCTGTGAATCAGCTCGCTCATCCGCGGCGCCAGGCCCCAATGGGAGCCAATCACCGTGTCCAGGAGACCGGGGTGCGCCAAGTGCTCGAGGCCGCGCACCCGGTCACTCTGGCCGGCCGCGTGTACGAGTGTCAGCCCCCGCGGCGTTCCCCGCGTCAAAAACCGCTGCTCGATTTCAGTCAGGATACACTCGCACGCGCCCATCAAAGTGAACCCGACCAGCGCCAGCGTGCCCCCGTCCGGAATCAGGTCCATTGCTTCCTGCACTGTCACGACCTTGCCGCGGCCCATTGCTCAAAGCACCATCCCGCCGCCGACGTTGATCACTTCGCCCGTGATGTAGCGCGCCTCGTCCGACGCCAAAAACGCCACCATGTTCGCCACGTCTTCAGGCTTGCCGGCCTGCCCCATGGGCACCTTGGAGACCATCAGGTCCCATGCCGTGGCGAACGGGCCCTGCAGCTTCACGTCCTTCAGGGCGAGCGTCATGTCCGTCTCGATGAAACCCGGGCAGATGGCGTTCGCCGTGACGCCGTACTTGGCGAGTTCTTTCGCCGCTGTCTTCGTCAGCCCCACGACGCCCGCCTTGGCGGCCGCGTAGTTGGCCTGGCCGACGTTGCCCATCCAGCTCGCGGAGGAGATGTTGACAATCCGCCCGGACCGCTGTTCGCGCATGATGCGGCTCGCCGGCTGGGTCATGTAGAACACGCCGTTGAGGTTGACCATCAACACTTCATGCCACTGCTGGGTGGTCATTTTGTGCAGCATGGCGTCACGGTTGATCCCGGCATTGTTGACGAGGATGTCCAGTCGGCCGTGCTCTGCGTGCACCGCTTCCACACACTGGCGAGCCTGCGCCTCGTCGGCGACGTTCAGCACCCGGCCGCGGACCGACAGCCCCTCCGCCGCCAACTCGTCGACCGTTTGGCGCACGCCGGCCTCGTTGACATCCGTGATGTACACCGTGGCTCCCTGGCGCGCCAGCCGCTGCGCGATGCCCCTGCCCAACCCCCGCGCGGACCCGGTGACAATCGCTACTTTTCCTGTCAGGTCGATCATCTTCGCTCTCCTCCCTGATGGTCGTCGTGAATCTAAACGTTTCGAACTCGCTGCCGCGTTCACACCAGCGCGATCGGATTGATCATCGAACCGGTCGTGTTGCGGACTGTCAAGGGCGCCGCGATGAACAAGAATTCGTACACCTGGTCGCGGGCCAGCTCCTCGACGTTGACGAACTCCATAATATGGATGCCTTCTTCAATCAAGAAGTACGTGTGCACCGGGTGAGGATTGTGCGGATCCACAGCCGGAATCTGTTCCAGCGACTCGTTGTCGCCGCCGACGTTGACCACGCCCCGCTCCGCCAGCCAGCGCGCACCGTCCAGCGTGAGGCCGGAGCCGAAGTACGAGCGAGCTTCGTCGCCAGGCCACTTTTGCAGGTAGCCAGTGCGCACGAGGACGGTGTCGCCGGCTTGCACCTCCAGTCCTTGCGCCTCGGCGGCCCGCGCCAGCACGCCGGCGTCGACCGCAAAGTGGCCGGGCAGCACATCCACCCCGAGCAGCCGGGGGATGTCGAGCAGCACGCCGCGCGTGACAATCGGCACCAGCTTGGAGCCGTCCGCTTTGAGCGGTCCCCGGTCCCCCAGGTGTTTCTCCGCCGTATGCCCGCCAAACCAGTGGTTGTCCGCGCCGCAACTGATGTGCGCGAGCGCGTCGATGTGCGTGCCCGTGTGCATGGTGCCGAAGATCACCTCGCTCAGCACCCGCATGTTCGCGTCGTTGCCTGTTTCCATCCACGCTTGGTCGCGCTCGTTCATCAGACCGGTTGGTGTGCGGTAGCCGATGACCTCAAACGGCGGGTGGATGGGGTGCACCGGCATTCCCCGGTACCGCTCGATGCCCAGGTCGTACACCCAACCGCGCCGGACCAGCTTCAGGGCGTCGAGCACGGCGGCCGTCGACGCCTGCGTGTACACACGGCCCACTTCATTCAAGGGATACGCCTTCCGGTACGGGTTCTGTACCTCGCTTTTCGCCACCCTCGTCACCCCTTTTCCTTCCGCGCGGACGGTCGCTCCGCCGGCAGGCGGGCAGCGGAGGCGCCACCCTCACAACCCGCCCTGGCGAAGGCATCCGCCCTACTTGCGGATCAGCGGGAAGCCGCTGTTTTGGTATTTCTCAATTGACGGGTCGTGCCCCGGCAAGATTCGGTCCGCCACAGCCCGGATCTTGGCCTGGCTCTCGTAACACTGGGCCATGTCCGACAGGATCCCCGGCGGCACCCCGTCGTTGATGTTCTCGACAAGGTTTGAAATGTCGGCGGCGATGGCCAGGACGCCCTCCTTCGTGTTGACCAGCACCGTCTGCTGGCCGGGGGAATGACCTGGCGTGTGAATCAGTTTGATGCCGGGCGCCACCTCCGCCATGTCGTCGACGAACTGCCACTGGAAGTAGTTCACACCCCGGGAGTCGTACAGGAACCGCGTATCTTCGTAGATCCAACGCTGGCTCGGAATCGGGTTAAAGGCGTGCAACCACTCTTGCTTGTGGACGTAGAAACGGGCGTTCCTGAACAACGGATTCGTCCCGCAGTGATCGTAGTGCAGGTGGGTGTTGATGACGATGTCCACCTCGTCCGGAGTCCAACCCACCGCCTGTTTTAGCGCAGCCTCCATCCGTTCGTCGTCGGCCTGGCGGCACGGGTCGATGTGGTCGTTCACCCACTGCGCGTCGTGAATACCCGTGTCGACCACAATCTTCAGCCCGTTCCCGACGATCGCTGCCGCCCAGATGGGAATCCACAGCTTGGTCCCGAAGTCCCGGGCGTACGTGAGCGTCGACTTGTCGACGTACAGCTCGCCCATTTTCAGAGCGATAACTTCATAGGTCGGAAGGGCCACTGCTGTTCACCTCGCTTCGGGGATCAGTGCGATGGCGCGGATGGGCGATCCCGATCCCCGCTTGATTTTCAACGGCGCTGCGATGAAAAAACACTTTGGCGGCAGTTGGTCCAAGTTGTCGAGGCACTCCATCAAGTAAATGTGGCGCCTGAGCACGCGCTCGTGGAAGTAACAGCGCTCCTGGTTGCCGTCGACGACCGGCGTACCCACCGCAACGGTGTCGGTTCCCACAGCACGGACGCCTGTCTCGATGACGAAGTCGGCCAGGTCTTCCGCGAAGCCGGGCTGGTTGTACGCATACCGCTTCCAGGCCCCCGACGTCGTCCAATAGCGCCGCAACCATCCGAAGTGGAACAACACGATGTCCCCAGGCTCCACCTGCACCCCCGTGCGTTCGCTCCAGCGCTTGACGTCCGCCAGCGTTGCCCGTTCGCCCGGCTGCCACTGGCGATCGGACAGGTCGACGACGGTCGCCGGCCCAATCAATGCGGCGGGCGGAATGTGCTCGACCGTCGCCTCCGGCATGTCGGCGTGGATGTGGTGAGGCGCGTCCACGTGCGACCCGGTGTGCTCCGCCATGTACACCGACTGGCAATAGTAGCCGTCGTGTTCGTGGGTGACGGTCGGGTCAATCACCAACGGCGGGTGTGTGGGCCAGCGCGGAATCCCGTTTTCCAACAGCGGGGAGAGGTCGACCACCTTCGCATGGGCGAACAAGTCGCGCAGCTGTTGCAGCGCGGAAGTACCTGTCATCTCCCGCTCACCTCTTTTTTCAGGCAATGTTTTCGAAGATGGCAGCCAAGCCCTGCCCGCCGCCGATGCACAGCGTCACCATTCCGTAGCGCGTGCCGGTCCGGATCATCTCGTTCATCAATTTGATCGTCAAAATCGCCCCTGTCGCGCCAATCGGATGGCCGTGCGCGATTGCGCCGCCGTTCACGTTGACCCGCTCCATATCCAGGCCAGCGCCGCGGATCACCGCCAACGCCTGGGCGGCGAACGCCTCGTTCAGCTCAATCAGGCCGATGTCGTCCAACGACAGTCCGGCTTTGCGCAGCACTTTCGCGATCGCGTCGACAGGCCCGTAGCCCATGATGGCCGGATCCACGCCGCTGACGGCGTAGTCCACAAAGCGCAGCTTCGGCCGCAGCCCGCGCGCGCGGGCCGCCTCGGCGCTCATCAGGATCAAAGCCGCCGCTGCGTCGTTGATGCCCGACGAGTTGCCGGCCGTCACGGTGCCCCCGTCCTCAAACGCCGGCTTCAGTTGAGCCAGCTTTTCATAAGTAGTGTCTTTGCGCACGTGCTCGTCCTCGTCGACAACCCGAACGGCCTTTTTCTCTCGTACCTCGATCGGCACGATCTCTTCCTTGAACTTGCCTTCGGCGATGGCGCGGGCGGCGTTCACCTGGCTGCGGTAAGCGAATCGGTCCTGGTCCTCGCGGGAAATCCCGAATTTGCGCACCAGGTTTTCGGCGGTGACGCCCATCTGGTAACCCTTGAACGGGTCGGACAAGGCAATCAACAACCCGTCTTCAAACTGCCCGTGGCTGAGCCGCAGTCCCCACCGCGCGCCGCGCACGTAGTACGGGTACTGGCTCATGTTCTCGGCACCGCCGGCCGCCACCACGTCGGCGTCGCCCGCCTGAATGGTGCGCGCCGCGGTGACAATCGCCTGCAGTCCGGAGCTGCACAGGCGGTTGACGGTCAGCGCCGTGCTGGACACCGGCATCCCGGCCTTCAGGGCAATCATCCGGGCGATGAAGGCGTTCTCGGC
The DNA here is from genome assembly GCA_019683615.1 of Alicyclobacillaceae bacterium. Lineage (GTDB taxonomy): Bacteria > Bacillota > Bacilli > Alicyclobacillales > Alicyclobacillaceae > JADGIC01. The sequence goes on along the minus strand of JADGIC010000004.1, from coordinate 23,617 downwards.
AAACTGCCCGACGCAACCGAAGACAGCTTCCTCCACTTCCTCGGGCGCAACCCCGCTGCGCCGAATGGCTTCCGCCAACACCTTCGCCCCGAGATCCGAGACGTGCACATCCTTGAACGCCTTGCCGAACGATCCAATCGCGGACCGCACGCCGTCTACAACCACGACATCCCTCATCGTCGTCCCTCCTGGCTGTTTTCCCGCTGGCCGGCGCGGCACCGGCTCACCGCGGGTACGTGTAGAACCCTTGGCCCGTCTTGCGCCCGTACATCCCGGCGTCCACCTTCTTCTTCAGAAGCGGGCACGGCCGGTACTTGGGATCGCCGAAGTAGTCGAACATCTCCTGCATGGTTGCGAGCACCGTATCGAGCCCCGCGAAGTCGGCCAGTTCCAGCGGACCCATGGGCAGGTTTCCACCCAGCTTCGCCGCGGTGTCGACGGCGGCGGGATCGACCCCCTCCATGACCAGGTACATCGCCTCGTTCCACATCGGCACCAGCAGCCGGTTGACAATGAAACCCGACGTGTCCGGCGCCACTACCGGCGTCTTGCCAATGCGAACGGCCACCTGTTTCGCCGCCTCGGTGGTCTCCGGACTGGTCAACAGACCGGGGATCACCTCGACGAGCTTCATCAAAGGTACGGGGATGAAGAAATGCATGCCCACCGTCCGCTCCGGCCGGTCCGTCACCGAAGCGAGTTTCGTAATGGAGTACGTCGACGTGTTGGACGCGAACATCGTCTGTCCGTCACACGCCTCGCTCAGGCGGCGGAACACCTCAAGCTTCAGGTCGAGGCGCTCAGTCACCACCTCCAGCGCCAAAAACGCATCCCGCCCGTCCTCCATGCGGGTCGTCGGGCGAATCCTCGCCAGCACCTCCCGCTGTTGTTCGGGCGTGACCTTGCCGCGCCGGATACCTTCGTCCATAAACCGCCGAATGCGCTCGACGCCCGCAGCCACTGCCTCCTCGCTGACGTCGACCAACACCACCTCGTAACCGCCAGCCGCGCACACCTGAGCGATGCCGCTGCCCATTTGGCCCGCGCCGACGACCATCACCTTGTCGTTGTCGACCACAAAGTCCCCTCCCTCACGATGTCCGCATCAGCTTTCCCGGGCGGCGCCGACCGCGGCCGGCGCAGGCAGCCAGGCGCGCATGGGCCCCGGCGCGAATACGGCTGGATGGTACAGCCGCACACGTTCCGCCAGTTTCGGGCGAAAGCCCATGTGCCGCAGCACGTCCCGTTCCAAATCGACACCCGGCGCCAACTCCTCCAGCATGACACCGTCTTCCGTGAGGCGGAACGCCGCCCGCTCCGTGACGTACCACACCTCGGTTCCCCGGCGCAGCGCGTCGGAACCGCTGAACGTGACCTGCTGTACCCGGGACACAAATTTCTGCGTCTGTCCCTCTTCGACGATGGACAGGCCGCCTTCGTGGGCGCGCACCGACAATCGCCCGCCCGTGAACGGCAGGCAGAACACCACCTTGCGGGCACACTGGGTGATGTCGATGAAGCCGCCACAGCCCACGGATCGCCCGCCAAACTTGCTGACGTTCACGTTGCCCGCCGCATCGACCTCGGCCGCCCCCATGAACGCCACGTCAACGCCGATGCCGTGGTAAAAGTCAAACTGAGCCGCATGCTCGATGATGGCTTCCGGATTGTAAGCGATGCCGAACTCGTTGCCGCCCAGCGGCATTCCCCCGATGGCCCCCGACTCCACCGACACCGTGACCGAATCGGCCAACCCTTCCTCCAGGATGATGGGCCCGATGACATCCCCGGGAATCCCGATGCCGAGGTTGATCACGGCTCCCGGCCGCAGCTCCAGGACGGCGCGCCGGCCGATGATTTTTCGCAGCGACAGCGGCAACACCGCTTCCTCGCCGCGCGGCGCCCGCAGATCCCCGCTGAACGCCGGGTTGTAGAGAGCGCCCGGCGTCTGCCGGTGGTGGGCGGCCGGGTCCGCCACCTTCACCAGGTAATCCACGAAGATCCCCGGGATCACCACGTCCTTTGGGTGCAGGGTGCCAGCCTGCGCCACGTGTTTGACTTGCACCACCACCGTCCCGCCAAACCGCTTGGCCGCCTGCGCCACGGCCAGCGACTCCAGTTTCAGCGCCTCTTCCCGCTGACTGATGTTGCCCCGCTCGTCGCCAATGGTCCCGCGCAGTATCGCGACGTCAATCGGAATCGCTTTGTAGAACAGGTAGGTCTCACCGAACAGCTCGACCCGCTCAACCAGTTGGTCGCGGGCCGCCTCGTTGAATCGCCCGCCGTCCAGCGCCGGATCCACGAAGGTGCCCAACCCGACCGTGGAAAGCTGCCCGGGCAAGCCGTTCGCCATCGTCCGGAACAGCTGGGTGATCTGGCCTTGCGGCAGGCAGTAACACTCCACCCGGTTGCTCTCAATCAGCGCCCGCATTCGCGGCGCCAGCCCCCAGTGGCCGCCAATCACCCGCTTTACGAGCCCTTCCAGAGCCAACAACTCAATCCCGTTTTCCGTGTCCGACTGGCCTGCCGGATGCAGAACCGTCAAGTCTCTCGGACGGCCTTCCTTCAGGAACCGCTCGCGAATCGCCAGCAACACCTCATCCGGCTGCGCCATGCCGCCAAAGCCAGCGAGGGCGACGGTCGCCCCGTCGGCTATCTCCGCCGCCACTTGCCGGCTGTCCACCTGCTGTGCCACCGTGATCCCCTCCGTCGCCGCTAGTGACTCGTGACTCACTGCCTGAGCTTTGGCGCGCGGGAATAAATCGCCAACACCAACAGCAGGATGGCGCCTTGAATCAGTTCGCGGACACCCTCCTGCATGCCGACGGCCAACAGCACGCTGGTCAGAATGGTCAGCACCACGGCGCCCAACGCCGATCCCAGGAACGTCCCTTCGCCGCCTGCCAACGCCGTCCCGCCGATGACGACCGCTGCAATCGACAGCAGCGTATACCCGTCCCCCATGCCAAGCTGCGCGGTGCCCACGAAGCCGAGCATCACCAAGCCGCCCAGCGTGCCTGCAATCCCGGCGATCACGTACGTCACGAACACCACCACGTTGACATGAATGCCGGACAACGCCGCGGCCATCCGGTTGCTCCCGGCCAGGTACAGGTTGCGCCCGTAACGCGTGCGCCGTAGGACAAACTCGCCAATTACGACCATCGCGATACCGAACAGCAGCAGCGTGCGAATCGGTCCCACATGGCCGATGCCGATGGCCGTGAGCAGTTTGGGCGCAGTCCCGCTGGGCAGCCCCTTCGTATAGGCAAGAGCGAACCCGTCAACCACCGTCGCCATGCCCAGCGTCATGACGAGCGGCGGAATCCGCAGGAACTGAATGCATACGGCGTGAATCAGCCCGACGAGGGCCCCCGTGCCGATCAGCAGGAGCACCGCTCCCCACAAGCCAAGAGACGACTGGTCCGACACCTGTACACCGATCAGCGCGCCCATCGACATCATCGCGCCGATGGACAGGTCAATTCCTTCCTGACCGGAAATCACGACCAAGGTCTGCCCGAACGAAGCGATAGCGAGCACCACCGCTGTCGCCAGCAGGTTGCCGATGTTGCTCGCGCTGGCGAAACCCGGGCTCAAGATCTGGCCCAGGATGAGCAGCGCCACGCTCGCCGAGAGCACCGGAATGTAGATGCGGAATTTGCTGTTCGCCAAGCGCAGGCGGATGTTTCGGCCCGCTCCCGCCACCGCGGCGTCGTTCAACTCAACCGGACGCCCTTTCACCGCAACCCCTCCTTGTCTCCGCGCCTACGCGAACTGCCTGCGCCGGCGCAATTTGGTGAGCGAGGCGAAAATGATCCCGCACAGCACAATGGCGCCAGACGTCAGATCTTGGTAGAACGACGGCATGTTCGCAGCGTACACGGTCGAGAACGCCAAGCCCAGGAAGATGGAGCCAAAGATGGCCCCTGCAGCGGTGCCGACGCCCCCGTTCAGCGAAACGCCGCCGATCACCGCGGCCGCGATGGCGTACAGCGTATACGTGGCGCCGATGGTCGGATCGCCCGCTCCAGTGTTGGCGGTGACGGCAATCGCCGCAATGCCCGCTACCAGTGCGGAGAACACGTAGGTCGCGAACTGGATGCTGGCGACAGGCACCCCGGATACGTACGTTTTGTGCATGTGGTTGCCCATCGCGAACAAACGCAGCCCCCACGGCGTGAGTGCCCAGCCCAGCCACAGGAGGTACGCGATGACCACGAACAACAGCGGCGCCGGAATCCCGGCGAACGTCGCCTGATACCACGTCACCAGGTTGGCGGAAGCGCTCCCGCCCGGATACGGCATGATCCACAGCGCCAGGCCGCCCGCGATCGACGATGTCGCCAATGTCACCAACAGCGGACTGACCCGCAGCCAGGCTACGACAGCGCCGTTCAGCACGCCGATGGCCAGGCCAGCCAACAGAGAGACGACCAGCGAACTCCAGAACCCCCAACCGGCGCCTCCCAGCGTCACCCAGGTCACGTTGACCAGCGACACGATGCTCCCGATGGAAATGTCGATGCCGCCGCCAATCAGCACCACCGTTTCTGCGATGGTGAGCAGGATCAACGGCGTGTAGGACGTGAAAAAGCTGGACGCGTACGCGTCGCTCAGGAAGTGCGGAATCAGAAACGCGTCGATGACCACAAACAACAACACCAACAACAGCGACGGCAGTGCCTGAAAACGTTTCAAGCTGAAGCGGGTGTTCATCCGTGGGTACCCTCCCGGCGCGGAATGGAGGCTTCAATGATGTCTTGGACGGTAACGTCAGCGCCGGCAAACGCCTTCACAAAACGGCCCCCGTACATGACGATGATCCGGGACTGCTCCACGGTCCGGGCGATGTTGACCAGTTCCTCGTCGTCGCTGGAGACCAACACGACCGCCGACCCCTCACGGGTGAGGTCCCGGAAGATCAGGTGGACGTCGTGCCTGGCTTGGACGTCAATGCCCTTGGTCGGATCGTCAGCCAACAGCAGCTTCGGTTGGACAGACGTCCACCGTCCGATGATCACTTTCTGCTGGTTGCCACCGCTCAGCGACACAACAGGATCTGTCACCTTGCCGTATTTGGCCCCAACTTGGCGGAGCACATCAACGACCGGAAGTCCCTTGTTGCCCAACGCGCCGTCACTGACCGCTTTCAGATTTTCCGCAATCGACCGGCGGGCGAACACGCCCTCGCGCTCACGGTCGCCCGACAGAAACGCCAGCCCGGCGCGAACCGCTTCCCGCGGCGAGCGAATGACCCGCTTCTCATTGTCAATGACAGCCTCCACAGGCCCGTACATGCCGAACAGAGCGCGCACAAACTGCGACTGTCCCTGTCCCTGCAACCCTGCAATGCCGATGACCTCGCCCTTGCGCACCTCGAAGTCAAGGGTGTGAGCATAGCCCGGCAGCTTCAACCCCTTGACGGACAGCAGCACCTGCCCGTCGTGCACCTGTACGCGCGGGGCCGCCTGGCGATCCGTTGTCTGTCTGTCTCCGGTCAACAACTCCAAGAGCCTATCTTCATCTACACTGTCCACGCGGTGGTCGCCCACCACAACCCCGTTTCTCATCACCGTGACGGTGTCGCACAACGAGAAAATCTCCGGCATGCGGTGCGAAATGAACAGAATGCCGCACCCTTGCGCGCTCAGTTCGCGCACCACCTGCTTGAAGACCTCAACATCTTCCCGGTACAAGGCTGACGTGATTTCGTCGATGATCAACAGTTCCGGCTGCTGCAGCAACGCTTTCGCAAACTCGACCATAAACTGCCGGTTGGGCGGCAAACTGGCCGCCGGCATTCCCGCAATGTCGGCCAGACCCAGCCGGTCCAAGACCGCCTGCGCCGACCGGCGCATGGCCTTGCGGTCGAGAAGGACGCCAGCTTTGGCCGGGATCTGCGGCAGGACGAGGTTCTGCTCAACCGTCAGGTTCGTCAGCAGGCTCAGTTCCTGGGAGGTGAAGACCACCCGGTGCCGCTTCGCCTGCGCGGGAGAGTGAACCCGATACGGCTGGCCGTTGAGAAACATCTCCCCGGAGTCCGGCGCCACCGCGCCGCCAATGATCTTGGAGAGCGTGCTTTTGCCTGATCCGTTGCCGCCCAGGATCGCCCGAATTTCACCGCGTTCCACTGTGATTGAAGCGTCCTGCAGCGCCACGACCGACCCGTAACGCTTGGCAATGTGCCGGCACTCAAACAGACGCATGCGGTCTCCTCCCAACCGGTGAGGGACCGGCCAGGGCCGCCCGGCGGCAGTGCCTCCGCCGGTCGGCCCCGGACCCGGATCCCACATTCTCACCCGCGGCCGGTCAGCCGGCCATTGGGCGACTTACTTTTTCGGGTAGAACAAGGCGTCCAACTGCTTGTCCGTCCAGTACGCGTCGAGCGACGCGCTGTCCGGTTTGCCTTTGCCCAACTTCAACGCTTCGTCCAAGCCAATGGCCTTTGTCCGCGGGTCGAGCCCCTTCATCCAAGGCGCGTTCGGCTGCGCGGTCTTCGTCACCACGTACGGCGGCGGCGACAGGATGGTGTTGCGCAGGGAGGGATCCAGCGGGTTGGGCGAAAGAGCCGACGGCTTCAACTTGTAGCCTTGCAGCAGGCGCACCGTGACGCCGACCCCGTTAGCCGCCACACCGGGCGCATAGGGGACGGTCATCGTCCGCAGGTTCGGGTACTTCTGTTTCCATTCGCGCAGGAACGCGAACGTATAGTCACCAGTCATAATCGGCAACGGCCGCTTGTTGGCGACGTACGCGTTGATCACGCCCTGCGCCATCACGTCCTGCTCGAGGACCCCGTCGATGTTCTTGTACGCCGCAAGCAGAGTCGACATCGCGTTTTGGGCCTGCGTCTCGTTCCAGCCGCCCGGCACCTTGGCGAGCGTCTTGATGCCCGGGTAATGTTTCAACACGTCGGTCGCTGCCTGCTGTCGGATCTCATCCGCGGAGTTGCCGGCCAAACCGGTGATCCAAACGATGTTGCCCTTGCCATGCAACTGATTGGCAATCCAGGCCGCTTGGATCTTCCAGAAGTTGTAGTTGTCGCCTGTCACGTTGATGGTGTTGGGATATGTCGCCGGATCGTCGTCGATGACGACCAGGATCCCTTGCTTGACAGCCTTGGCGACAACCGGAGCGAGCGCGCTGGACGATGCTGGGTTGATAATCAGCGCGTCCACGCCTTGGTTGATCAGGCTCTGGACGGCGGCAATTTGCGCGGGTACGCCATTCGTGTTTTGGACGATGAATTTCTTCACAATGCCAGCCTTGATAAACTTGTTCGCTTCCTGCTGCGCGTCGTCAACGTACTGGGCACGCCACGTGTTGCCGAAATAGCCGTTGCTGAACCCGATGATGAAACCGGATTTTTTCTTCGGCGTGTACTTGAGCACCGGCACCTGCGAATTGACCTTGGCGGCCCCTTCACCGGTATCCGTGTTGCCTGTCCCGCCGTTGCCGGCCGTGCCGCTGTTGCCAGCGATCCCGCCACAACCGGCGAGCACCAGCACGCCTGCGAGACTCACACTGGCCAACGCCGCCATGCTCCGCTTCATGCGCTTCACCTGCACTCCTCCATTCTTGCGGTTTTGTCTGCTGTGATCTGGTGTCAGCAGCCCGCTCCGGGCCTGTACACTGACACCCGGCGACCGCGCGTTCCAAAGTCGGGGAAAGCCCTTTCACACCGCCACCGGCGGCTTTCGTCTGTCTGACGCAGTCGCGACTCCCCCTGCGCGGCCAACTGACCCTCCCGGAACCTGCAACGCCAGCTGCCATGACTTCTAAACGATTAGATAATATCTAATCGATTAGATTCAAGTGGAGTATAGTCAACACCCGTAGACGTTGTCAATAGTGTGAACTCTGCCAGAAGGAGGGCGGATTGATGAACTGCTGGCCGGCTGAGGCGAGACAGCCACAGGTTTCCCGATCACCGCCGCCAGGCAGCAGCCGGCGATTTCACACCGTTTGTGAACGCTTGACAATCGGTACCTGACCAACCCCGCTCCATTCGCAGATTTCCGGCTCCGTCCCTGCGTTCGCCCGCACGGAGCGGCGTTCGACCAAGCGCGGCCGCAGCCTCGAGACGGTCTTGTCCGGGCCTTGTCCCTTCTCCAACCAACGGACAATCAACTCCCCGGCTGCGCGTCCCATGTCGTAGTTGCGAATGTCGACCGATGTCAGACCGATGAGCAGGCCGTTGGGATTGTTGTCAATGCCCATCAGGGCGATGTCGCGCGGCACCTCGAGTCCGATTTCCGCCAACGCCAAGTAGGCGCCAAACGCCATCAAATCGTTGGAACAAAACAACGCCTCCGGCCGCTGCCCGGACCGGATCAGGCGAAGCGTCAGGTCGTAGCCGGCGTCCATCGTGTTGTCGCCTTTGAGTACCCAGCTGTCCTCCACCGGCAGGCGAAGCTTGCGCATGCCGCTGATGAACCCGTCATACCGTTCCAAAGACGTGGAGTACTCTGCCGGGCCGGTGATGAAGGCGATCGACCGGTAACCCCGCACATACAGGTGACGTACGGCGATCTCGCCGGCCAACTTGTTGTTCGCTCCAACGTAGTACTCGTTCGGATGCAGCTGGGGAGGCCTGCGGTTGATGAACAAGTACGGAATGCCGTGCTCGCGGAGCTTGTCGTAATAGGGATTGCGGTTTGTCAGCGCGGTGCCGATGACCACCGCATCGACGCGCCGGCTGATCAACTCGTCAATGTGCATGTTCTCCCGCTGCGGGTCGTTTTCCGTGTTCGCCAAGATCACCTGGTAATGGTGTTTCCAGCAGTAATCCTCCAATCCGAAAACCATGCCCGGGTAAAACGGGTTCGTGATGTCACGCACCAACACGGCGATGCTGCGCGTCTTGGACCCTTTCAGGCTGCGGGCGATGTGATTCGGCCGGTACTGAAGTTCTTCAATGGCCTTCAAAATCTTCCGCTTCGCCTCCGGGCTGACGATGGGCACGTTGTTCACCACAGCCGATACCGTCGCCACCGAAAACCCGGCGCGCCGCGCAACATCCTTCATGGTCACCACGGGCGCTCACCTCATGTCCGTATTCCTCAAAACATAAAATAATACAGAGAACGGAATTTGCGAACCGCTGACCGCAGGGCCGCACACGCACACGAAAAGCCGGGCGCCATCACGCACAAAGGCGCCGACCCAGCGGCGCCTTTGCAAACCGACGGAATGTGATTGGTGTCGAGGACGGGACTTGAACCCGTACGGTTACCCACACGCCCCTCAAACGTGCGCGTCTGCCAATTCCGCCACCTCGACAGAGCAGAACCAGCCAACAAACGCGCAGGCACGGTCGCCCAGAGCCTGCCCCACACGCTGGCATCCCTGATTATAACGAGCGTCGCAGTCCTGTGTCAACGCCAGCTTGGATTTGCTTCAGTGCGCCTTCCATGCCGGGTCGTCCCCGTAAATACGCTGGTACAGCGCGTAGTTGTAAAATACGCGGTCCACAAAGTGGCGCGTCTCCCCCACCGGGATGTCGCCGATGGACGTCAGTTGTCCGTTCCACACTCCCCTGTGCAGCCAGGTCTGCACCCGCTTGGGCCCGGCGTTGTAGGCGGCGATGGCGGCCACTTGGTTGCCCGCAAATCGGTCCATCAGGTAGTGGATGTACCAACAACCCAGCAGAATGTTGACGTCCGGGTATGACAGCGGCGCCATGTCACCGCGCGCGACCGAGCGAATATCGACGTCTGCAGGCCAACTGCCGTACCCGCCGGTTGGGCCGGCGACCTGGGAGGCAGTCATCTTCTGCGCCACCCAACGGGCGGTGTCCGGCATCAGCTGCATCAGGCCCACCGCTCCCGCGTGCGACACGTCCCTCCGCCGAAATTTGCTCTCGACGCGAATGACGCTGGCAATGAGCAGCGGATCGACATCCGATTCGCGGGCAGCAGCTTGGATCGTCGGCTGGTACTGAATCGGGTACATCCACCGCCAAAACGGGTTTGACGTGATCAGCCAGACGACAAGGCCAAGCAGCAGAAGGCACAACAGCGCGCGCCGGCTCAGGACGACGACGTGCAGCCGCCTGGCGCCTGACTGCGAAGGTCGTGCCACAGCCTCGTCACCTGCTCTCTGGTCTGCTCGACTGTACCCGTGTTGTCAATGACGTAGTCGGCCAGCCGGCGTTTCTCTTCAATCGGCATTTGCGCGGCGATGCGCGCCCTCGCCTCTGCCTCGCTCAAACCGTCCCGGGCCATCAGGCGAACCAACTGCGTCCCCTCGTCGGCGTACACGACGACGGTCCGGTCGACGAGCCGGCTGGTGTCTCCTTCAAACAACAGCGGCACGTCCCACACCACCGGTTCACCGGGGTGCACCGCCTGGTACCGCTTCGTCTCTTCCCGCATGCCTTCACGCACGCGCGGATGGGTGATCTGATTGAGCGTCTGCCGCGCCCGCTCGTCCTGGAAGACAATGGCGGCAAGCGCCTTCCGGTTCAGCGTGCCGTCCGGCAGCAACACCCCGTCGCCGAACGCCTCCGCGATTTCACGCAATGCCGGCTGCCCCGGCTCCACGACCCGCCGCGCCCAGACGTCCGCATCCACGACGTACGCGCCCAGTTCGCGGAGAATCGCAGTCACAGTGCTTTTCCCGGTGGCAATGCCGCCCGTCAGCCCGATGATCAACGCAATCCCTCCGACTGCATCCCGGCGCCACCCGGGTTATTCCGCCTCCGCCTGACTGTTCGCCCGGCCTGGGCCAGCCGCCGCGGCCAAGGTTGGCAACGCGGACACACATGCGTCCCCCGCCCGGCCACGCGCAGTTTCTCAATCGGAGACGCGCAGCGCGGACACGGCAAACCGGAACGCCCGTACACCGCCAGTTCCCATTGAAAGCCGCCGTGCCGGCCGTACCCGTCCACGAACGTCTTTACGGACGATCCGCCGGCCGCAATCGCGCGTTCCAGCACATCACGGACCGCTGCCAAGAGCGACGCCGCCTGTCGCACCGAGACGTGCCCCGCCGGCCAGGCGGGGTGCAACCCTGCCTGAAAGAGCGCTTCATCGGCGTAAATGTTGCCCAAGCCGGCCACAACCGTCTGATCCAACAGCAGCGCTTTCACCGGCGCGGTACGGCCGGCGAAGCGCTGGCGCAACACACGGGCCGTCACCTGTGGATCAAACGGTTCCGGGCCCAGATTGCGAAGGCCTGGCGGCAACGCCAATTCATCGGGAGGCGCCGCGAATGGCGCTTCCGATTGGCACGCAGTGAGCACCCAATCGAGCCCAGGCCCAGCGGTTGGCACGGGGATCAAATCCATCGTCCCAAATTGACGGACGTCCCGGTAGCGCAGTTCCGTCCCGTCCGTGAAGCGGAACACGACGTGGGTGTGAGGAAGCTCCGGAGCCTCCCGGCTGCACAGTCGGTATTGTCCCTCCATGCGCAGGTGAGAAACCAACAGGTGCGGGGGAATCCAGATCAGCAGGTACTTGCCACGGCGTCCGATCGCCTGAATGGTGCCGCCCTCCAACCGCCGGCCAAACTCGGCGGCGTCAGCTGGTGTCCGCACCAGGCGCGGCAGGCGAACCTCGACCTGGCAGACGGTCTTCCTGACAATTTGTTGCTGCAGGTGGCGACGGACGTTTTCCACCTCAGGCAACTCCGGCACCCGTCACACCCCGCTTTGTAGAGTCACTTCGCGTCATACCACGTGCGCCCCGTGTGAATGTCAACCTTAAGCGGCACATTCAGCGTTAACGCGTTTTCCATGTTCTCCTCCACAAGCGACGACAAGGCCGGCACTTCCGCAGCCGGGCACTCGAAGATCAGCTCATCGTGCACCTGCAACAACATCCGCGCTTTCAAGTTCGCCTCCCGCAAAGCCCGGTCAATGCGCACCATCGCCAGCTTGATGATGTCAGCCGCCGTTCCCTGGATAGGCGTGTTCATGGCCGTTCGTTCCGCAAAACTGCGCAGATTGTAGTTCTTGCTGTGGATGTCCTTCAGGTAACGTCGGCGGTTAAGCAGCGTCGTCACATACCCCTGCCGCCGGGCGGTCTCCACAATCTCCCTCATGTACCGCTCAACGCCGGGAAACTTCGCGAAGTAATCCTGAATGAACTTCGCGGCCTGCGCCCGCGGAATGTTCAGGCTTTGGGCGAGCCCGTAATCACTGATGCCGTACACAATGCCGAAGTTGACCGCCTTCGCATGCCGCCTCATCAGCGGCGTCACCTGATCCAAAGGCACCTCGAACACGTCGGCGGCCGTCCGCGTGTGGATGTCCAAGCCTTGCCGGAAAGCCTCAATCAGCGCCTCGTCGCCGGACAGGTGGGCGAGGATCCGCAACTCGATCTGCGAGTAGTCGGCCGACAGGATGACCCAGTCAGGGTACGTCGCCTCGAACGCTTGCCGCAGTCGCCGGCCTTCCTCCACGCGGACAGGAATGTTCTGCAGGTTCGGCTCGCTGCTGGACAGCCGGCCGGTGGCGGTCAGCGCCTGATGGAAACAGGTGTGCACCCGGCCGGTCTCCGGCCGGATCACTTTCAACAGGCCCTCGACATACGTGGACAGCAACTTTCCAATCTGCCGGTACTCAAGGATCTTGGCGACGATTTCGTGGTACGGAGCCAACCGTTCCAAAACGTCCGCGCTGGTAGAATACCCGGTTTTCGTCTTCTTCTGCGCGGGCAGGCCAAGTTTGTCGAACAGAACCTCACCCAATTGCTTGGGAGAATTGATGTTGAACTCGACGCCAGCCAGCTCGTAGATGGATCGCGTTAACGCATCGAGCTTCGCGGTCAACTCGGCGCCGAACGCTTTCAGCCGGTCGGCGTTGACGTAAAAACCAAGGACCTCCATCTTGGCCAGGACGAATGTCAGCGGCAGCTCGACGGTGTCGTACAGGTCGTCCAGTTCCTGGGCGGACAGCGCCGTCCGCAGACGCTTGTGCAGCTCCGGCAGCGCCATGGCCAGGCGAGCCAGCGCATGGGCGCGGCCTGCATGACCCCTGTCAGGCACCTCGACCGGCGCATGAAACTCCCGCTCCACGATGTCCGCCAGCGTCAGTTCGCCTTCCGACGGATTCAGCAGGTAACTGGCTATCATCACATCAAACCAGCCGTGGTCCGCGCGCAGTGTCTCACCGCGTCCGTACAGCAGCACAATCAGTGCCTTGAGGTCAAACACGACCTTGTCGAACTCGCTGTCCCACAACTCCCGCAGGTCAGCCACCTGGATCTCGTGATCGAGGGACACGTAAAATGCCTGCGACCGGGTGCCCACGGCAATCCCCCGCAGTGCCGCCGTCTGGTAGTCCGGGCTGTCATAGTCCGGAATCACGCCGATGTTATCATCCAGCGCGTCCCACAGCGCGGCCAACTCAGAGCGGGAACGGATTTCGGTCACCTCGGCGCGTTGCCACCAATGACTGGCGGCCTCCGGTTCGCGGCTCTGTCGGGAACGGCTGTCGAATTCCCCGCGGCTGTCGATTTCCCCGGAAATTTTGTCGACCTCCGCAATTTTGGCGAGCAGCGAGCGGAAGCCGAGGCGCAGAAAGACCTTTCGCACAGCCTCCGGATTCGACCCGTTGTAGACCAGGTCATCAAGCGTCACCTGCAGGGGAACATCCCGGCAAATGGTGGCCAGCCGTTTGGACAGCAGGGCATCTTCGCGGTGCGCTGCCAACTGTTCGCGCAGCTTTTTCCCGGGCAGCTCGGCGATGTGCGCCAACACGTCCTCCACCGTGGAATACGACTGCAGCAGCTTCAGGGCAGTCTTTTCTCCCACGCCAGGCACGCCGGGAATGTTGTCGGACGGATCGCCCATCAGGCCTTTGAGGTCCACGATCTGCGCAGGCTGGATGCCGTACTTGGCCTGAACAGCGGCCGGGTCGTACCGGTCTACCTCGGTGATGCCGCGACGGGTCAGCGCCGCGTGCACACAATCCGAAACCAGCTGCAGCAGGTCGCGGTCCCCGGAAACAATCAGGGTCGGCACGCCGGCCGCTTCCGCCAGGCGGGAAACGGTGCCGATGATGTCATCCGCCTCATAGTCTGCCAACTCCAGCGCCGGGATGCCAAACGCCCGCAGCAGTTCCCGGACCAGCGGGAACTGCTCGGACAACTCCTCCGGCGTCTGCTGCCGGGTGCCTTTGTAGGGCGCGTAGACGGAGTGCCGGAAGGTCGTCTTGCCGGCGTCGAACGCCACCGCCACATGCGTGGGACGTTCATCCTCCAGCAATTTCAGCAACATCTGCGTGAAACCGAACACGGCGTTCGTGTATTGGCCCTCCGCATTGGTCAACGGAGGCAGCGCGAAAAACGCCCGGTACGTGATGCTGTTGCCGTCAATCAGCATCAATTTCGTCTGCCGGTCGGCCATAAAGCACCCCGCATCTGTGTCGTCAGCCGTGCAGCCGCCCCATCCCGACGGACCGAACGCCGCACCCGGACGGAATCGGGGAACCCGGCAGGTGCGGCTCGCCCGCTCAACGACCGGTGACTACTTGGATCACGTTGCGCACCGACTGGGCGGACTTGTCGAGTTCCGCCTTTTCCTCCGGCGTCAATTCCAACTCAAAAATCTTTTCAATCCCGTTCCCGCCGAGAATCGTCGGCACGCCCAGGAACAGGTCGTGATACCCGTATTCACCCTGCAGGTAAGCGATGGCGGGCAACAGCCGCCGCTTGTCCTTGAGGATGGCCTCGGCCATCTGGGCCAACGATGCGGCCGGCGCGTAGTAGGCGCTGCCGTTCCCCAGCAAGTTGACGATCTCGCCGCCGCCTTTCCGCGTCCGCTCGACGATGGCGTCAATCCGCTCGCGCGGCAGCAGCTTCTCGAGCGGGATCCCCCCCACGTTCGAGTAGCGGACCAGCGGGACCATGTCGTCTCCGTGCACTCCCAGAACGAAGCCGTGCACGTCCTCGACCGACACGCACAGCTCTTGCGCGACAAACGCCCGGAAACGGGCCGTATCCAGGACGCCGGCTTGGCCGATGACGCGGTTCTTCGGGAAACCTGACGTCTTGTAGGCCACGTACGTCATCGCGTCCACCGGGTTGCTCAAGACGATAATGACCGCCTGTGGCGAAAACTTGGCAACCTGTTCCGTGACCGACCGTACAATCCCGGCGTTCGTATTGACGAGGTCGTCCCGGCTCATGCCAGGTTTGCGGGCCATGCCAGCCGTGATGATGACCAAGTCGGAGTTCGCCGTGTCCTCATAGCTGGCCGTGCCGTACAGGTCAACGTCTTTGCCGACGACGGGCATCGCCTCAGCCATATCGAGCGCCTTGCCCTTCGTGGGGTTCTCAAGTTGGGGAATGTCCAGCAGCACGACGTCTCCCAGTTCCTGAAGGGCAAGCATGAACGCCGTTGTCGCGCCCGTGAAACCGGCGCCGATGACGGATATCTTCTTGCGCTTGAGCATAGCGGGTCTCTCCTCCTGATTTGTTCCCTCGGGGTCCCGGGCCGGCAAAGCGGCAGGATCACAGGTTGGCGATGATGGCATCCGCGAACTCAGAGGTCTTGACTTCCTTTGCCCCTTCCATAAGGCGGGCGAAGTCGTAGGTCACAACCTTTTGCTCAATGGTCTTCTCGAGCGCGTTCGTGATGGAGTCTGCCGCTTCTTGCCAGCCCATATACTCCAACATCATCACGCCAGACAGAATGACCGAACCCGGATTGACCTTGTCCAACCCGGCGTACTTCGGAGCCGTGCCGTGGGTTGCCTCGAAAACCGCATGCCCGGTCACGTAGTTGATGTTGGCGCCGGGAGCGATGCCGATGCCGCCAACCTGCGCGGCCAGCGCGTCGGAGATGTAGTCTCCGTTCAAATTCAGCGTCGCAATCACGTCGTATTCGCTCGGACGCGTCAGGATTTGCTGGAGAAAAGCGTCGGCGATGACGTCCTTGACGATGATCTTGCCTTCTTCCAACGCGCGCTGCTGCGCGGCGTTCGCCGCCTGCTCGCCGTCCGTCGCCTTGATGCGGTCGTACTGGGCCCAGGTGAAGACGCGGTCGGAATACTCGCGTTCCGCCACTTCGTATCCCCAGTTCTTGAACGCGCCTTCCGTGAACTTCATGATGTTCCCTTTGTGGACCAACGTCACATTTCGGCGCTTGTGCCGAAGGGCGTATTCAATCGCCGCCCGGACCAACCGTTCGGTACCCTCCCGGGAAACCGGTTTGATGCCGATGCCGGACGTCTCCGGGAAGCGAATCTTCTTGACACCCATTTCCTTCTGCAGAAAGTCGATCACCTTTTTGACCTCGGGAGTGCCCTCGGCCCATTCGATGCCCGCGTAAATGTCCTCCGAGTTCTCGCGGAATATGACCATATCAACCAGTTCGGGGTGTTTGACCGGGGACGGCACGCCGCGGAAGTACCGAACTGGCCGCTGGCACACGTACAGGTCGAGCTGCTGGCGCAATGCGACGTTCAGGGAGCGAATGCCGCCGCCAACCGGCGTCGTCAGCGGACCCTTGATGCTGACGATGTACTCCGACATTGCTGTCAAGGTGTCCTCCGGCAACCACTCCTGAAACAGGTTGTAAGCCTTTTCACCGGCGTACACCTCGTACCAGGCGATCCGGCGGCGACCCCCGTACGACTTCTGGACGGCAGCATCGAACACGCGCCGGGACGCCGCCCAGATGTCGGGGCCCGTTCCATCCCCTTCGATGAAGGGAATGATGGGGTTATCAGGTACGATGAGGTGCCCGTCTCGCAGCGTGATTGGCTGCCCTTCTCGAGGAGGTTGGAATTTCTGGAACTGCGGCATGCTGAGGGCCTCCCTTATGTATACTTGCTTGCTTGCCACACCTCATCATATCACAATGAAACCCCTCTGCGAAGAAACCGTTCACAGGAGGAAGCCAATGCGCTCCTTGACCTGATCCAGCGTCGCAGCAGCCCGCTCGCGGGCCTTCCGCGCTCCTTCGCGCAGGATGTGCTCAATTTCGTCCGATTCCACCAATTCCCGGTAGCGCGCTTGAATCGGCTCCAGCGTCGCCACCACCACCTCAGCCAGGTCCTTTTTGAAGACGCCGTACCCCTTGCCTTCGTACATTGCCTCGACGTCCGCCAGCGACTTGCCTGCACACAGCGCGTAAATCGTCATCAGGTTGCTGATGGCCGGCTTTTCCGCGGTATCGTAACGAACCTCCCGCCCGGAATCGGTCACGGCACGGGCAATCTTGCGGCGAATGGTGTCGGCATCGTCGAGCATCGAGATGTACGCACCGGCGCTCTCGTCGCTCTTGCTCATCTTCTTGGTCGGGTCCTCCAAACTCATGATCCGGCCACCCACCTTGGGAATCATCACCTCCGGAACGGTGAACGTGTGTCCGAAGCGGGCATTGAAGCGTTCGGCGATGTCCCTGGTGAGTTCCAGGTGCTGTTTCTGATCGTCCCCGACCGGCACCAGATCTGCTTGGTACAAGAGGATGTCCGCCGCCATCAGCGCCGGATACGTGAACAATCCGGCTGTCACGACGTTCTTCTTGGTGGATTTATCCTTGAACTGGGTCATTCGGCCGAGTTCTCCGAAGTGGACGACACACTGCAGAATCCAACCGAGTTCCGCGTGCGCCGGCACATGCGACTGCACGAACAGCACGGACCGCTCCGGGTCGATGCCCGCCGCCAGGTAGAGGGCCGCCAGACTGCGCGTGTTGCGGCGTAGGTCGGCCGGCTCCTGAGGAACTGTGATGGCGTGCATGTCCACAACGCAAAACAGACAATCGGCCTCCTCCTGGAGATCTACAAACTGCCGCATGGCACCCAGGTAGTTGCCGATGGTCAAGGTGCCACTCGGCTGGATGCCTGAAAACACTCGTTTCATCGCTCGGTTCACTCCTGTCGGGTTCTTGCCCGCTCCTCGGATCCTGCCCGCACCGAATCCGTGCCACCAAACAACAAAGGCCCGGCCCAGAGGCAGATCCCTCCTGCCGGGTCCATTGTACCATGTTGTTCGCAGCCGTCCATGCCGCGCGCCTGCTCCGGACAGACCTGCCAAGGAGACCCCGCGGCGAGACCCCGCGGCTCTCCCGACCCGACGACGAGACCGGCCGCCGCACCCGCTAGCGGCGAGACAGGGCGTCGACGACGTCGCCGATGGCGCGGATGACAATCAGCACTGCGGCCAGATAATACCATACAATCATGACGACGTGCGTGGGATCAATGGTCCGCAGCCAAGACAGCAGAATCAGCGGGAACACGTCATGCAAAATCGGACGGGTCACCAAGTGAACCAGGTCCGAGACATTCACCGAACCGCGAAGATTTTGCAGCAGCCGCAACAGCACACCGAGGCCAATCAACCCGAGTACGACCCACAACGCGATCTCCATGCCGATATGACCCGCGATGACGCTCATCAACTGTACCTCCTTGCACAGCGGGGATGATGCGAGAGAAGATGCCTCACACCCCCACTGTATGAAACAAGGAGTGCACCGTCACTGCGCCTGTCCCGGGGTCAGAGAACCTGCGCCCGGCCGCGGTACACCAGACCGCGCTGCGGATCGACCGTGATCACCATGCCGTTTTCAATCTTCGCCAGCGCTCCCTCGACGCCGACGATCACCGGTTTCCCCAAGGACAAGCCAACCACTGCAGCGTGTGAAGTCAGGCCGCCCTCCTCGACAATCAATGCCGCGACCCGCTCAATGGCAGGCACCATCTCCCGGTCCGTGGCGCGCGTGACCAGCACCGTGCCCTCCACCGCCCGCTGCAGGATGTCCGCGACATCGGTGGACACCACCGCGCGCCCGCTGACCGCCCACTGGCCAATGCCCAGACCTTGCGCCAAGACGTCGCCGATGGTGTGCACCTTGATGAGGTTTGTCGTCCCGCGCTGGCCAACCGGCACGCCGGCGATGACCAACACCATGTCGCCGTGTTTGACCAGCCCGGCGTCCAACGCACCATCCACGGCGGTTTCCAACACCTCATCCGTGGTGTGCACCTCCGGCACCACGACCGGGTAGACTCCCCAGCACACGCTCAACCGCCGCGCCACGTCCACCCTCGGCGTGGCCGCGGCGATACACGGGCCTGGGCGGTGTTTGGAAATCATGCGCGCGGTGTGACCCGACGTGGTCGCCGCCACGATGCCGGCCACGCCCAGTTCGGCTGCCATGGTCTGGACCGCATGGCCAATCACGTCGGTCACCGTACGCTCCGTGTGAGTGCTTCGGCGATCGGCGACCTCGCGTTCCAGCAACGCCTTCTCCGCGCGCTCCGCAATTCGCGCCATCGTCCGGACCGCCTCCAGCGGATACCGTCCGGCGGCCGTCTCGCCGCTGAGCATGACCGCATCCGAGCCGTCGAAGATGGCGTTCGCGACGTCGCTGGCCTCGGCCCGCGTGGGCCGCGGGTTGCGCTGCATGGAATCAAGCATCTGCGTCGCAGTGATGACCGGCTTGCCGGCGCGGTTGCACAAGGCGATCATCCGCTTCTGGGCCAGCGGCACCTCTTCCGTCGGGATCTCCACGCCGAGGTCGCCGCGCGCCACCATCAATCCGTCCGACACCTCGATGATCTCTTCGAGCCGTTGCAAGCCTTCCTGCGTTTCAATCTTGGCGATAATATCCGCTTCGTACTGCCGTTCCTCGAGCAAACGCCGCACTTCCAACACGTCGGCCGCCTTGCGCACAAACGACGCCGCGATGAAATCGACGCCCTGCTCGATCCCGAAGCGAATGTCCGCAACGTCTTTCTCGGTCACGCCCGGGATCCGCAAGGTCACGCCGGGAACGTTAATGCCTTTGCGATCCCGCAAGATCCCCCCGTTGGTGACCCGGCACACGATGTCCCGGCCGCGCACCTCCTCGACGACGAGGCCGATGAGGCCGTCGTCAATGCGGATCGGCGCGCCGGGGTACACATCTTCGACCAGTCCTTCATACGAAATCGACACCCGCTGTGCGTTGCCGACGGGCACCTCGTCGACTGTCAATGTGATCAGGGCACCGTCGCGCAGTTCAACCTGGCCGTTCTCGACTTGGCCGGTGCGGATTTTCGGGCCTTTGATGTCCAGCATGATGCCCACGGGTTTGCCGACTTTGTCGGCCGCCTGGCGGATGTTGCGGATCCGGATCGCATGCTCCTCGTGCGTCCCGTGCGAAAAGTTCAACCTGGCGACGTCCATGCCAGCCCGAATCAACGCCTCGAGCACATCCGGAGACTCGCTGGCCGGACCGATGGTGCAGACAATCTTCGTTCTCCTCATGAGACACCTCGAATGGTTGGATTTCACGCCGCCGCGCCGGTGCCATCCCCGCACCGGACCACCGTAAGCCAGCCGCTCGCCTTGCTCCTGCTGAATCGGCCGGCTTCAGATGGCGAGGATGCCTGCCAATTGATACAAACCGAGGTCTGGCCGGTGCTCCGTGCTGAACACGGTGTCAAAGTCGACTGCGTGTACCGCGCCAGCGCGTACCCCAACCATTTTCGCGCTGTCCCCCGCCTTCAGCAAATTGACGGCCTGGTGGCCCAGTTGACTGGCGAGGATGCGGTCGCGGGCCGTCGGAGCGCCCCCGCGCTGGATGTGTCCGAGCACGGTCACCCGCACCTCCAGCCCGGTGTGTTCCGCCAGGTAGCGGCCAATCTCCATCCCGCTGCCGGCGCCTTCCGCCACCAAGATGATAGAGTGCTTCTTACCGCGGGCCACGCCCCGCTCCAACTTGCGGATGACCTCGTCCATGTCGTAAGGCTGCTCTGGAATCAGAATCGACTCCGCACCCCCTGCCAGCCCGACGTAAAGTGCGATGTCGCCGGCGTGCCGGCCCATCACCTCAACGACGTACGTGCGGTCGTGGGATGTGGCCGTGTCACGGATTTTGTCGATGGCGTCGATCGCCGTGTTGACCGCGGTGTCAAAACCAATGGTCTGGTCCGTGCCGGGGATGTCGTTGTCGATGGTGCCGGGCACGCCAATCGTCGGAAAGCCCATGCTCGACAACACGCGGGCGCCGCGAAACGACCCGTCGCCGCCAATCACCACCACACCCTCGATGCCGTGAGCGCGCAGCACCTCGGCGGCCCGACGTTGGCCTTCTTCGGTCTTGAACTGCTCACACCGCGCCGTGTACAAAATGGTTCCGCCGCGCTGGATGATGTCGGCCACCGAACCGAGCGTCATCGGGACCATGTCGCCGTTGATCAGGCCGCTGTAGCCCCGGCGCACGCCGACAACCTCCATCCCGTGATAGATGGCCGTCCGCACCACCGCCCGAATCGCCGCGTTCATGCCCGGTGCATCGCCGCCGCTGGTCAACACGGCTATTTTGCGCACTACGTTCACCTCCGCACGTGAACGGTTTTCGTCCCTGTGGGACAATTTATGTCCCTTCCGTTGACAAACGCAGTGCCCACCTTGCGGTGGACACTGTTATGGTTCCGCATAGACACCCATCACTCGGTATTTATCGTACCGCCTCTGCAGGAGTTCAGCAACTGGCGTCCCCGCAAGTTCTTCCAGGGCCCCGACAACCGCCTGCTTGACGGCCGCCACTGCCTCTGCGGGATTCTTGTGCGCGCCTCCCTTGGGCTCCGGGATGACCCCGTCGATAATCCCCAATGCCTTCAGATCCTGGGCGGTGATGCGCATCAACTCGGCCGCTTTCGCCCCCAGCGCGCTGTCCTTCCAGAGAATCGACGCGGCCGATTCGGGCGCAATCACCGAATACCAGGCGTACTCCATCATGTAAATCCGGTCTGTCACGCCCAGGCCGAGCGCGCCGCCGCTGCCGCCTTCCCCGGTGACGACGCTGACGGTCGGCACACGCAGCCCCGCCATCTCGCGCAGATTGACGGCGATGGCTTCAGAAATGCCCCGTTCCTCCGCGGACGCACCCGGGTACGCACCCTTCGTGTCAATGAAGCAAACGACCGGCCGCCCGAACTTCTCCGCCTGTTTCATCAGGCGCAGCGCCTTCCGATACCCTTCCGGGTGGGCCATCCCGAAGTTGCGGTAGATGTTTTCCTTGGTGTCCCGGCCCTTCTGATGGCCGATAAAAGTGACCGGACGGCCGTCAACCAAGCCGATGCCGCCAACCACTGAAGGATCGTCGCGGAAGTTGCGGTCGCCGTGTAACTCGATGAACTCGCTGCAGATTCCGTGAATGTAGTCCAGCGCCGTCGGCCGTTGCGGGTGGCGGGCGATCTGCACGCGCTGCCAAGGCGTCAACCCGGCATAAATCGTCTCCGTGAGTTCCTCAAGCCGCTGCTCAAGCTTCACGACCTCGTGCGACAGGTCGATGCCGCTTTGTTGGGTGAACGCGCGCAACTCCTCAATCTTTGCCTTGAGTTCCGCAATCGGCTTCTCAAACTCCAACTCAGTCGCCACCGCCCCACCCCCTGCTGCCGTGCATTCGCAGAATCGCGGCCAGCGTGTTCCGCATCTCCTTGCGGTGCACAACCTTGTCGATCATGCCGTGCTTGAGCATGAATTCGGCGGTCTGGAAGTCATCCGGCAACTTCTGCCGCATCGTCTGCTCAATGACCCGCGGCCCCGCAAATCCGAAAAGCGCTCCCGGTTCAGCCAGAATGATGTCGCCAAGGCTGGCAAAGCTGGCACTCACGCCGCCCGTCGTCGGGTGCGTGATGATGGTCACATACAACACCCGCTGTTCATGCAAGCGCTGCAAGGCAGCGCTGGTCTTCGCCATCTGCATCAGCGACAGGATGCCTTCCTGCATCCGCGCCCCGCCGGAAGCGGTGAACAGCAACAGCGGGTACCGCTTTTGGCCGGCCCGCTCAATCGCCCTCGTCAACTTCTCGCCGACCGCCGAGCCCATGCTCGCCATAATGAAGCGCGAATCCATGACGCCGACCACCACGGGGTGGCCTTGCAACGTACCCTCGCCGGTGACCACCGCTTCGGCGAGCCCGGTCTGCTCGACAGCCTTTCGCACCTTTGCCGGATAGTCAGGAAACGCCAGCGGATCAACCGCGGTGAGCCCCGCATCGTACTCAAAGAAACAGTCGTTGTCCAGCGTCCACTCGATGCGGGTAGGAGCGTCAAGCGGAAAATGGTATCCGCAGTGAGGGCAGGTGTGCAGGTGTTTCTGCAGCTCTTTCGCCATCAGGATGGCGCCACACGTCTTACACTTATTTACAATCCCCTTAGGAATGTTATCCTTCTGGGCTGCGCCTTCTTGGCGCGCACTCTCGGGGAGCCCGAGGGTGGCGTACTGGCGCCGTTTATGGAACAGGTCCTTGAGCACCGTGTCACCTCAGTCGTAAGACGCGTGAAGAATGTCGTTCAACACTTCCTGAACTTCGTCCAACTCGCTCTCCGGGACCAGGATCTCATACTGCTGACGGCTGACGCTGATCTGCCTGATCTTGGCCAGAAAGCCTTCTGCAACCAACCGGTCCTTAATCCGATCCGCCTGTTTGGCCGACTGCGCGATGTAGATCACGGTCCACATCTGAACTCCGCTCCTACTGAATCTCATTCACCTGAGCGTATCATACCACTGCCGATCATAGCACGCGCGGACAAAGCGGGGCAAGAAACCCCCCGCCTGTCGTCCGTGTCAAGCTTCGGTAGGGGAGACCTCACCGTTCGCTGTGCCTACGCAACTGTCAGTGGCGATCGCGCCAGCTCACGGAGCACATACTTCACCC
>JADGIC010000057.1 GCA_019683615.1 Alicyclobacillaceae bacterium | reverse complement strand
CCCCGCCTCGGACCCCGAGTCGGGCTGAGTTCGCGCGCAGACGTCTTCGGACGGAGCGGACAGTCCGTGTTGTTCGCCATGAACGACAGAAACGCAGCATGCGTCGTTCGCCGATGCACTGCCGGCCCCGATGTCAGGGCGTCACCCGGCGCGTCGCCGTTGCTCCAAAAACCGCTTGATCCTGTCAATCGTCTGCCGGATCCGCTCGTCGAACACCGCCATGTTCGTGAAGTACGCGTGGACCATGCCAGGTTCACAGACGTATTCGACATCCACCCCGGCTGCCTTCAGGCGTTCTGCGTACGCGAACCCATCGTCCCGCAGCACGTCAAACTCGGCCGTGACCACGAATGCAGCAGGCAGGCCGGCTACATTGTCCGCCAACAGCGGCGATACGTATGGATTCTTCGCGTCCTCTGAGGTCCGAAGGTAGTGGCTGGCAAACCACATCATCGCCTGCCGTTCCAGCCCGAAGCCCGTAGCATACGCGTTGTACGAAGCCGTGTCGAACCGGCTCACATCCGTGACCGGATAAATCAGAACCTGAGCTTCAATATTCGGCCCCTGTTCTCTGGCCAGCATGCAGACTGAAATCGCCAAATTGCCTCCGGCGCTGTCGCCCCCGACGACCAGCCGCCCGGCATCGCCGTTGAGGTCACCGGCGTGCCGGTGCGTCCACAACAGAGCTGTGTACGCGTCTTGGAGAGGCGTCGGAAACTTGTGCTCCGGCGCCAACCGGTAATCGACGGAGACGACAACACTTTGGGTTCGGTGAGCAATGCTGCGGCAGGTGGGGTCACAGGTGTCCAGGTTCCCCAACACCCATCCGCCGCCGTGATAGTACACGAACAACGGGAAAGGTCCCTGGCCGTGAGGCGTGTAAATCCGGACCCGGATATGGGCGTCATCGTCGGTGGTGATCACCTCTTCCCGGATACTCGCCACGGCTTCCACCGGTACTTCCGGCACCGGCGCCTGTGCCAACCGCTGCCTCGCTTGCTCCGGAGTCATTTGATAGATCGGCTGCATTTGATAAAACGCTTCAATGTACGCCTTCGCCCGCGGATCCAACTCCCCCATGTTCTTGCGCCTCCTTGCATTGCTCCCCTGACGGGGGCGAACACCTTCGCCGACACGGCTGGCGCACGAGAGCTGGACTGCGGGGCACACCGGGCAACGACAATCAGCGAAACCGGCTCAGCCAGGCCGGCGCTCATCGCCTTTCGCACCTTCGAAGGTTGCCGCGCTGAAACTACTTCCTTGACGACATCCACCTTCACGCGCCCGCCGCCGTGTACAACGCCGATCCGAACCTTGACAACCGTCGACTCGCGGAATGTATGGTTCTACCCCTAAATTATACAAAAGATGATTGAACAATATTGTATGAGTTCTTGCGGCAGCGCCACTTCATCCGGATGTGGAGTGTCGACACTTGTTCGCTGCCCGATGCGCCTAAACGCCGCCCAGGGAACCGGGAAGTTGGTACCGTGTTAAGCCGTGACCCCCACTCGGCCAGCCGCATCCCCTTCTGACAAACAGTAACGCGTGTCCTTCGAAAATCCCCAGACAATCCAGAGGATGGTATACACGAACGGAAGGAAAATGAGAAACAGGACGTAGGCCCCGTTCTTCCCAAACGCATTCAGAAGCTTGACTTGCCAGATGATGGCGAACACCACATTGGCGACAGGCACCAGGTACATCAGCACCCACCAGCCGCTCTTACGGATCAGCAACAGTTGCTGGATGGCACTACAAACAGGCACCCACGCCATCCAATCGATACCCGGCTGGCCCGCCACCTTGGCCAGGTTCATGAAGGCAATGCCGTTTAAGATGTAGAATGCCAACGAAATCAGGCAGCACAGAACCCAAATGACGAAAAGAAACGCCAGCATCACCGCCACCTCCTCATAATTTTGCCGCGAAACTATGCTCTCCTCACCCCTTGTGCCCGTCATTGGCGATGGATCGTTCCCGCTCCAACCCGTTCACATTGAGACCGTCGCCGAAGCCGTCATCCGTGCGGTGCAAGACCCCCGCCATGCCGAGTTCGACCTCGGCGGCCCCGATGTCCTCACGTACCTCGAGCTGTTGGAGCGGATTGCCCGAGTGCTCGGCCGCCGGCTGCACACCATCCGGCTGCCGGTGAGCCTGATTCGCCGATGGGTGCCGATGCTGGAGAAATCTCCCCGATTTCCCCTTACCTCGGACCAGTTGACGATGCTGCTGGAAGGCAATGCCTGTGCACCCGGCCGTGCCGAAGCGACTCACGAGGCCCTGGGCTTGGAGCCCCGTCCTGTGACCGATGAGGATCTGCTGGCATCCCTGCAGGCGTGACAACCGGCCAACAAACGAGGTCTGACTACCCAAAGATGACTGTGGCTCTGGTTCGTCGTCCGCGGGTTGCCGGCGGTGCTGGAGACAACTGTTCGCCAGCGCGGGTACTGCGTGAATGAATCTCTGTCGCCCCCGCGACGGGCGGCCAACCGCGACGGACGGGCCCGCTCCAACTGCGGTTTGCAGCCTCATAGTCCTCCTGTGCTATCCGCTTCACCCCGCCTGGCCTGCAAGCGCCTCCAGCTGTTCCCGGATCCGCTCTTTGCACAGGCCGCCGTGGTAACAGACCAAGTTCTCGACGTCATACCGGCTGAACTGCTTCAACGACTCGAGCGCCCTTGGCAGGTCGGGCGTCGCCTGCGGCATCGGGCCGAGGACCTTCCCTCCCTGGGAGACGGTGGCGTCCCCCGCGATGATGGTCCGGGAGGGAATGTGGTAGAGGCTGATGTGACCGGGTGTGTGGCCTGGGGTGAAAATCACCTCAATCCCCCCGAACCACGGCAGGACCTCACCGCCATGGACAACCTTCGTGACTTTCGCCGAGGGTGGATGCGCAATCAGGTCCAAGAACTTCCGGCGCGCGTCTTCCGGCAGCTGCGCAAGCACCGGTGCGAAGCGCTCCTCGCTCAACTTGATGGGCTGCCGATGCCCCTCGATGTACGGTTGGTCCTCCGCGTGCGCGTACACGTCTATTGGCCTGCTCGCCGCATTGAGCACATCCTGGATGCCCCCGATATGGTCGATGTCCTGATGCGTGAGAATGACCGCATCGAGCCGATCCGCCGGAACGCCGGCCCGAGCCATCGCGGACCGAACGTCCTCCCAATGCCCGGGCATGCCCACGTCCACAAGGACCGCATGCTCGTCGTCATAGAACAGGGTCGGGTGAATGGCGCTCCGGTTACCCATAAAGTCCATTTCAATCTCCAACATCTCCACGCCGTCCGCAATTTTCATCCTCTGCCCAAGCCGCAAGGGCTTGGGTTCACCTCCTCTTTTGTTCGGATTGGCACGAGCGTGAGCGGCGACACTGTAAGGTGGTGTCCGCCCTCGGCTTCCTCCTGCCTGCCATGGACGGGCGTGCAAAAGACGCACCTCTTGCTTCGTCAGGAGGCCACGAACGCCACGCTACCGGATGCCGCTCCGGGGCGAGGCTCTCCTCCGCGAAAACGCGCCGCCAATGATTTTTCACCAATCCGCCGTCACCGGCGGGGGGAGCTGTGCCGGCCGCGCGCACGACCTTGTTGGAACCCAAGCCATCCGGACGCGATCCCTTCCACGGTCCGCGGACCCCGGGAGCCGGCGACTTGGCCCGTGGCTCCGCAGGCCACCGCCAGTTCACGTGGCCACCGCCGATGCCCTGGACCTCCAGTTCGACGGCCTCCCCCATGGCCGGCAGCGGGCGGCCCGCATGGTCCAACAGCCGACCTTCCAACCGCGGTTCACCAACCGTGCGAAACCAGGGCCGATCGCCCCCCTTCGGGTCCTCCACGCGCACCGCCTGAAACCGCATGCCTGGCTGCGCCGGCCTGAATTCGGACGGACCGGGCGAGGGCGCTGAAGCGACGCCGCCGGCCGAGCCACGGCCTGCCGCGCCAGGATTGGCCGAACCAGCGCCGGCCGGTCCAGAACCCGCCTTCCGCCAGTTCTCTTGCTCGCCTGCCCGCGGACCCGCCTGCCGCTGTTGTTGCCACTCTTCCCGCCGCCCCTCCACCGAGCCCTCGTACTCGCCCGCGGCCCGTCCGAAGCCGGAACGGGTCTTCGCGCCGACGTCCCAGGCGCGTAGGGCCTCCAACAGCAGGGCCAGCGCGAAGCGGGCCCATTCCTGGGCGGCGTTGACGGACGGATCGACCGCTGTGATGCGGACCAGGAAGCGCACGTCCCGCAAGGAGAGAAACGGCACGGGCACCGGATCCTCCATGCCGTCGGGCGTGCCCGCCCCGGTGTAATACCGGGTGTAGTGAGGCGTCATCACGTCCACCCGCATCGTCCCCCCGTGGGCTCGCTCCAGGTCATCCGGCCGCATCAGGGCATCGTGGAACACCAACAGGCCCTGCTCCCCGCCTCCGGCCCATCCAGCGGACGGCCGGCCCGGACCCTGGCCGAACAACCGCCGGTGCAACTCGCCGCCGCGCGCCATGCGTGGGTCCTCGCCGCCCCACACCGTGTGGGCGTAGTGGCTGGCGAGCCCCTTCAGCGAACTGCCCGGTATATACGGTACGCCGTACAGCGAGTGAAACGCAAAACCCACCTGCAGCGCGGAAGCGCCCCCCAGTCCCAACGCCAGCGGCCCTGGAAAGTACACCTCCGTTTGGACGGCGCCGTCGTCGAGTGACCGCCACCGCTCGTACACCTTGCGGTACAGCGGCGCCGACGCCACCGCCGCCCGGATGGCGCGGTGCATGTCCTCTATGCGGCGGTCCAGGTCCAGCGCCAGCTTGTGGTACACGAGGCCCGCATTGGCCAGAAGACTGCCGGGCTCGGTGAACCGCGTTACGTTCCCCCGCACGCCATACCCCTTGCCCGATCCCGTCGCGCGTTCCGCTCCCGGGGCCGCCCTAATGTCGTTCCCTCCTCGTTCGCCGAGTCGCCACCCTGTCCCAGCGACGGCGCGAGGAAGATCTCACTGTAGCGCTTCAACCACTCAGCGCTGCGCATCAACTGGCGCGTGAACCGGAGGTAGGCACCCGCCGGCAGCGCCTGTGCCACGCCCTGCTCCAGTGCCGCGCCCCGCCGACGAATGATTCAGGGTCGCCATCTCACTTCACCTCCGAGTCACCTCCGAGAAGCACATGCGGCACTGGCCCTTGCCGGTCGTCGCCTTGCCGCCCAACTGCACGTGGTGTTGACCGCGGAACAGGCGGGATCGGGCGTGGGAGACGGCTTCCGGGTCGCGTTCCGATTCAAACCAGACGACCCCTGACAGCACCGCTTCCGGCGGCAGGGACTCCTCGTACCACAGGCCCCCGTCCCGGCGGGCCAGCCAGTCACCTTTTCCCGCGCAATGGGCAGGTCCACAAAGCCCACGCCCTGTCCCGTGCCCACATGAACCGGGGAAAGGGCATACAGCCAGTACAACACGGGTGATTCCTGCACACCAACTGGCCTCATCCGCCACACTCCTTCGTCCGTTGACTCCCCGTCACGCCTGCGACATGTCGTCACAGCAGCGCCACACCGTCACACCTTCACAACGTTAGATCGTCACGCCTGCACCCTCACGCCTGCGCTGTATCCCACACGCCGCAAACGGTGACGCCGAATCCGTCCCGGCGGTCCTGCTCGTCGTCCGCCACCGGGTTCAACCAAAGATCCGCCCACGTGGAGCTTCCCCAGTCCAGCACTTCGAAGAAGTACACACCGCCGGCGGGCACGGTCTTGCGCATCGGCTTGGGCCGCCGGCGCAGCAGGTCCCAGCCGGACACCGACCGCCACCGGTCCACGACGGCGCTCACCAGCCGTACGCGGACGTCCGTGCCCGGGATGACCCCCTCGCTGCGCTGCTCGTCCAGCCACCCCGGTAACCAGCCGCGGCGGAAGATGCCGGGCGTCACCAGCACCATCCGCAAGCCCGAACTGCGGGCGGGCCACACCTGCGGGGACAGCGTCAACGCCCCGGCCGCGCGGAAGCGGGCTATCCCCCGCTCGCCGCCCAGCCCGCTGACGCCGTCACACACCCAGTCCCCCAGCCACGCGCCGTCCATGTCCTCCACCCGGCACAGCAGGCACTGGCCCGGCGCGAGGCGGATGCCAGAGGTGGAAAACAGCTGGCCGTCCGCCGCCCGGCCCGTCTCGCGGTTGAGGGACACGTGCGTCCGCCACTCCACCTCAGGCGCCGGGCGGAACCAAGCCTGTGCCCGTGCCACCGCCGCATCTCCCGTTGCCGCCTCACCCGTCAAGTGAGCGGCCAAAGCGACGCTGACGTCGTCGGTGTTGTACACCTGCACCGCCCCGGCGTCACGCTCCAGCCACCGCACGTAGGCGTCCACGGACCACCAGGCCGGCGGTGCGGCCGGCTTGTCCGGGCGAGGCGGCAGCGGATATTGCCACGCGCCGGGCAGGTCCGTGCCCTCACCGTCCTGGAGCGGATGGGGCCGCAGCGCCGCCACCGCCAAGCCGTCTGACGTCCGCGCGGTCCACGCGTCACGGGGAGCCGGCCAGTACACGGCCACGCCTCGCCCGCCGGCCGCGTTCTCCACACCCGGGCCCCCGGGCATTTGGGGAGCGACCGGTCCGCCCATCGTACCTTCCCGGGCGTCCGCCCGTACCTCCGCCAGGTAGGGCCCCGACACCGCCAGCCTAAGGAGCCGCTCGGCGCGCTCCGGCGAAAACGGATCTGCCCCGACGGGCGCGGTGGCGCGGCCAACGAACGACCGCACGGCCCCGGCAACGGTGCCAGGCATCGGCCACGGCAACGTGTACAGTTGGGTTTGCGATCCGGTGCCAAACGGCCGCCCGTCCCGCACAATGACCCGCCCCAACGGTTCAATCACCAGCCACTCTGTGGACACCCTGATCCCCTCCGTCTCCCGCGCCAGTGCAACCGGAACCCGGGCCGGTGGCCCCCGCGAGCCACTTGGCCATTTTTAGCAGATGGGCCACGCCTGCCAACCCCTGCACCGGGTCGTCCGCCAAGCGCAGCTCCTCGGCCAACGCCTGCCGCACCGCCACCGACAGCGTCTCGTCCCGGCCGGCGCCCGCCCGCTTCCGCCGCAGCACATATGCCAATTCGGCCGCCACCCAGTCCAGGCGAACGCCCGAAGCGGCCCCAAACCGGCGCCGCAGAGCGTCCAGTTCGTAACCCAGCCCGGTGGGGACGGCCGCCGTCCGCACCGCGTCCACCCACCGCCGGAGCCGGATCACCGGGTCCAGTTCCCAGCGGCGGCGGTACACCAGCGGATCGCCCCCGGACCGGGGGGCAATCCGCACGCACAGCGCGTTGCGGTCGGGCTCCTTGGCGCCACGCTCCGCCTCCTCCGCGCCCCGCCGCAAGTCCCCCAGCGGGTCACGGCAGTAGCCGACGAACAGGCCCACGGACAGCGTCGGCTTCACGCCTCCCCCGAACGCCCCGCCGACCACGCGGGCGAACTCGTCGCGCAATGACTGGGCCACTTGGAGGCATTGGTCCACCGGCACAAAGGCGAACACGTCATCGCCGCCTGCGTAGACAAGGGCCCCCTGGTGCTGCTCGACAATCCGGCCAGCGGCCTGGGCGAATGCGGAAAGGCGTTGGCTGACCCGCTGGTGATCCTCAGCCGAGGTCAGCTCATCCAACGCGGCGCCCATGTGATCACCATCCGCAAGCAGCAGGGCCACGTACGGGTGCGGGTACGGTGCCAGGCCCGCCTTCTTTGCGGCGCCGCGGACAACCTGGAGCCGCCGCCGCAGCTCGTTCGACAGCTCCGGGCGCTCCCTGCGAAGGTCCTTGAACTCCTGCTGCTCCTCGAACCCCTCCAGCAACACCTTGCCGTCGAAGGGAAAATCCTCGTACTGCCGGTACGCCTTCGGGTCCGTCCGGGTCACCAAATTCGGCACCTGCCGGCACAGTTCGTCCAGGTACGCGTTGAGAGCTGCAAGGGCCTCACGCGGTTCGCGGGCGGGCGCATGCGCCAGCGCCCGGACCCACGGGTCCACCGCCACGCGGACGACGGAAGGGTACGGCCTGTCCTCCGCCCCCAGCCGCTTCATCAGACCAATGGCGTCCAGCGCCTCCTGCTCCCGCAGGCCAAGTTCGGGAATGGCCTTGGGCAGCGGGCCGGCGAACACCGTCTCGCGCGCCCCGTCGAGCGACGACTTCACCACCGGGGCGCCCTCGTTCGCGCGAAAGTCGCGCATCATTTTGCGGCCGGCCAGCAGCCGCTCGGCGCGCTGGCGAGCCGCCGCATACGAGCCGCCCTCAGGCACCCAGACAGCGTAAAACTCCAGGAAATCTTCACACTGCCGCTCAAACCTGCGCTCATCCACCAGCTCCGGCCGCACCCGCCGCACCTTGGCCAGGACGCGATCCGCCTCTTGCCGTAACCGCCCCTTCACCGCCTGCTCCGCCCGCGCTGCCACCGTCCGCAGCCACCCGGCGTCCGACACGTCTTCTAACCGAACCACCAGCTTGTTTGTAACCGGACTGTCTCCGTGGAGCAGCCCGGTGTCCGGGAACACCAACCGCGCGCCGGGTACGGCTTCCAGCTCGGACGCGGCCGCCTTCACCAACTCCGATAACAACCACGAGCCGTACCATAAATCGCGCGTTCGACGCGCCGCCCGAACGAACTCCTGCACTGGCCCGACCGCGACAATCATCAGATATGGATTCATAGCCGACCCTCTCCACTCGACCACTGGTCTCGCACGTACGCCACGAACCCCTTGAGGCTGTCCCCCTCCGGCGACCGCCCCGCAAGCGGTGCATCTTTGTATTCCGCAAACCGCGCGGCCACGACGTCTTCGCGGGTGAGCGTTCGCCTCACCTTCGGCCGGCCTTCGGGGTCGCATGGCAGCTCAAGCTCCCACCTCTCTGGCACAGGCGTGTTGAGCAAAGCCAGGATGGGGACCGCCCGCAGCTGTCCGCGTGCACGCACGGCCAACGGCCGCAGGATTACCGGGCTCGGCCAGCGCTCGCCGCCAGCCGGGGTGAGAGTTGCGTCGCCCGGCTCGCGCTCGCGAAACCCGCCGCTTCTGCCTGCCCCAGGGTCATTCTTGAAGTGGAAGATGATGGGCAACCCAAACCGCGCGCGCGGGAAACCATCCATCTCCACAATCCTTTGCTTATGCCGCTCCAAGGCGCAGCCGGTCCAGGCGCGAATGGTGTCTGCTTCCGGCCAGCGTGATCGGCCGCGGGCCCTGGTTCGACCTAGCTCCGGGCCTTGGCGAAAGTCCCGCATCACGCGCACCGCGTTCTCCCAGGCGGCAAACACGTCCACGGGTGATCCCGCCAGAACGAGGTTGCTCAACACCGGCCATGCCGGCTCTCCCCACGCCTCCGGCAAGTCCACTCCCAGCTCGCGGAGTTCACCGTGCAGCCAGGGCGGCACCTCGTTCCTGGCGTCCGCCACCTCGGGCACCCAATCCGGGCAGTACAGCGCGCCCATGCCCCGTCGCGTCCGCGAACCGATGCCGCCGAAGTGGACCCACGCCCACAGCGCGGACCGCACGGCGTTGCGGATCATGTCAGCGTCGTCCCGGAGTTCGTACGTCAGGTCCAACGTGAACGCCACCATCGCTGCCGTGGCGTCCCCGAGTCCGGATGGGCGCTGGCTGCCGAACGGGAAGCAAATGTACGCGAGGGGGGAGGGCTCGGGCCGCCCGCCGGGCCGCACACGCGCCCACCCGGTTCCGCCGCCGAAGCCGCCCTTCTCCACCAAGCCGCGGAGGACAGGTCCGACCTTTTCTGACCAGTACCGGTCTCTCGGGAGAGGTTCGGGCCCAGCCACCGTGCGCACGTCTCGCACCGCCAAGCGCACCCGGCCAGCGTGATCCTGGGCGCCCCAAATCCTGCTTTCGGCTTTAAACAGGTTAAACAGGTCGTTTCGCTCAGCGTACTGCGCCCCGCAGGTGGCCCGCCACCAGAAGCGGAGGTGGCCGCGGATGGCCTGCGGGTGAACGGGCGCCAGTGCGTCCACCACACCCTGACAGGCGCCGCCCCCCACCATCGGCGTGAGGGTGGCCAGACGGACGGTGAACGTCTCCTCCCGCGCCGACCGGCGCACCGTCGGCAACGGTGGCAGCGCGGGCAGGGATTCAGGCCAACGGCGCATCGTTCACCCCTCCCTTCAGAAGTCCCAGAGTCTGAAGAATTCGCTCCATCTCGTCGACGTACTCCGTCAGTCGCTGCCGCAGCGCCGCCGGCGATTGCGTGTTCTCCCGCCCCCAACCGCCGTGATCGACATCGTTACGGGCCTGTGACAATTTGTCCCAGAGGACAAACAGGTCCGGGTGGGTCTCCGCCATGTCCTCCACCCATCCGTCTGTGTCATCCAACGCCGGTCCCGCACCGGCTTTGGCCGCACCGGGGTCGTGCGCGAACCGGCGCCGTTGAAATCGCCTTGCACCTAGACTCAACCGCCTCTCGGCCGCCTCCCGATCCCGCCGCACATCCATCCGTATCCCCAACAGGTCACACACCGCGGTCACCAATAACTCCCGCAGCATGGTGTACGCCTGTTGCGCCAATCCGTGCTGTTCACACCAGCGCACCGCCGCAAGACCCGACTCGTAGGGGCTCTCCGCCGTCAAGGGTTCGACTTGCTGCCGCACCGTGTCGAGCAGGTAGTACACCGGCTGCAGCGCAGGAACCGACTCGCCACCCGCCAGCCTCGCCGCCAACTGCCGCAACCGGTGCAGGCTCTCGGCCGCCGCACCGGGTAGAGCCGGTCCGCGGCACAGCTGGACGCTTTGCGTCAGCGTGCGCCACGCTTCGACGAGTTTCTCGATGTCGCTGATGTGCGCCAACTCCGGGTCCTGTGCCCCGGCGGTCGCCCGGCGAACGCTGCGGCCCTTCCCCTTCACAAACGACCACAACCCTTCCGCATTGGCGCCGTGCAGGAAGGTGTAGACGTGCAGGATCCACTCCTGCAACTCCACCAACGTGGAAAGATCCATCAGGGTGGCCTCTTTGACAGGGGACGAAGCGGGGGTTGCGAACCCTGCGGCAGCTGAGGTGGAGTCCACATCGCGTGGCTGCGAGCCGTAGTACACCGCTGCCGTCCTGGTCCCCGCCACCACGCGCGCCAGATGAACGAGGAGCAGGATGAGCATCGGCTGGTAGCGGTACGAATGGGTGACATCCACAACCACCTCGCACCCTTCACCCGCACCGTCCCGGGCCATCCGCTGGTACAACGCGTCAAACATTGCCCACATGGACGCGTCGTCGTACGCCAAGTCCACCCGCACCGGCTCCACCCTCACCTCGCGCCCCGCCTGGCGCTGGCGTGCCACCCACGCCTCCAGCCGCGGGGCGAGGCCAAACGTCTCCGGGTTGTCCGGATCCGGCTCGACCCCCTTCCGCCACCGCCAGTTGTCCCGTTCCGCCTCCGGCGTCAGCACGGGCAGGACGACGTCAGGGGCAAAGGCAATGACGCCTTGGTCCATCAGGTCCAATAACGCCTCCTGCACGTACGGCGTGGGTAACGGCGCGTACGCTGCGTTGGGCAGCCGATACACCGTCGTCTCATACTTGCTGGTCCCCAGAAACGTGACGAACACCCGCCTCGCGCGCTCCATACGCACGCCTCCTCCATCCCGGTTGTGCAGCGCCGAGCAGTTCCGCTGCCATGACGCGAAGGCCCCTGGTATCACGCGCCGCCGCGGCCCGCGTCACACAACCGCCGTCACACCGTGCCCTTTCACAACCGCTCCGTCTGTACGTCCACTTGCAGAATGCGTTCGAAGTGGCGGAACGCGAACGAGACCTCCCCATCCGCGCCCACCGTGCGCTCCATCACCGCCCGCAGCGGGCGAACGGCCAAACCTCGCCGCTCCAGCTCAGCCACCAATCCGGCGAGCAGGTGCAGTGGCAGCACCACCACCATTTCCTCCGCCCCCGACACCTGGAACGCATCCACCACCTCGGCCGCCGACTGCGCCGACCGGTCCACCTGCAGGCACTCCACGCCCCGGTCCGGCGCCAACCGCTCCTCGAGAACCCGGGTCTGCTCTGGCGTCGGCGGATGGCGCGACCACCACAGCACGCGCAGCGGGCATGTGCTCTCGCCGGTCACGAGGTGACCTCCTCCAACTCACCGGTCTGCTTGTCGATTCGATAGATCCGGTGGCTAGGGACGACGCCTGGCGGCTTTCTCTCTCGGTAGTAACGGTCGTGATCCTTGTGATCCGACCAAAACAACTTGTAGATCACTGGAAACCCGTGCGCGTCCTTCACGTAATAGATGCGGTTGCAATTGTTGCCGTCGTCGTACACGTAGTGGCCGTTTTTCTTCTCCGTCCGCTCGTCGCGCCTCTTGGGGTCGCAGAACTTCTCGGCGATGACGCGGCGCATCCACTGAGGAGCGTCGAACAATTCGTGCACCATCCGGCTGTCGATCCGTACAAGGGCATACTGGCTGCGGTAGCGCGCCAGGAGGATCTCGCCGAGCGCGCTGAGAACCGTCAGCTGGTCATCCCCTTCCACCAAACCGTGCCGGGCCAACTCGCTGTACGGCTGCGACTGCGCCACCTCTGCAACCGGCCGCACAATGCCCTCCTGCAACGCCTCGAACGCCGGCAGATGCTTCTCCACCAGCGCCCAATCCAGCGTCAGCGGCGCACCGGGGATGGTCAACAGCTCTCCCGACCCTTCGAACACGTAAACCATCCGCAGGTTGTGAATCAGCGCGAAGGCGGTCAGGTACGGCACTGTCGAGCGGAATCCGCTGGTGCAGTTCACCACCACTGACCCCGGCGAATGCTGGGCAATCTCGCTCAAGCGCCGAATCAACACCGGCAGTCCCTCGTACACGAAACGCCGCCGGTCCGACACCTGCAGACCGGGGATGCAGTCTTTATTGGGGTCAAAGCAAAACTCGGCCACACTGTGCGGAAACGCCCATTCTCCCAGGCGCGCCAGCGCCTGCGCCTCCAGCCGCCCGTCCTCCGTCTCCGACGCAAGGAGGTGGACATACAGCCGCCCTCCCCGAAACTCCGGCGTCCGCGCCATCACCGCGGCGCTCTTGAACTCCGACGACAGCTTTTCCTGGTCGGACGGGGTTTGTTCCCTGAACCATGCGGCTAGGGCGGTCGCGCTGAGCTGCGGCATTTGGGTTTCACGAGCCCCGCCGGACCGCGCTTTCCACCCCGCAACCGCCTCCCGTCCCTTGTTCACCAGCGATGTGCCGGCGACTGTGATCACCGTCCAGTCTCCCATCGACCCTCCCATACCTGCTGAAATTTGTCGGTGACACCTCATATTTCTACACTCTTCGCCTATATCCTTCCGTCAGATCCAAAGTTTTCACCCGGACTGTAGCATCACGGCCAGCGGCGATGGAAGAATTGCGAAGAGGGGTGTCACAGCGCGGCGGCACGAACCGACGCCCGGTGTACGGCTCCGTTCGCCCGCGTATACGATAGGACTCGTGGAAGTGACCAGGTGTGAAAGAGGTGCTTTCGGGGATTGCGCATGACTAAAGGATCTCGATGCTCTTTGCCGACGGCTGTGTGGTGTGGGATATCGTTCACAAGTGTACCAGCCTGCAATTGTGGAGTCCTGCACCTTGTGGGCCGAAAACCGAGAGCACCTCATACCATTGGGCTACCCTGCGAGAACAGCGCCCGTGGTGAGGCGGAGGTGAAAAATCGAGCTAGACTCAACACCAAATTGGAGATCTCTATCGTTTTCCACTGATTGAAGAGTATTTAAAACTGTGCTAGGAGCGTGTCCGAGTAATCGTCGAAGGGGGACGCTCCACTCTGTGTGGACTGCTTGAACGAGAATGGTAAATTCTAGGTCTTCAATATGAGGTT
>JADGIC010000056.1 GCA_019683615.1 Alicyclobacillaceae bacterium | reverse complement strand
TCGCGGTACAGCTTCTCCAACGCGCGCCAAGTTTCACGGTACTTTCCCTTGACCGGCCAGTGAATCAGGTACAGATCCACGTAGTCGAGGCCGAGTTTCCGCCGGCTTTCCTCAAATGCCCGCAGCGTCGACTCGTACCCCTGGTCGGAATTCCACACCTTCGTCGTGATGAACAACTCTTCACGAGCAATCCCGCACGCCTTGACGGCCCGTCCGACGCCTGCTTCGTTCTGGTAGAAAGCGGCCGTGTCAATGCTGCGGTAGCCGCATTCAACCGCCGCCGCCACTGCCTGTTCGACGACCGCACCGTCAGGCACTTTGTACACCCCCAGCCCAAGCCAGGGCATGCGGACGCCGTTGTGCAGCGTGGTTCGGTCGCCAATGTGTCCGACAGACATCTCCATTCCTCCTCACGTCACTTCCTCCCCGCGATTCTGGTGGCGCACCAAGGGACGCACCGGCACCGGTGCCCTCAGGCGACAGCACCCACTACCAGGCACACCCAACCCACCAGGAACAGTACGCCGCCAATGGGCGTGATGGGGCCAAACAGTTTCGCCCCTGTCAGCGCGAGGGCGTACAGGCTCCCGGAAAAGAGCACAACGCCGGCGATGAAACACCACCCTGCCACGATCAACCAGGAAGATTCCATCCGCATCAGCAACATCGCGGTCAACAGAAGCGCCAAGCCGTGGTACATCTGGTACTGCACACCCGTATGAAACACGTCCAGTTGACCAGCGTCAAGTTTGCCTTTCAATCCATGGGCTGCGAAAGCACCCAAGGCCACGGCGAGAAAACCAAACACGCCGCCGATGCCGAGAAACAAACGCTCCACCAGGCCTCACCCTCCTGTGTTTCGTACCAGCAGCCGCCGCAGCCTGTCCCCCAACAGCGGGCAGGTTGCTGTCTCGGTCTGTTTGTCCGCTTGACCATCGCCGTACAGCCCGTCCACCGTCACGCCACCGGACCCTCGAGCGGGCGTTTGACGATGCCGCTGTACCACCTGGACCCTGTACCCCCCGCCGCCATGCCCGCGCGGTCTGGCCCCGCAGGCCAAGCCTCTGCCGCGGGTCGGCGCGTACGGCTGGTCTCCTCGCCGTACTCCCCCATCCACGCCGGCATCCCCACCTGCACGGACAGCAACACCGGCGGATGAACGGCAACCCGTTTGGCGTCCTGCGCCATGGTTCAGCCACTCCCCGCAGTCGTCGTTCGTGTCCATCATCGCCCAAATTGCCGCCGGGTGCAACTGACAGGGCCGAGCGGGCGATGCCGCTGCCGACGCCCCGCACACAACCGGCCATCTGCCGGCGCTGAGGCTGGTGACTCTGGAGCGGGCGGCGCTGGCAAGGACACCATTCTCATCCGCCTCTCATCGTTCTCACCTTTCTTTCTCAGAAACGCGGTCTACAATGCAGGACAAGAACGTCAGCCGGTTTAACGCCGCCGGACACGCCACAAAGTGAGGGTTGCCCGTGGAAAACTCCTCAGCATCGTTTGAGCTGCCGCCGGCCAGACAGGACAGCGGAACCGAACAACGCTCATGGCCTGCCCGTCCAGCCGCCGCCCGGCCCGTTGTCCGCTTTTTCCGCCGGGAGCGCCTGCACCGCGGCTTGCTGGGCATCATCTTGTTGCTCTCCGCTGCGCTCAACATCTGGCGGCTGAACTCCGAAGGGTTCGGGAACACGTATTACGCGGCGGCCGTCAGAAGCATGCTGATGAACGGCCACAACCTGTTTTTCAACGCGTTCGATCCGAACGGATTCATCACCATCGACAAGCCTCCGGTGGGCTTTTGGCTGCAGGCGCTGTCCGCTTGGGTGTTCGGGTTTCACGGCTGGGCGCTGCTGCTGCCGCAGGCGCTGGCCGGGATCGCCTTGGTCTGGGTCGTTCACCGGATGGTCCGGCGGCACTTCGGCGCCGGGGCAGCGCTCGCTGCCGCCGCCGTGATGGCGTTGACACCCATCGCCGTCGCCGTGTCGCGGACAAACGAAGTCGACACGACCCTTGTTCTGTCCATGCTGCTGGCAGCCGACGCGATGTGGAAAAGCATCCGCACGGGCCGCTTCCGGTGGCTTGTCCTGGCAGGGATCATCGAAGGTGTGGCGTTCAACATCAAGATGATGGAGGCGTACCTCGTTCTCCCCGCCGTGTACGCCACCTACATACTCGTCTACCGCCTGAACTGGAGGCGTAAGTGCCTGCACCTGGTCGGGCTGAGCCTGGTCATTGGCGCCGTCTCGTTCTCATGGCCGGTCGCCGTCGACCTCACGCCGGCACAGGACCGCCCGTGGGTCGGAAGCACGCAGACAAACAGCGAGATAGAGTTGATCTTTGGCTACAACGGGATTGAGCGGCTGACCGGGCGCGCCGCACCCGGGCGATCGCCGCACGCGCAGGCGGCCACCCTGCCGTCAGGGGAATCTGGTCAAGCGTTCGCCGGCGCCGCTAACAGCCCGGCCAACGGCGATGACGGCAGTGCCACCCCGTTTCCCGCCCGACTCACACGCAGCCGTTTTCGCGTGGGTGCCGCCCCGGACGGCGGACTGTTCGGCGGTGGCTCCGCCGGCCCACTGCGGTTGTTCCGGTCAGACCTGGCCGGACAAATCAGCTGGCTGTTGCCGTTCGCTTTGCTCGCCTGCGTTCCGCTCTTGCGCCGCGTACACTGGCGCCGGGCGATGTCGCCACGGGAAGCGGGCACGGTGTTCTGGCTGGCATGGTTGTTGCCGATGGCTGCGTTCTTCAGTGTCGCAAGGTTTTTCCATCCATACTACATGATTACGATGGCACCCGCCATCGCAGCGCTAACCGGCGGCGGCTTGGCCCGGATGTGGCGCGGGCTTTCGGAGCGCGGGCGGTGGAGATGGTTTTTACCTTGCGCCGCTGCTTTCGACCTGGTGTTTGAATGGCACCTCGTTCGCCCCTATGGGCGCCTCGGCACTGCGTTGATCGGCGTAGGCGCCGGGCTCGCCTTGGCGAGTATCGCCCTTGCCTGCAGTGCTGTCAGGGCGCGCCGGCGACCAGACGGCGAAGCGGCGACGGTCCGGGCTCGGCGAAGTCTGGCTGGCGCATCTGTGCTCGGCACCGCCGCGCTCGTCGCCGCGCCAGGGTACTGGGCGCTGACACCGGTTCTGTACGGCGTCAACGAAACCATCCCGTCCGCAGGTCCGCCGCTGGCCGTGACCCGCGCAGCGGCGTTTGGCGTCCGGCGCGGGTTTGACGGCGGGTTTGGACCGACTGGAACGGTCGGCGGGATCCCGGGCTTGGCCGCGGCCGATTCGACCCTGCGTGCACTGGAGACTTACCTGATCCGCCACCGCTCGCCGATACGCGGGTCGTATTTGGTTGCCACCGTGAACGCTCAGATGGCGGCCCCCATCATTCTCGACACCGGACTCCCGGTGATGGCGATGGGCGGATTCACCGGCTCCGACCCGGCGCTGTCCGTCAGCCGGTTGGCTGAACTGACCCGACAAGGGGTGCTGAAGTACTTCCTCGTCCCCAGCTCCGGACGATTGGCGTTCGACGGCGGTCAGAGTGCCGTACTGCAGTGGATCCAGGCGCACTGCACGGCCGTACCGGACAGCGCCTGGCTGCCGTCCGCCACGGTCGCAGGCACGGGCGAAACAGCGGCGCCACCGTTTGGCACCACGGCACAGGCGGGTTTCGTGACGCGCAGAGCGCGGTTTCCGGCCGGCCGGTTCAGCGGCAGATGGAACCTGGGCGGGTGGAGGCTGTAT
This sequence comes from Alicyclobacillaceae bacterium, assembly GCA_019683615.1. GTDB lineage: Bacteria > Bacillota > Bacilli > Alicyclobacillales > Alicyclobacillaceae > JADGIC01. Next base: position 10,572 of record JADGIC010000056.1, on the reverse strand, counting down.
GTGTACGCGGGCAGGTGACGCTGCATAGCGCCCATGCCGGCGCGTAATTCAGGCCGCCGGACCCGTCGATGCCGCCCTGCGCAGTGAGAGGAGGGACCTTGGATGACAGGTGTGCGATATTCCGTGGTTGTCCCGGTCTTCAACGAGCGAGAAGTCATCGCCGAGACATACCGCCGCCTGCGGCAGGTGATGGACAGCCTGGCGGCGGCCGAGCCGAGTGCGCAGGCGGAGCCCGCGAGCGGCTACGAGTTGCTGTTTGTCGATGACGGCAGCGTCGACGGCACCAGCGACGTATTGGCCCGTTTCGGCCAATCCGACCCGCACGTGCGGATACTGCGGTTGTCCCGCAACTTTGGCCATCAGGCAGCCGTCAGCGCCGGCATCGACGCGGCGCGCGGCGATGCAGTGGTCATCATCGACGCGGATCTGCAGGACCCACCGGAACTGATCCCGGAGTTGGTCGACCGCTGGAAGCAAGGCTACCAAGTGGTGTACGCGAGAAGAGTCCAGCGGCAAGGAGAAACATCGTTCAAGCGCGCCACCGCGTACCTGTTCTACCGCCTGTTGCGGGCGCTCACACAGTTGGATATCCCGCTGGACGCGGGCGACTTCCGCCTGCTTGACCGGTCCGTATGCGACGTGCTGCGCCGCCTGCGCGAACCAAACCGGTTCGTCCGCGGTCTTGTCGCCTGGAGCGGATTCCACCAGACCGGCGTGCCGTACGTCCGCCAGCCCCGCTACGCTGGACGAAGCAAGTACTCGCTGAAGAAAATGCTGCAGCTGGCGTCCGACGCCATCGTGTCGTTCTCAACCGCGCCGCTGAAGGCACCCGGGTACGCCGGCCTGGCGATGGCGGCCGGCAGCGCAATCTCGCTGATTGCCCTGTCTGCGCAAGACCTGTGGCGTCCGCACCGGCCTGCCGTTGCCGTGCTGGCGCTGCTGATGGTGTTTTGCACCGGACTCGTTCTCATTGCCATCGGGATGACGGGGCAGTATATCGCCCGCGTTCACGAGCAGACCCTGGCCCGTCCCCTGTACATCGTCGCCGCGGACGACAAATCGGAGGCACTGGATGGAACAATGGCCGAACGCAACCCCGCCCGACGAGCGCGCTGAGCAGGACGGCGGGGTAAAACGCCGGCTGAATGGCGTCCCGGAGACGGCCCGGCAGTCCCTTCGGTTTGGGCTCGTCGGAATGCTCAACACCCTGATCGACTTCGGCGTGTTCAGCGGCCTCGTGCAGTTTGGGCACTGGAGGGCTGTGCCGGCGCAGATGGTGTCGTACGCCTGCGGGGTGTGCAACAGCTACCTTTGGAACCGCCGCCTCACCTTCCAGCGCCGGGGTCCCAGCCGCCCCGCGGAGGTCGGCCGGTTCGCCGCCCTGAACCTGTTGACCGCCGGTCTGTCTGCGCTCGTCATTGCCGCCCTGCGCTCGGCCGTCACGCCCCTGCCAGCTGCCAAACTGGTCGCCACATGTATAGCCACGGCGGTGAACTTTGCAGGGAGCAAGTGGTGGGTGTTCCGGACCGGGCCCCCGCGCCGCGCGTGACGCGGCCAAAGCACGTGGTTTACAGCTTTTGCGCGTTGAAACTGTCCTCAAGGAGATACCAGTTTTGAGGGAAACTGTTGGGCAGCACCCAGTACGAGACGCCGCGCAAGCCAAACTCGTACACCAAGTGCAGTTTCGCCGCTGCGCTCAAGGCATCGTCAAACCAGACCACCCGCTGCTGGCCTTCCGACGTCCGGTAATAAAAATACGGCGATGCGGACAACACGTCCCACTCAACGGGCGATCCGCGGTTGACAGCCAGGTTTTGCGCACTGTTGTTGGACAGGCCGGACGCGCGCATGCCCGGTTGCCAGGGGTACGGCCAGTCGTACCCGTACAAGCTCATCCCCATCAGGATTTTGTCCGGGCGGATTTCCGAGGTGGCGTATTCCAGTACGCGCCGCACCTGATCCAATGGCGCAACGGCGCGCGGCGGGCCGCCGACCCACCCCCATTCGTACGTCATCAGCATTAAGAAATCGACCAACCGCCCCAAAGTCCGGTAGTCAAAAGCGCCCATCCATTCCTGCTGCGGATCGTCCGATGTCTTCGGCCCCATCGCAATCGACAGGGAAAACCCCTGCGGCCGTACGACGTCACCAAGTTCCTGGATGAAGCGGTTGTACAACGGCCGGTCGCCCGGCCGCATGTGCTCGAAATCCACGTTCACCCCGCGGAATCCGCGGCTGCGCAAGGCCCGCACCACGTTGTCGGTCAGCCTGCGCCGGATCGAGCCGTTGGCCAGGATGGTGTGTGCCATTTCCGTGTTAAAGCGCTGGCCGTCAAAGTTAGTGACGGTCATCAGCGGCGCAGACCGTGTCTGCCCGGCGGCCTCCAGCACGTAAGTATCCCGCGCGGGCACCAGCGTGCCGTCGGCGCGCGCCTGGTAACTGAACACGCTGATGTACGTCAGCCAGCGACCGACATCGCGAACGGCGTTGGCGTCGTCAACGCGGCCCTGGGGAACAATGTACGCGTTCACCTCTATACTCCGCTTTGTCCGCTGCGGTGTTGGCAGGAGTAACACTTGACCGGCTTGCAGCCGGCTCGCCGCCTGGGCGATGACCGACTCCGTCGCCTGCGCGACAGCCGCGGCGGCAGGCGTGCCGGGTGTCACCAGTTGCGTGCCCAGCCAGCGTAACAGGTTGGTTTCGCTGATGCCGGTGCGCCGGGCAATGGCGGTCAACGTGTCGCCCCGCCGGACGGTGTACGGCACCGCCAGGTACGCCGCCCCGGGGACCAACAGATGCAGTCCGGGCACCAACTGTTGCTCGTTCGGCAATTCGTTCAGCCGCAACATCTCGCGCGTCGACGTCCCGTAGCGCTCGGCGATGGAACGGAGGGTGTCGCCGGCGACGACGGTGTGGATCCACATGCAGGTTCGCTCCTTTGCCGGCCGTCCCGCCTTGCACCGGTCAGGCGGGACAGAAACCGGCGTACGTTCTGGCTACCGGCATGATATGGGTGAAGACGTCCACGGGTGACTGTCCCGGACACAGAGCGGATCGAGCGGCATTGAACGAGATCGCCTGCAGCGGCGGCGGATCACAGCAGCACCTGGCGGCGGCGCACACCAGTGGCGGCCGCTGCGAGCAGGGTACCGTGCTAGCGACGGCGTACCACGACTTCCGCGGTGCCATCCTGGTACGCCACAACCCAGTCCGGGTTTTGCGTCAGGTATGTCAGAATGGGATAGCCGTTGGGAAACAGGGCGGCTCGAAAGCCGTACTGCTGGAGCAGTTGCGGACAATTCCACCAGACGTTTTTGAGCGCCAGGTAATCGTTGAACACAGGTGTGTGCGTGACGGGGTTGTCCCGCAGAAAAATGTCGGTCCGGCCGTCGACAAAGGTGGGTACCCCGCGGTAGATCAGATATCCCCCGTAACGGTATGAGTTCAGCAGGTGGTCGGTCAGGTGGTGGGCAATCAGGTAGTCGACAGCGGCCACGGGGCAGGCCGACGCATCCATGTGCTGACGCAGCGGCCCCCGCACATGGGGGATATACCAGACGCACGCGCCTGCGGCGGCGACGCTCAGGACACCACAGACGCCCCGCGACAGCGCAGGCAGGTCGGGCAGCGACCGGCCCCACGCCGCCGTGACGTCCGCCAACAGCGGTACGGCGGCGATCGCCGCGTACGGCAAAAACCGCTGGTGGATGAGCGTCAAGACGAGCGTTCCGCCAAAGTACAGCACATCCCTGAGCGGCAGGTCCCGGCGGGATACAATGACGACGCACAGGGCGGCGGCCAGGAAGGGGAGTACCTCATACTGGAAGTACACAGAGTGGAAATCAGGCGACTGCCACTCGATGATATTGTTGGTCATTACCGGGTTCGTCGCCAGCCACGCGTAGGTGAACGCCCGCAGGTGGTTCGGGTTGAGCAAGCCCAAGCCAAATCCGGCGGCCGCCGCCAGTACCAGTCGCAGGCGGGCGCCGTTCGGCAATTCCAAGGAGCGCAGGCGCCCGAACGGCGGCACCAGGCTGACCGCTGCGTCGAACAACAACATGAGGATTCCGATGCTCGCTGACCCATGGGCGTTCGCCCACACGAAGAGGAGAGGCGGCGCCAGCCAAAGGGTGCGGAACGAATCCTCCCGCACCCGCTCCAACAACCACAGGAACAGCGCGAACATCAGGTAGGAGATTACTTGCGGCCTGGCGATCCAAAACGGGTAGGCCACAAGCGTGCCAAGGCAAGCCAGCACTGCCGCCATCACCCGCTGTCCGCCGGAGGCGCGCAGCGCGAGCCGGTACAGCACCAACACGGTGAGTGCGTGAACGACCACCAGAAACAGCCACACGCCTGCAAACGCCCACCGCCGCACCAACCATGCGAGGACGACGTCGAACAGCCATTCCTGCGTCACCCACGGCTGGCCGCGCATGGTCCAGGAAAACGGGTCGGTAACGGGCACTTGGTGGTGCCGCAGGATGTACAGGCCGGTGGCGATATGCCAAGGCGTGTCCGGATCGGACAGCGGACGCAGGGCCACATACCCGTATCCCGTCAACCAAACGGTCAACAGCGCGGCCTGCACGGAGCCGACCCGGCGGATGAAGGCCGGCCAGCCGCGGCTGTGTGCAGAGCGCATCAGCGATCCGCCCCCTGGCCACCGTCGCCCGGCGGTCCAGGCGGCCGGGCGCCGGGCACGCCACCGCGGCGGGCGCGCTGGTCCAGGGCCCGGGCCGCCGCAGCGAGCAGCCGCTCCTTGTCGCGCAAAGGCCAGCGCTCCTCGTCAGCACCCCTGACCTCGACCCACGGCAGCTGCGTGAACAACTGCCAGACCTGTTCCACCAGCTCGCGCCGGGCCGGATTCGCCAGTCCTTTGCGCCGGCGCTCGAACGCTGCCAGAAACCACCCCCACTCCGGCGGCAGCCCGTTCCGGACAAGCAGAGAGACGGTGCGATCCGGCAGCGTCACCTGAATCCCGCGCGGTTCGTCCTCGCCGACAGCATCTGCACCTGCCGCCGCCAGAGCCGGCAATGGCGGCAGTTCGGCCGGCCGATCCCGCACAACCACGCTCCCCGCTGCGATGTCCCCGACCCGCCGGCTGGCCCGATCCAGCAGCATCGCAGCGACGCCAACCAAGCAGCCGGACGGCAGAAAGTCCACGATGCGCAACACGTTGCGGACCACGGCCGCCCAGAACGACAGCGGCCGCCCGTCGCCGCTGATCGCCCGGATGCACAGCAGGCGCTTGCCGACGGTGCGCCCCGACCACAGGTACTCACAAAGTACAAAATACCCCCAGAACGAGAGAAAACCTGCTACAATAAGGAAGCCGGTGACGTACGACGACGCCGCGCCGAGCGCCCGCTGCCACTGCAACACCGCGACGGCCGCGGCCACGGCCGCGTACGCCACCGCCAGCAACAGGGCGTCAATCAGTTGCGCGATCCCGCGCGTGCCGATTCCGGCGAGCTGGAAGCGCACCGGCACCTGTTCTGGTGTCTGAATGTCGTACCACTGTGGATCCATGCGAAACTCCCACCTTTAAGGAGTGCTGCTGTGGACGCTACCCGCTTTCGACAGTTGCGCGAAGCCCGCTGGCGCGAACTGGAGGCCATGCAGCGCGGACGGCGCCAAAGCTTCACGTCGGCGGCGCAGCTGGACCGATTCGCCTCGCTGTACCGCTTGGTGGCAGGCGACTTGTCGTACGCCCGCACGTACTTTCCGGACGATCCCGTGACCGCCTACTTGAACGGGCTGGTCGCCGCTGCACACACCCGGTTGTACCGGCAGCGCACCGGGAACGCGGCCGCTGTCGCCGCCTACTTGGCGGGGGGATTCGCCCGCCAATTTCGCCAGCACGCCGGCTACATCGCCGTCGCTGCCGCGATCTTGACGGGCGGTGCGCTCTACGGGTACCTGCTCACCGTGTGGGCGCCGCTGGCCGCGTACCAACTGCTGCCCCCCGCCTTCGCCGACGCTGCCGGCCGCGGCAGCATAGGGCCGCACGCCTGGAACGCGCCACTGATGTCGAGCGTCATCATGACCAACAACATCTGGGTCGCGCTTGAAGCGTTCGCCGGCGGTTGTCTGCTCGGTACGCTGACCACCTACGCTCTGTGGCAAAACGGCGTCGTGCTGGGCACGCTCGCGGCGTGGGTGCAAACGCAGTCCCATCAAACCGCCCTCTTTTGGTCTCTCATCGTGCCGCACGGCGTCACCGAACTGCTGGCCGTCTGCATTGCCGGCGGCGCCGGGTTGCTGTTTGCCCACCGCGTGGTGGCACCCGGGCCCTTCCCGCGCAGGGCCGCCTTGGTACACGGGCTCCGCCAAGCCGCCAAGTTGGTCGTCGGGGTCGTGCCGATGCTCGTGATCGCAGGCATTATCGAAGGATTCCTCACCCCGGCGCCCTGGCCGACATGGAGCAAGTTTGTGTTCGCCGCGATCACCCTCGGCCTGTGGGCAGCCTATTTCAGCCGGGCGGGCCGGTGTCCGTCAGAGCGTGAATCGCCCGCGCCGTTGCAGGTACTCCCGGACCACGCGGACGACCATCTCGCCGGGGAGTGATTCGACGACTGCCACTCCGTTCGCCCAAAGCGCCCGCTTCAGTCGCTCGCGGTCGCGCATCACCCATTCCGCGGCTGCCGCCCGCAGCACTTCCCGCTCGTCTGCCGGCACCGCACGCAAGATGCGCAACGCCTCCACGTCGGCGAGCGAAACCAGCACGGTCGGGTACCGCTGTTGCATGCGCCGGAGGGTCGGCAGGTACAACGCGTCTGTGGCGACGCCGTCCAACTCGGACAGCACCACGAGCAACCCTCTCCTGCGCGATCCGGCGGTTGCGCCGGCCACGCCCTGAAGCAGCGACGCGTACCCTCCCTGCACCGGCTCTGGCTCCAACCCGGCGAGCGCTTGCAGCAACTCGGCAAACTGACCGGGTCCCCGGCGCGGCGGCAGCCTCCGGATGACGCGGCTGGTAAACGCCACGAAACCCACGGCATCTCCCATCGCCAAGGCCGTGTCTGCCAAGGCGGCGGCACAGTCGACCGCCAGGTCCAGGCGCAGGCGTCCGTCCGGTAAACGCACGTTCGTGTGTCGGCTCGCGTCGACCGCAATCCAGACCACCTGCCCCCGCTCCGGCTCGTACACGTTTTTCATCAGACGACCCCGCCGGGCGACGGCGGCCCAGTTCAGATGGCGCGGGTCGTCGTCCGGACAATAGTCCGTGATATGGGAGAACTCCGTGCCCCCGCTGGCCATCCGCTGCGCATGGCGGCCGGCGGCCGCCGCTGCCAGCCGCAGGTCGAACACCTCACGCCGCCAACTTGTCAAATCGGGCAGGACGTGGACCACCGCGGCGTCCGCATCGCCCCCATACCTCCGAAGGCGCCGCCACCAGCCAAACGGGCTGTGCCACGCCACGTCGACGTCGTCGAAGCGAGCCGGCCCGCGCCGCGACGGCACAACGGGAAACAACCAGACCGTGCCGCCGCCGTCATCCCGCCTGCGCGGCCCCCCGGCCGGCTTGAACGACTCCGGAGTCCCCGGCCACACCGCCGCTTCTGCCCAGCGCTGGCGCCATGCCGCACCTCTCGGCGGGCCAGGCCAAACCCCGCGGACGCAAATGTCCACGGGAACGCCCCGCTGCACCTGTGCCAGGCGATCCCGCTGGAAAGACGGAACACCCCAGCGCCGCAACCGGACCCAATCGACGGCGCTGAGGGCGCCCACGCCCGCTGCCAGCGCCGGTGCCAGCCACGCTGTGCCGGTGGCCTGTGCAACCGCGAACGACGCCGCCCCCGCCGCCAGCCAGACGACGGCCTGCCTCGGGGTCGGAGCCGTACGGTCAACGCGGGACGTCCACTTGTTCGACCACTTGATCCACCACGTCATCCGCCCGGATCCCCTCCAACTCCGCCCCGGCGTCGAGCGCCAGCCGGTGGCGAAGCACCGGTTTGGCCACCTGGATCACGTCGTCCGGCACGAGGTAATCCCGTCCTTCCAGATACGCGTTGGCGCGAGCGGCGTCCAACAACGCAGTGGCAGCACGCGGGCTGGCGCCGAGAGCAACCCCGCGCAGCTCGCGGGTCGCGCGCACCAGGCGCGCGATGTACAACAACACCTCCGGAGCGGCCGTGACGTTTTGCACCTCGCGGAGCATGCCCGATAACTCAGTCAGGGTCAGCACGGGACTGAGTCGCGCCAAATACGGGCCCGTGCCGGATCGGTGGCGGCGCAGCATCTCGACTTCCCCGTCGAGGTCCGGGTACCCCATGTTCACTTCCATCAGGAACCGGTCCAACTGCGCCTCTGGCAGCGCGTACGTACCTTCGTACTCGACCGGGTTCTGCGTGGCAATGACGAAAAACGGCTCCGGAAGCGACCGCGTTTCGCCAAACAGGGACACTTGGCGCTCCTCCATTGCTTCCAGCAGCGCGGCTTGCGTCTTCGGCGGCGTCCGGTTGACCTCGTCCGCCAGTACCACGTTGGCAAACACCGGACCCGGGTGAACTTCGAACGTCCCGTCGCGCAGGTTGAACACCGCGTTCCCGACCACGTCGCTCGGCAACAGGTCCGGCGTAAACTGAATACGGCGGAACGTCCCCCCCACCAGATGGGTGATGGCGCGGGCGAGACGCGTCTTGCCCACCCCGGGTACCCCTTGCAGCAACACGTGGCCGCCCGCCAGCAGCGCTGTCACCACCTGCCGGACAGCGACCGACTGTCCAAACACTATCGATTCCAGCTGGTCCATCAAAGCGGCAATCGGCTCGCGCACAAGTCACTCCTCCCGTTCCCGCGTGGTGCGCCCAGGGAGCGCCGTCCGCGCACTGCCGGCCAGCTGCCGGGTTTGCGCCACAAACGCCTGCCACGCCCGCCGCCCGCCGCGACTCGCCGCGTCTTTGGCGGCTCGCCACGCCTCGCGTTGTTCACCCGTTGCTGCACCGGCACCCAGGCGCCTCTCGATGGCGGCCGCCGCCAGTTCGACGGCGTACGCCCGCAGCTTTGGGCGCCCGAGGTGCCAAGCCAGCGCATCCACCCATTCCGTCCCGGGCCGCGGTTCATCGCCAGGATGGTGGCGCGGGCGGCCAAAGCGGACAGACGCCCCCCACAGGTACACGGCGGCAGCGCAGAGGAGTGGCAACAGCGACCACGCCCGCGGGCCCGAGAACATCCAACCGACCAAGTTGTGTTCGACGACCCCGTGGCCGAACTCGTCCCACCACAGCGGCTGGCCGGCCAGTGCCCACCAAACCGGCCGAAAATTGTCGCGCTGCCCAATCGAGCGATTCTCAAACACGGCCGGCGCGCTCCAGACCACCACTTGCCCGCGCCCCTCGCGCAGCACGGCGCCGAGGATGTGGCCATCGGCTGTGCGCACCTCTTGGCGTGCTTGGCGCAGGCCGGACCCGGTGAAGACGCCTCGTGCGCGAAACGACAGGTTCGTCCAGCTGCCGACGGCGTCTCGCACAGGCGCTCCAGCCACCGCACCGGCCTCCGTACGGACCTGCGCGGCCGCCGGGTTTCGACGCCGCGGCCGGCTGCGGCGCCCCCCGCTGTCCACCAGCATTACCGACGCCACGCGCTGGTCGGTTGGAACCACGGCGAGGCCAAGCTGGCGGAGCACTGCGTCGGGGCGATCCGCAACCCACACCAACCGGTGCCCCTGGCGCACCCAAGCCAGCAGTTGGCGAGCCCGCTGCGGCGGATACTGGCCGAGACCCGGTTCCACGGCAACCAAGCTGCCCCGCCCGTCGGCAGGCAACAGCGCGGGCGGTTGCGCCCAAACGCTGAACGGGATGCCCAGCCGCCGCCACAACTCGGCCACAGCCAGCGCGCCACGCGGGCCCGCCGAAGTGCTGGAACCGGGGATGTCGAGGGCCGCCGCTTGCGACCGGCCGACCCATGCCAAAACGCCTGCGTAGGCCGCGGCGGCGAGCAGAGCCCACCACCAGGTGCGGACTCTCAAGACCCCACCCCCTCCGTCCAGCGATGAACTTCGTCGCACAGTCTTTCCAGCCGCTCCCGCTCCAGTCGGCGGCCCGCAAACCGCACCGCCTCCGCCGCCTCAACAAGTTCCGCAAACATGGCGACAAATCCGGGATTGGGCGGGTCAGGTGCGCCGGCTTGCGCCAATTCCTCCCGGTACCGGCGGGCCGTCTTGTAGCGAGCGGGGCGGATCCACCCGCGGTCGGCCGCCCACGCCAGACACGCCTGCAGCAGCAGGGCGAGCGATTCGCTGTCCGCTCCCCCCTCCAAGGCGCGCCGGGCACGCTCCCCCGCCTGCGACCAAGCTGCCGGCCGCGGCGTCGGTTTCACCCGCGCCGAGCGCCGCCGGCGCCATCGCCACAGGGCGGCGGCCGAGGCTGCCACAGCCAACAGACCGGCGCACAGCCACCAGGCTGCATGGTGGCCCGACCCGCGACTCAGCCACGGAAAGCCGTGCGCGCGCAGCCAACGCCAGACTGCGAGCCACCAGGGCGTGGCAGGAGGAGGTTCGTGGAAGACGGGAGCCGACAACACTTGGTGCAAGACGTGTTTGGCCCCGCCGTACGTCCACCCCTGCCG
>JADGIC010000224.1 GCA_019683615.1 Alicyclobacillaceae bacterium | reverse complement strand
ATCTGGCGAAGGGCGGGGACGTCCCGTGAAGTGGCGGGGCCTCAGGCGGGGGCGGCAGGAGAAGCGCCGATGGCCTTGGCGGCGGCTGCCGGGGATGCCGCCGGCCGCGCTGATCGCCTGGTCGGCCCGCCGCCTGTTGCGGGATTCGCGGTGGCGGTGGGGACAGCTCCGCCTGCTCGTGGACGACTGGATTACGGCCGTGTACGTCGCCCTGCCAGCGGCAGTGGCGGCGGGTTGGCTGATCGTGGCGTACGTGCGCCGGGTGGATAACGGGCGGTTTTTGTTCGGGCCGGCTCCGTCGCCCCTGTACGCCACCGCGGCCGACCAATACAACCTCGTCCTGCGGGCAGTCTTGGTGCTGTTCCTGGGCATCCTCCACCTCTCCAGCTTCGGCGGGTTGCCCATCCCGCTGGAACCGGCGGATCGCTTGTTCTTGCTGCCCCACGTCCGCCGCCGCTGGGTGGTCGGCGCGCTCTGGGCGGAGGGGGTGCTGCGGTGGGCGCCATGCTTGTTCGCCTTTCTGCTGCTGCTTTGGCCGCTCAGCCAGCGCCTGGGCGTTCCCGCGGTGGCCTGGTTTGCACTCGGCGCCGCCGTCGCCGCGTACGAATCCTGCGTGCGAATGGTGAGCAGCTGGCTCCAACCGGGCGAGCGTTTTCGCTGGCGCCGCTGGCTCGTGTTTCAGTTCGTGCGCGTTGTGACGTTTATCCCGCTGGACGCCGCCGCCCAAGGTGTCCTGAGCGGGTGGGGTACACCCGCCGTCATTTCACTCGCCGGAGCGGGACTGGCGGGCGTCGGGTTGGCGGCCGCTGGTCTCGGCCGAGTGGGCTGGGACAGGTGGTTCGGGGAGCGGCCGAGCCGCATGCTGTTGAACTTGCTCCCGGACGATCCCGCCGCCCCCTCACGCACCCTCTACTACATGCGCCGTCCCTCCGCATGGTTGGCCCGGTGCGTCGACCGGCGGTTGGGCCGGCGTGCCAGCGGCGGTCTGCACCCGGTGACGTGGCTGCTGCTGGTGCGCGTTCCCCGCAGGCCCGGTGTGCTCAGGGACCTGGGGTTGCTGACCGCCGCCTTCGCGTCCACCCTGGCCGCCCGGCCGCCGCTCTGGGCTGAGGTGGTGGTGTGGGGATTCTGCGTGTTTTTGGCCGGACAGTGGTGGGAGTTGACGGCGCGTCCGCTGTACGAGGGGCCGGTGCGGGAGCAGCTTTGGGCGGATCGCTGGTCGCTTCGCGAAGCCGCGGTGATGCTGCGCAACCGGTTTGCCTTCGCCTTGGGCGTCCTCTGGCTGTGCCTTTGGGTTCTGATGCGGTAGGTGATCGCGGTCACCAGCCGGAGCCGGCGGGCTTGGCCTGCCGGACCAAGGTGAGGGTGCCGGACCGGCCGCTGCGGTCAACCGTCACGTGCGCGGCCCGGTAGACCACGCCGGCCACAAGCAGGACGGGTGTCGATTCGTGCCGGTTGATCACCGGTACCGACAACATCAGCAGGACCTTGCCTGACCGTCGCACCTGAACGGCTGGGAGGTGGCCTGCGTCTTTCGTCAACACCCAGTGCTCGCCGCTGCGAGGATCGGCGGACGGCAGAGGAACGGCGAGCGTGTCGGCGTCGAGGCGGAGGGCGCCGCGGGGCGCGTCCAGTCCCTTCGACGGCAGCAGCTTCAGGTGCGTCAACAACCCGCGCGGGAAGGCGGTGCGGTGGCCGGAGGCATCTGAAACCACAAGGACGAAGCGGGTGAACCCCATGCGAAACCAGTACTGCGCGGTGGTGGCATCCACCTGGTGTGCGTAGACGGTGACGCCGTGCAGGCGGCCTAACACCCGGGTCGCCGGCGCCGTCGGCGATCCCACCGCCACCACGGAGTTCGGCGGCGGCTGCGGGCCGTCGTACGCCATTTCGACGAGGTGGTACATCGGAGTGAGCGTGCCCTTCTCCGCGATTTCCAGCTCGAATGTGTTGCTTCCCGACGCCCATCCCGCCAGCTCGAGCTCGGGTTGCTTCAGTGCCGGCAGGCCGCCGGTCGGCACGTACACCGGGAAGGTGCGCACGTCCCGGGCGGCGATCCGCCGGATGGCGTCGACCAGCGCCGAGTTGAACCGATGGCCGGCCGACGGACCGGCGCCTGGGGAGGCGGGGGGGC
>JADGIC010000223.1 GCA_019683615.1 Alicyclobacillaceae bacterium | reverse complement strand
GCGCCCTTCGCCGCGGCCTGTTGCTTGGTGCGTCGCACCCCTTGTTCCACCGTTCCCTCCGTCAACGCTCCGCCACCTCCCGCCTGTTCTCCCCCGCCCCGCCAGTGCGCGCGCTCACTCTTCACGGCCGAACCACCGGCTGCCCTGCACCGGCCAGTCCGTGCCGCGGGAGATTTGCGCCGACAGGTTGTCCAGCAGGGACCGGTCAAACGCGGGCACGTCGTACAACTCGACGTCCCCTTCGTGGTTGTACGTGTACGCCTGATGGCTGAAGTTGGCGCTGCCGATGAAAAACACGTGCCCTTCATCGACGTCCAGGATCTTGGCGTGCATCAGCTCGTCCCCGTACGGCTGGTAAAACCGCACCGTGGCCCCGCTGTCCCGGAGCGCGGATGCGCCCTTGCGGTTGATGGACTGGGACGGGTCGAGCAGCACCTCGACGACGACGCCGCGCTGCGCCGCGTCCGACAGCGCGTCCAGCACGCCGCGGTCCGACAGCACGAACGCTTCCATGTACACGGTGCGGCGGGCTCGGCGGATGGCTGCGATCACCTCGTCCCGCGTACGCCGGTCGTCGAGCAGCGGGTGCTGGTACGCCGGGGCAGCCGCCGGGACGCCGCTAGCGCGCGCCCAGTCCCAGCGGAAGAGGGCGACAAACGACGGGTTGGCGCGCCGGATGTACACCGAGGCGTCGTTGTTCTGCCAGCTTTGTGTGCCGAAGTTCATGCCGCCAATGAGCACGCCCCCGTCGACGGCCAGCATCTTGATGTGAGAAATGCCGCGCGGAATGCGGAGGGACTCCACCGGCACCCCGGCCCGGCGCAGGGCGGGCACGCCCTCCTGCTGGGACGCGTGCTCCGTGGCGTCCACCACCACGCGCACGTCCACACCCCGCCGGCGGGCGTCCGACAAGGCGGTGATCACGTCTTCGTCAGCCAGCTCGTACATGTCCAGGTAACAGTACCGTTGGCTGTGGCGGATCAGGTTCAGGGCCGCCTGTTTGACGTCCTCGCCCCAGTAGAGCGTCATGCCGTCCTCCGTCACCGGCGGCGGCAGGTGGCGCGGCGCGTTCGCCGCCGGGCGCACGCCGCACCCGGCGGCCACGCCCGCGACGAACAAGGCGAGAGCCATCGCCAGGCCCCAAGCTCGCCCCTGCACCCGCGCCGGCGGCCAGGCTCTCCGCACGTCCCTTGCCGTTCTGCCCGTCGTCCCCGGTTGTCGTGACATTCCGGCCATCCGGACCCCCTTCCTCATTCAACAGCAGCCTGTCCCGTCCGTTCGTGGCTGCCGGCGCCGTTCAAAATTCCACCCGCCGGGCGGAACTCCTGTTTTCCTGGAGCATCTCTCCAAAATCATCATCCGCCGGCTCTCCCGCCAGCGGCCACACCCGGCTGACCACAATCTGCGCCCGCGATCCGCCGCGCCGCTCCACGCGCCCCTCCACCCCGAGCAGCCGCCCGTACGGGGTGAACACGACCGCCCCGCAGGCGCGATACACCGGTTCAAACATGGTGGCGTCCACCAGCCCGGTCTCGTCCTCCAGCGTGAAGAACACCACCGTCCGCCCGCTTTTCGTCGGCGGCCGGTGCGGCCGGATGAGCAGGCCGGCCGTCCGTACGAAAGCGCCGTCCGGCCACTCCAACACCTCCCGGACCGTCCGGTAGCCGGAGGCCGCCAGCTCCGGCCGCAACAGGTTCATCCAATGGCTGGATATGCCAACCCCCAGCAGATTGTATTCATCCGCCAGTTTCACCGCAAGCGGTAAATCGGCCACAGCTCCCTGGTCCGCCGGCTCCGCATCCGCCACCGCCGCGCCCACGGCGACTTCGCCCAGCGGGCCCGGCAGCACCCCGCCGCGCAGCTCCAACCACTCCGGCAGCCGCCACAGCAACCACCGCCGCCGCTTCGGCGCCACGCCGTCGAACGCGCCCGCGCGGATCAGCCGCTCCGCGCTCAGCCCATCGAAGCTCCGCACGCGCCGCAGGCAATCGGCGACGGAGGTGAACGGGCCGTGCCGATCCCGCTCCTCGCACAGCTCCTCGGCGACCTCCCGCCGGAACCCTTTGAGCAGGCCAAACCCGAGCCGGATGGCCACTCCGTACGCCGGCGCCCCCGCATCGCCTGGCACCCCCGCTCCACCCGCAGC
>JADGIC010000222.1 GCA_019683615.1 Alicyclobacillaceae bacterium | reverse complement strand
GACAGGTACCGCCCCGCCAGATCGTTCGGGTTCCCCACCGCCCCGATTTGACGTGCGAAGGACCGAGGAACCTGCATCGTCGTCAAGTCCGAAGGATTCACCGGCACATCCGCCGGAATCGCCGTCTTGGCCGCCACCACCGGCACCGTGCTCGTGGCCGCCCGGTAGCCCAGAGCAAACAGCACGCCCGCCACCACCGCGAGCCCGACGCCCGTAAGCAGAAACGCGTTGCGCTTCACCGTTTCCACCATCCCTTCCGTTTCACATGTTCCACGGATGCCTCAGAGTCCCCACCCGTGACGCCTGCCGCGCGCAGCACGGCCCGCACCGCGTCCCCCGTCTTGCGCGAGCCCATCGGCACGAGCCCCTGCTGCACCCGCTCGTACAGCGCCTGGTCCTCCCGCAGGATGCCGACCACCTTGTACCCCGTCTCGCGGGTCAGGAACAAGGCTACGTCGTTCGCTTTGCGCCGCCTCTCCCGCACCCGGTTCATGACCAGGTACGCCGGCTTGTCCGCCGCCTGCAAGAACGGACGCAGGTCCGTCCACGTCGTGCGGTCGGCCGTCGTCACCGCCAGCACCACGTCGGCCTCTTGTAAGCCAACCAGGGTCGACACCAATCGAGACGCATGGGTGTCCAGCACCACATAGTCCGCGTACTGCCCCGTCAGGTGAATCAGCCGTCCCGCGCCGTCGCGGCTCAGGCCCAGCGGCCGCTCGCCTTTAGGAATCAGCCACCAGCCGCCCTCGGTCCGCAGCATGTTCTGCTCCAACTCGGGGTCCGTCACCGCGTCCGGCAGCGTCTCGAACCGGTCCGCAGTCACAACGCGGTCCTGTTTCATCAGC
This sequence comes from Alicyclobacillaceae bacterium, assembly GCA_019683615.1. Lineage (GTDB taxonomy): Bacteria > Bacillota > Bacilli > Alicyclobacillales > Alicyclobacillaceae > JADGIC01. Next base: position 1,302 of record JADGIC010000222.1, on the reverse strand, counting down.
CCGGCCAGATTGCCCTGCGGGTCCAACTCCGCGAGCACCACACGCCGCCCCTTGGCCATGAGCGCGTTCGCGATGAGCACCGAGAGCGTGGTCTTGCCCACACCCCCCTTGATGCCGGTCACCGCGATCACCTTGGCGCGCCGCGGCGTAGGCTTCTCGACGAACGGGCGCGTGTCGAGGTGGGTGTAGGAGGTCTTGCGCGGCGCGGTCCCCACGAGGCTTTCGAGCGACATCAACTCCCCTTCCGCCGCCTGCTGCGACGCCCGCCGCTCCCACTGCCGGACGTACTCCGGCGAGGGCGGGTACGGGATGACGTCGTCGTACCCGGCCTGCGACAGTTCCGCATATCGCTCCGGCTGCGGCGCATCCAGCGCGCAATACAGCGCCGCCACGCCGAAGGTCTCCTTCACCCGCCGCACCGTCGCCTCACTCCAGCCCTCCATGAACACCGCCACGTCCACATCGCGTCCGTCGCCCGGGATCTCCTCCTCCCGCGCGACCACCCGCGCCGCCACGCCCTGCCGGTCCAGGTACCGCCGCGTCCTGTCTCCGCGCACCGGGTCTTTGTCAAACAGCAGCCACACTGCATACCACCTCCCACAGCCGCTCAAACCGCCGCCGCCACACCGGATCGCGCCTTGTCAAGGGCAGGCCTGTGAGCGGCGACGTGGCCTGGCGCATGTCCCACGGCACCGTGATCGCCGGACGGAACTCGGGCGCAAACGGCCAGGGCGTGCCCAACTCCTCATACCCGACCAGTACCAGCACGACAGGACGGACACTTTGCTTCTGCGCCTTCAGCGCCGCTTCCACCCGCGCGAGATCCGGCGTCACCCCGTACACCACGACATCCGGCGTGACGTCGGATTCCTCGTGGTCCACACAAACCAGCGCCGGGCGTACCGCTTCCACGTCCTCCCACCGCTCGCAAACGCAAACGACGCGGTTCCACACCCGGTATGGCGCGCGCGTGTCGGCGTAGATCAGGCTCGATTCCACCGCGCCCGCCAGGTTCCACGCCAGAAAGCTCTTGCCAAACCCGGCGAAGCCCACTTTCCTCATGACGCCACGCCCCTTTCCTCCAAGGGCATCGGCCTGCCGTAGTAGAAACCCTGACCATACGCCACGCCCAGTTCCTTCAGCCGCAGATGCTGCGCCGCCGTCTCCACGCGCTCGACCACCAGTTCGCTGCCCATCTGTTCGGCCACATGTATCAACGCAGGCAACCACACTTCCGCACCCGGAGACAGGCACACCTTCACGAAATCCGGCCGCAGCGCCACCCATCGCGACACTCCGTTG
>JADGIC010000221.1 GCA_019683615.1 Alicyclobacillaceae bacterium | reverse complement strand
GTTACCGGCGCTGAAGACGGTGAGAGCCGTGGTGAACAGCGCCAGATGGCGCGCCCACCCCAGGGTGACAGTGGCGGGCACGAGCACGCCAAACGCCAACGCGAGCACGCGGATGTAGCCGGTTCTATCGCCTGCGTGTCCCGCCAGAACCGTAATGACCGCTCCCACCACCGCCGACAGCCCCATGAGCATGCCGATGGACACAGTTGACGATCCAAAATGCCATGGCAGCAGGCGCTCGATCGCGATGGGCAGGTACGACGTCACCATCTGCCGCGCCATCATCAGCAGCGTGTAGATGTCGAACAGCGCCCATGTCACCGGCAGGGTGAAGGTGAACCGCAGTGACCGCCAAGCTGCCGTCCAGCATCCGAAAATCGTCTCCCAACGCCTGGGTCGGACACGTACTCGCACGTGCTGCCCAACGTGCAGCAGAGTGCCATCGACTGCGCGCATGGCGTATGGCGCCAGGGTATTCGCTTCATTCATACCGCAGTGCCTCGACAGGCCGCAACCGCGCAGCCTTGCGTGCAGGATAGACGCCGAAGATGACGCCGACCGCAATTGAGAAGAGCACGGCGACGACGACAGCCGTGCCGGACACAAGATTGCCCAACTTCAAAAAGTGTGCCACAGCATCCGTACCACCTGCACCGAGAATCAATCCCGTAATGGCCCCGCCGAGGCTCAGCGCCAAGGATTCCATCAGGAACTGTCCCAAGATGGCGCTGCTTTTCGCCCCGATGGCTTTCCGAATTCCAATCTCGCGCGTGCGCTCCGTGACCGATACCAACATGATATTCATAATGCCTATCCCACCGACCAAGAGAGAGATAGCGGAGATGCTGCCAAGCAGGATGGTGAGGATGGTGGTAATGTTGCTCAGGGCGCTAAGTATTGTCGCCTGGTTTTGGATCATGAAGTCATCTGACGTTCCGGGCGGTAGTTGGTGATCCACCCGCAGAGTGGACTCAATCTCCTGTTGCGCCTCGTTCATCTTGTCCGCCGACACCGCGGATGCGTTGATAAGTTGAACCCTGTCTGAACCTGTAAATAGGTTCATTTCCGTTGTGATGGGGATGGCCACGGAATCGTCCAAATTTTGAAATCCGTTGGATCCTTGCGGGGCAGCAACCCCAATCACCGTGAACGGGATTTGATTGATCTCAATCGTCTGTCCCACGGGGTCGACGCCCGTCCCGGTGAACAGGAGCTGGGCCGTGGAACTCCCCAACACCGCCACAGTGGCACTTTGCTTGACCTCTTGGTCGAGAAAGAATCGACCCTCCGCCATCGTGATGTTTCGGATGGACGGATACGACGCATCCGTTCCCTCGATGGCTGTGGTCGTGTTGTTGGCGCCGTATACCACTTGGCCGCTGTAGGAAATCAGGCCACTGACAGCCGCGACATCGGGATCATCCTGAGCGATTCTTTGTACATCCGCGTAGGTCATGGTTGAAGCGCTTCCGAATCCATGATTCACGCCACCGACAGAACTCTGGCCGGGCATGACCGTGATAATGTTGGAACCGAGGCTCTCAACCTGTTTCGTAATCATGACTTTCGCCCCGACGCCGACGGCGAAACTCATGATAACGGCCATGACGCCAATGATGATGCCGAGCATCGTGAGGAAAGAGCGGAGCTTGTTGGTACGCACGCCTTGCCATGCCACGCGCAGTGTCTCAATCCACATTCGGATCCGCCCTCCTTCAGGCCCGCACCATCGAGACCATCGTGTCAGACTCGATGCAGCCATCCCGTATGCGCACCACGCGCTTGGCACGCCGGGCCACTTCCTCCTCGTGTGTCACGATCACGATGGTGTTCCCCTGGGCATGCAGCTCCTCAAAGAGAGCCAGTATTTCGCCTGTGGTCTGGCTGTCCAGTGCACCCGTCGGTTCGTCTGCGAGGATGAGGACAGGGTTGTTCACCAGCGCTCGGGCGATGGAGACGCGTTGTTGTTGTCCCCCCGACAGTTCAGAGGGACGGTTGAACATTCGGTGTTCCAGGCCGACGCGCTTCAGCGCCTGAATGGCTCTCTCCCGGCGTTCTTTCAGGGGAACCCTAGCTGTTTTCCGCAAGTAGAAAGTGCAGAGAAACGACACGGATTTGTGCATAGGCACTGCATCACTGAAGATTACGACGACTTCGCTTCAGATAACGCAT
>JADGIC010000220.1 GCA_019683615.1 Alicyclobacillaceae bacterium | reverse complement strand
CCTGATCGTTTCCCTGAACATTCCCACATTCCCCCTCGCGTTTTTCCGATTTCTGATTCCCGCAAAGTGCGCGTTCAGACACCAAGATACACGCTTTGAATGATCGGGTCAGACATCACCTCCTCACTCAGTCCGGCCTTCACGATGCTGCCGGCGTCAAGCACGTACGCCTGGTGCGATACCGCCAGTGCCATGTTGGCGTTCTGTTCAACCAACAGGACGGCCGTGCCGTCCGCGTGAATTTTCTCGATGATCTCGCCAATGCGCTCCACCATGAGCGGCGCCAAGCCCAAAGACGGTTCGTCGAGGAGAGCCAGCTTCGGCCGCGACATCAGCATTCTTGCGACCGCCAGCATCTGTTGTTCGCCGCCGCTCAAGTTGCCCGCCGGTTGCGACCACCGCTCCCGCAAAATGGGGAACCATTCGACCATCCGGTCCATGTCGTCCCGCACCGCTCTCGCATCCGACCGCAGGTAGGCGCCGATTTCAAGGTTCTCCTTCACCGTCAGTGTCGGAAAAATCTGCCGACCTTCCGGACACAGGGCAATCCCGCGCCGCATCCGCTCCCGGGTGGACATCCGCGTGATGTCGACGCCGTCGAAGCGGATGCTGCCGCGGGTGACCCGGGCGAGGCCGAGAATCGCCTTCATCGTGGACGTCTTGCCGGCCCCGTTAGGTCCGAGGATCACCGTGATGCGGTTATCTTCGGCCGTAAAGTGGATCCCGTGCAACACCTCCAGGTCGCCCCACGACACGTGCAGGTCTTCAACCGACAGCATGGTTCGAACCCCCCAGGTACGCCTCCATCACCACAGGGTCACGCTGCACGGCCTCCGGCGGTCCGTTCGCGATGACACGGCCGAAGTTCAACACCACCATCCGGTCGCACACCTGGGACAACAGGCGCATGTGATGCTCCACAATGAGGATGGAAATGCCCCGTTCCTTAATCTTCAGAAGCAGGCGGCTGAACTCGTCGCGTTCGCTGACGATCATGCCGGCCGACGGCTCGTCCAACAGAATCAGCGACGGCTGGTTGACCAGCGCCAGGGCGACCATCAGCCGGCGCTGGTCAGCCGTGCTCAGTTCCCCCACCGCGCGCCCCCCGTAACTTGGGGGAATCCCGACGAAGTCGAGCAGGTCCCGCGCGGATTGCTCCAGCCGCCGCCGCTCGAGGCGGAGGGAACCGGGGCGGAACAACGACCGCCTGTCCGCCAGGTGCGAGGCGATGAACATGTTCTCCAGCACCGTGCAATCCTTGAACAGGCTCGTCGTCTGGAACGTCCGCCGAATGCCGATTCGCGCCACCTGCGTCGCGTTGAAGTGCGTGATGTCCTGCCCCTTGAAGCGGATGGTTCCGCTGGTCAGCGGGGTCACGCCGGAAATCAAGTCGAGGCATGTTGTCTTGCCCGATCCGTTGGGTCCAATGAGGCCGACGACCTCCTGGTTCCCGACGGCGAAGCTCACTTGGTCCACTGCCTTGATGCCACCGTAGTAGCGACAGACGTCGAACAACTCCAACATCGCACGTCCCCCCGCGGCCCGCTGCTTGGGCGGAACCGTCTGTCCCTTCGCTGCCGTCACACCGTGATGTACAGCTGCCCGGCTTCCTCTTCCACCGGATACCCTTTCAGGCGTTTGCGGGTGCCGGCGAGGTGTTCACCCGTCTTCAGGTCAAACTCCCAACCGTGCCAAGGGCAGCGCAAGATTTCACCTTCCCGGCCGTAGTGGTACTCGTACACCCGGGAGGGCAGGCGCGTCCCGCACACCATCCCCACGCAAACCGGCGCCGCCTCGTGCGGACACACGTTGCGCCAGGCGTAGTACTGTCCGCCCACCCGGTAGATGCCTATCTCCACCCCGTCCACCGTCACCAGCAACGGCCCGTTGTCCGGAACGTCTGCCGCCTTCGCCACCGCGATTCGCGCCATGGTCAACCTCCTCACTGGTCCGGCGTCGGCTGTTCGCCCAGGCCGTACAAAGCGGCCGCGTTCTTCGCCATGATCTTCTCGCGCATCTCCTTGGGGAACGGAGCCAGGGCAATCTTCGGGTTGTCGTTGTCCCAATGCGGATAATCGGACGAAAACATCACGATGTCCTCACCGCCGCACATCTCGAAGATTTGAACCAGGTGTTTCGGGTCGTCCGGTTCTTCAATTGGCTGAGTGGTCAACCGAATGTGCT
>JADGIC010000055.1 GCA_019683615.1 Alicyclobacillaceae bacterium | reverse complement strand
GCCATGGGATGCAACACAACGTAGAGCATTCCACAGCGAGCAACGGAATTCCTCTCAAAAACAATGAACGCCCGTAAATCGGGCGCGAAATGTGGGTTGGGAAGCGGCAGGCTGCAGCCAGGCACATACATACGCCGGTCACGAGGCCGGCGCGCCCGCCAGGGAATTAACGGACCGCGGAAACCTCTCCAGACCCCGACGCGGACGGAGGCGGTGCGGAAGCGGAAGCATCCGCGTACGGCGCCAACAGCAGCCGCGAGATTGCACCCAACACCAGCATCCCTGCGGCGGCGACGGCGAACAGGGCACGCAAGAAACCCATGTCCAACAGCCCGCCGAACAGGGCGGGCCCCAGCCCGCTGCCGAGAAACAACGAAAAGGCGAACACCGACAGCGCTGTGGCGCGCCCCCCGGGCAGCAGCTCGGTGGCCAGCGTCTGCAGTGTGGAGTGGCAGTAGCTGTAACCCCATCCCAGCACCACAAACCCGGCGGCCAAGGCGGCCACGTGGTGGACGGCAAACACCAACGCAAATCCCCCCGCCATCGCCGTTGCTCCCGCCAGCGGCATCCGCAGCGTACCGATCCGGCCGAGGGCGCGAGTGATGGTTCGGCTGCCCAAAAAGGCGCCGGCGCTGTACAACGCCGTCAGCAATCCCATCGCCAGGTAGCTCAGGTGAAGCGAAGCAACCCCGTAGACGCCCAGGTAGGTAAACCCGCCGTAAAACACCAGTCCCTCGAAAAACACGAGAAAGTAGACGACCAGGGTTCGGCGGCTGAACAACAACGCCTTGTAACGGGAGACCAGCGGCGACGACGCGGATGCCTCCGGACGGACCGGAAGGACTTCCTGCGCGCCCGCACCTGCAACCCGGCGTTCCCGTCGGACCTCCCGCAACAACGCGGCGGCAACCGGCACCCCCGCCGCTCCCAGCAGCCAAAACAACACCTTGTAACTGACAAACTCGGCCGACAAACCGCCGATGACCAAGCCCATCGCCTGACCGGTGGTGGACAGCGACATGAAAAACGCAATGGCGCGCGGTCGATCCGCACGCGCAAAGCGGTCTCCGATGTACGCCAGCGTGGTTGGGATGATGCCGGCTGCAAACATGCCGGTGACGACGCGCAGCACAAACAAGGCCGAAAACGTCCCAACCAGGCCGCAGCCGAATGTCCCCAAGGCAAACAAGCAGAGCGCCGCGCAGATGGTCCGTACCTTGCCAATACCGTCGGCCAGCGGACCGTACACCAGTTGAAACAAGCCGTACGGAACCGAGTACGCACTGACCAACAGCGCGGCCAACGACGGCTTGGTGTGAAGAGCTGCCGCAATGGCCGGTATGATGGGCGCTATTGCCCGGCTGTCCGCATTGACGAGTAAGCCCGCCAATCCCAACGCCCACGGAAGGCGCGCGGCCGACGGCGCCGGCCCCGGGACGGCCGCGGTATTCATTCGGATGTCTAAATTTTGTAAATCCATAAGTTTCATACACCCATTCTACACGAATGGCCGGTGTGGGTGTAAAGTACCGACGCAATGCGGTCTGCTTCACCCCGCAAGTGTGTATCAGCGGATTAAAGTCAAAGCGGGCGACACCCTGTGGAAGATCGCCAAGGCATTTGGTGTGTCGGTGCAGAGAATAGTGCAGTTTAACGAGATCCCCAACCCTGATCAATTGTTGGTGAATCAGGTGTTGATCATCCCATCCGGCCCGGCTGGTGCGGTTTCGTCCACTGGCGGATCGGCAGCCACTGCCGGTGCGGGGACAGGTGCCGGGAATCCGGCCGGCGGGTACTCGTCGTACACTGTCAAACCAGGTGACACGTTGTGGAAAATCGCACAGGCAACCGGGGTCAGCGTGCAGTCACTGGTCCAGGCGAACTCGCTCAGCAACCCGAACATTCTGGCTGTCGGCCAAGTCTTGAAGATCCCTGCCGCGCAGACGGGTGACGACGGCAGCGGTTCCACAACCGGCACATCCCCGAACAGTTCCGGCTCTGGCGCCACGCCCGCTGCTTCAGGATTGACGAATGTGCAAACATCTGTTCAGCTGGATGGCGTCACCGTCACCGGGCTGAAGTGGGTGGTCGGGTCTGGCGACACATTGGCGACCATCTCCAAAGCCAGCGGTGTGCCCGTTGCGGCTCTGGAAGTGGCAAATGGCATCCAGGCGGACGCGCCGCTGACGGCAGGTTCCCCCGTGATCATCCCGTCCGGCACCGTGTACGTGGTCAAATCGGGAGACACACTGTGGACGATTCACCAACAAACCGGTGTCTCCGTCGCTACTCTGGAAAAGGCGAACCAGCTGACGGATACCTCCGTCCTGTCCGCCGGGGAGTCCCTGTTCGTCCCTGCAACCGAGTGGGTGACGCCTGCCCAAACCGTGCCCGCCACGGGCCCCGAGGCACCCCGTTCGGACGTGGCCGTGCTGCTCCCGGACGGAACCAAGACGGCGCTGCCCTACACGTACCAGGATGCGACTGTCAAGATCACGTTCAACTTCCTGAGCCGGGCCGCACTGAACATGACCATCACCAGCGTGCAGCCGGGTCACACTCTGGACCTGCACATGAACACCATGTGGTACCTGACCGGGCCCAACCAGTACGAAGAGCCGTACCCCGCCTCCATCGATCCGGCGTTCGGCGTCCAGTACGCGGGCAGCGGCCGGGTGACCGGCGGTGTGAATGCGAACACTGGCGGTGCCGTGCCGGGAACAGGCCTCCCTGCAACGGGAGCATCGGGTTTGGCGCTTTTGGTGCGGACAACGGCCAGTTCACGCTGCACTTTAGTGTGTACGATGCCATGACAGGTGCATACGACAACCAGCAGATCACGTTCCTGACGGGGACCAATGCGACGGGGCAAAGCTCGGGTTCGTCATCCGGTACTGCGGCGACCGGGGCGGGCAGCAACCAACCGGCTCAACCCGACGTCACCGTCACCCTCGCCAAGGAGTTGATCCGGCCCGGCGAGCCAGATGCCGTGACGGTGAGCCCTGCACCAGCCCCTGGCCAGACCGTGACTTACCAGGTGGAGGCGTTGAAGAACGGCGATGCCAGTCCGGCGGCGGTCGATGCGAACACCGGCACGTTTACGGCACAGGTGCCAGGGGTGTACCGAGTGGTGGCCACCGTGAACGGCGTGACGTCTGCGGAAAACTACGCGGATCGCGTCACGGTGACAGGCAACCCGGCGGTGTTGACCATCAACCCCGGCAGCTATGCGCTGAAGGCGGGTTCCTCGCCGACCACCTTGTACGTCGAGGTATCCGACCAGAATCAGCAGTTTCTGCCGGGTGAAACCGTCACGTTCCTCAGTGACAACCCGAACGTGGTGTCCGTGAGTTCGTCTTCGGCCACCACCAACGACAATGGCGTGGCCTCGGTGCAGCTCATCCCCGGCCAAACAGGCACCGCCCACATCACGGTGACGTCCGGCAGCGTGTCCAGCGTGGTCCCGGTGACCGTCAGTTGAAGCCGTCGCGCAGTCCCCGCACCACCACCTCGGTGGAGACGTCGGGCGGCTGCGCGACGGACACCCCTTTCTACCCGGTAGCACGGCGCGACTGCAACCTGCGCCAGAGCCAGCCAGGGCCGAACGCCCTGCTGCCCTAGGCCGTCCGGGCCGCCAGCGGGATCACGTCGTTCGCCAAGATTTCGTAAGAGCGCAGGCGGCGGGCGTGATCGAAAATTTGCGTGTGCACCATCACTTCGTCCGCACCGGTTTCGTCCAGCATCCTCTGCAGCTGCACCTGCAGGGAGGCGGGGCCGCCGACGAACGTGTAGCGGAGCTTCTCCCGGACCAGTGCCTCCTCAAACTCGCTCCACAACCCGCTCATGTCGTCGACCGGCGGCGGCAACTGACCCGGGCGGCCGCGCACCAGCGAAAGGAATTGCTGCAACATCGACGTGGACAGCCGCCGTGCTTCCTCATCGGTGTCTGCAGCGATCACGTTCACGCACACCATCGCGTACGGGGCTTCCAGACACGCCGACGGTTGAAAGTGGCTGCGGTACACGTGGAGCGCGAGCAGTGTGTCCTGCGGCGCAAAGTGGCTGGCAAAAGCGAAGGGAAACCCCAGCCGGCCTGCCAGCTCTGCGCTGTAGGTGCTCGAGCCGAGCAGCCAGATGGGAAGCGCCGCCCCTTCCCCGGGAATCGCCCGCACGCGGAGTTGATCCGGGTGTGCCGGCGGCGCCAAGTACGACCGCAGTTCCTCCAACAACTCGGGAAATCGCTCCGCGTGTGTCGCCAAGTCCCTGCGCAGGGCCCGTACCGTGACCGGGTCGGTCCCTGGCGCCCGGCCGAGTCCCAGGTCGATCCGCCCGGGGTACAGCGCCTCCAGGGTTCCGAATTGCTCAGCGATCACCAACGGCGCATGGTTCGGCAGCATCACGCCGCCCGAGCCGACCCGGATGGTTGACGTCCCGGCGGCAATGCGGGCAATCACCACAGCCGTCGCAGAACTGGCGATGCCGGGCATGTTGTGGTGCTCAGCCAGCCAAAACCGCCGGTATCCGAGCCGCTCCGCCAACCTCGCCAACTCCAGGCTGTTTTGGAGCGCTCTGCTTGGCGAGCTGCCGGCGACGATGGGGGCGAGATCGAGAACGGACCAAGGAATGTCGGACAACCGTTTGCCGGGTGCCGGAGCAGAGCGGGGTTGGTCCATGGCCCGACGCCTCCTTGCGCTGTTGTCGCTCGTGGCCAATCACTCGTGATGATACGTGTCGTACAGGCTGATCAGCCGCAGCCGCTGCTGAAATTCGGCCAAAGTCAGAGGACGGGACAGCGCCGCCTTCTTCACGGTGACGATGCGCGACCCGCCTGCCGACAGGTCGAAAAAGTTGTCGCCGAACACCGCGTCCGCGCCGGCCAGTCGAATGGCAACGTACTTGGCAAAGGCCTCGGAACGCACGTGCACGGCATACCGTTCCCCCCAGTCTTCCGCGTGGACAGACAGCGCCGGCGGCTGAAACGCGAAGTGTTTGGCGGGGACGAACAACACCGTTCCGCCAAACACCGTATCCCCGCCGGCGCCGCCGGTGATGCCGCCGCGGTTACCGCGGGCGGCCGGCGAGCCGGCGCCTGGCTCCTCATCCCATTCATCCGGCGTGAACCAGTACTCCAGGTAGACCTGGCGCCGGTCTTCCCACCCCAGCATCCCCTCGAAGTCCAGGTCCACTGCGCACACCGATGACAAAGCTGGCGCGCGGGCCCCCAGTGCGCCTTCCCGGAGAACGTTCGAACGCGCATCCCGCAAACACCACCGGACGGTGCCCGAAACGTCTGCCAACGTGTCGTTGGTCAGCCACAGCGACACCCGGCAGCCGTCCTCCCAGGCCGACAGGAGCAACGGGTGAAAAAACCGCCTCGCAAAATAGTGCAGCGGCTTCCAGTGACCATTGTAGTCGATGCTCGACCAAGACGCGACTGGCCAGCAGTCGTTGAGTTGCCAGTACAGGGCGCCCATGCAGCGCCCGCGGTGGCGGCGCCAGTGCTCGACGCCGCAGCGGACAGCCTCCGCCTGGAGAATTTGCGACACGAACGCCAAAGACGACAAGTCCTTGGGGTAACGAAAATGCCGGGACAGGTGGAACAAGATGTTCCCGTTGGAGGCGCCGTTTTTTTGGTGGTGCTCCATCACGGGTGAAAAGACGTTGCGGTCCTCCGGCTCCGTGAAGCTCTCGATGGTCGGCATGGCCGGCAACGACTGGAACCCGAACTCGGAGCAAAACCGGAAATAAAACCGGCGGTACTCGGCAAACGGCTTCTGTCCGTGCCACACATCCCAGTAGTGAACATCGCCGCGGTTCTCGTCGTTGGGACGGTCGAAGCCGCCGCCCGACGACGGCGAGGCCGGCCAGTACGCGGTCTGCGGCGCCTCCCGCCTGACCACCTCCGGCAATATCTGTTCAAACAAGCGGAGGTAGTCCTGCCGCAGGTCGTCCGTCTTCGGAAATGTCCACTCTGTCCACGCCCACTCCATTTCGTTGTTCCCGCACAGCAGCGCAAGACTGGGGTGGTGGCGGATGCGCCGGACCACGTCTTGGGCTTCCCGGCACACTTCTTCGGCAAACGCCGGAGTCAGCCGGTACACTCCGCAGGCGAACATGAAGTCCTGCCATACCAACAAACCCAGCTCATCGCAGGCGTCGTAAAAGTCGTCGTCCGGGTACAGCCCGCCGCCCCATACGCGTATGCAGTTAAAGTGCGCGTCGGCGCAGTGGGACAGCAAGCGCCGCGTCCGCTCCGGGTGCAACCGGCCCAGCAGGCTGTCCTCCGGCACGTAGTTCGCGCCGCGCGCAAACAGACGGACGCCGTTGACCTCAAACGCAAACGACTCCCCCCACGCGTCCGCTTCGCGAACCAGGCGCAAGGTGCGCAGGCCAATGCGCAAGCGGCGCTCGTCCAGGACCTCGCCGCCACGGTGCAGCTTAACCGTGACTGCGTACAGCGGCCGCTCCCCGCATCCGTTGGGCCACCACAAGCGCGGCTGCTCGACCTCCACGTGTATCGCCTGCGCCGTCTCAATCGACTCGCGCCGCAACCAGCGCCGCCCGCCCGGTTCGTCGACGCAGACGGTGACGTCCAGTACATCGTCTGTCCAGCGTTCGACCGCGGTGTGTACGGTCAGCCGGACACGCCCGGCGTCGTGGTGCTGATCCACCCGCACATCGGACAGACGCGCCGCGCAGAACCCCTGCAGGCTGATGTCGCGCCAAATCCCCATGTCCGGCAACGTCGGCGCCCAATCCCAGCCGAACATGAAGTGCGCCTTCCGCAAGTGCGGAAAACCGGCCATCGCTTCCGGTGCGCCCCACAGCGGATCGGATGCGTGGGCGTTGGCAATGTATGGGACGGGCGAGCGGAACACCACCCGGATGTGGTTGGTGCCCTTGCGCAACAAGGGTTTCACCGGGAACTCATGCGTGCGGTGCATGTTGCAGGCATGGCCCACCCACTGCCCGTTCAAGTAGACGTCAGCCAGCGTGTCCAGCCCCCGGCATATCAACCATATCCGGTCGCAGCCGAGCAACCCGTCCTCGACCTCAAACAGCCGCTCGTACTCGTAGTCGCGGACGGTCGCCGCGCGCACGATCCGCTCGTTTTCGCGGTAGTACGGGTCGGGGATGCGGCCTGCCGCCAAAAGGTCGCAGAGCACGGAGCCCGGCACTTTCGCCGGCAGCCAGTCGGCATCCCCCTTCGCCCGCACTCGCCACTCGCCGTTCAAACGGACGATCAAGCCCCATTTGCCCCCCTTGCCATACGACGCGCTGTCAAAGTTGCAACCGCCGGTCCAACACGTGGGCGGCGGCGCCCACAAGCCCGAACCCCACCAGCCAACTGGCCAACACCGCCTGCCATGTCGAAGCCGTCCAGAGCGGACCAAACCCGTCCGGCCCACCCGCTGCCGGCGCGCCGGCCTGGGGGCTGCCGTGATGAACGGCCACCAGCCACCACGAGCCGGAGACGGCCAACCATATCAGAGGAATCGCGGGTCTCCAGCGAGACTTCGCAATCGCCCCGTAAAACACCCCGAACGCCGCAGCGCCGGGTAACACCGCCGCCACCAAACCGCCAACGGCTGCACCAAATCCCAGGTAGCGAGCCGCCTCCGCCGGGTTCAACCGGCCGCCCAGCGCCAGCGCGTACAGGCCGAGCAGGGCCAACGCCACGCACACCACCAGCAACAGCAGCCAACCGCGCAGCAACGCCGACATCCACTTCGACGCAGCCAACCGCCAGCGCGGCACCGGCAAACTTAACCACCAGCCGACGGTGCTGTTCTTCCACTCGTTGGTGACGACCCCGATGCCGAATCCGAACCCCGCAAACACAAACCCCAGCGTCGCGAACCAGACTGGCCGCGGGTCGAAGTCCCCCCGCCTGCCGAAGTACGTGGCGAATCCGACAGCCAGCACGGCGACCCCGATCACATACAACATCCACCATCCCTGGTTCAGGCGCGGGCGCCTGCAACTCAGCCGAAAGTCCTGCCGCACCAGCGCCCGGAGCGGCACCGGACGGACGTGCCCCTCCTCCAACCATGACTCTTCCATAAAAACCCCTCCTCTCGTCTGCCGCCCCTGGCAGCGACGGGCGCAGCGGGCGGTCACACGTACAGCTGCTGCATGATCTCCTGCATCGAGCCGCCCCGCCTCCGCAGCTCGTCCGCCGGACCCTGCATAAGGACGCGGCCGGCATTGAGAAACACCGCGTGATCAAACAGCGCTTCGACCTCCGCGAGTTCATGCGTGCTGACCAACACCGTCGTCTCGCCGCCACCGATGCGCGCCACCAGACCCTCAGTGATGCGCGCCCGAGAGACTGCGTCGATACCGGCGAACGGCTCGTCGAGCAAGATCACCGGCACGCGGCGGGCGATGCAGAGAATGAGCATCAGCCGGGCCTCCTGCCCGCGCGACATGTCGCCAGCCCGCAAGTCCAGGTCGAGCTGCATCCACGCTGCCAGTTCCAACGCCTGCTCGGGTTGGAAACCGAGCAAAAACTGCTCGGCGTAACGGAATGCGTCGCGGACAGTGTGCTCCCGGTACCAGCGGGCGCGGTCCGGCAGGTAAGCGATCTGGCGGTTGGTCCGCCAACCGGGCAGTTGTCCGGCCACCTCCACCCGGCCCGCGTCTGGCTGAACCAGTCCCGCCAATACGCGGAACAACGTCGATTTGCCTGCGCCGTTGGGGCCCAGCACACCGACCACGCGGCCCTGAGGAACCTCGAGCGTTAATCCGTCCAGCGCCCGCTTGCTCCCGTACTGCTTGGTCAATCCTTCGCACCGCACGGCAGGCGGCCGGTTCGCCGGCTCGTTCTCCGTCCGTGCGGACATCCCGGCCGACAGGGGAGGACGCCCGGCTGTCACCTGCGCGCCGTCCCCTTGAGACCACCCCGCCGGCCCGTGATGCACTTGTCGATCCACCTGTCGAACCCCTCCTCTCAGGCGCCGCCCTTCGCCTTCCTCTCGTCCAACAGGCGGTCGATGTCGTTCCAGCCGAAACCGAGCGCCTGCATCCGGTCGACAAACTCGTTGACCGCCTGCTCCGCGATAGCGGTACGGAACTGGTCCACGCGAGCCGGCTCCGCCGTAACGAACGTTCCTTGGCCGCGCCGGGTCTCGGTCAGGCCGTCCCGTTCGAGTTCCTGGTAGGCGTGGCTGACCGTGTTCGGGTTAACCCGCAGCGCCTGTGCCATTTCCCGCACGGACGGAATCTTCTCGCCCAACGGCAGTTCCCCGCGGGCGATGGCGGCACGCATTTGTTCGAGAATCTGTTCATACAAGGGTTGGCTGAGGTCCAAGCGGAACGTCAGCGGGCCAACCTTTCGCTCGTGCACCGCGTCATCCCTCACTCCCTGCCTCGGCCATCCTGCGGCCCGCGGCCCGCCTGCTCAAGCCCGGCTTTGACTCGCCAGGTCTGCACGGCTTTCGCTTACCTCGCCTGCGATGATACAAGGCAGTCATGGCGCTCGCCAGCAGCATACATCTGTCACATGTGTATTATATCACATAATACACACGAGAGCCAATCAATGACGCGGCATATGTTCACACGATGCACGTCAGGTGGCCGTTAAACCCGGCAGCGAGGGCTGCTCGTTTGGCGCCGCACGTCCCGTCAGGCCGTCACCATGCCACCCTGCTGCAGCTGGTACATTTGGTAGTAGCGGCCCCGGCGGGCCATCAGCTCCTCGTGCGTGCCGCGCTCGACGATGCGCCCCTGATGCAGCACGAGAATCAGGTCCGCGTTGCGGATGGTGGACAGGCGGTGAGCGATGATGAACGTCGTGCGCCCTTGTTTGAGCACTTCAAGCGCCTTTTGGATGGCCGCCTCCGTCTCCGTGTCAATGTTCGACGTCGCCTCGTCCAGCACGAGGATGACCGGGTTGAACGCCAGCGCCCGCGCGAACGAGATCAGCTGCCGTTGGCCTGCCGACAGCGTGCTGCCCCGCTCCACCACCGGCTCATCCCAGCCGCGCGGCAGGTGGGCCAGCAGTTTGTCGGCGCCCACCTCGCGCAGCGCCCGCTCTACGTCGGCGCGGGTGATGGACGGATCGCCCAGGCTGACGTTGGACGCCACCGTGCCCGTGAACAGGAACGGGTCCTGCAGGACAATGCCCATGTGCTGCCGCAGGTGCTGGGCCGGGAGGTCGCGGATGTCCGTCCCGTCCACCAGGATCCGGCCAGCACGGGGTTCATAGAAGCGGAATAACAGGTTCATGACGGAACTCTTGCCGGACCCGGTGTGGCCCACCAAAGCCACCGTCTGGCCGTGCCGGACGGAGAACGAGATCCCCTTCAGCACGTCCTCCTTGCCGTCGTACGACAAGTACACGTCCTCAAATACCACATCTCCCCGGTAACGCGGCATACGGCCGTCCGCGACGTCGGTGCCCGGCAGATCCAACAGCTCGAACACCCGCTCGGCGGAGACGCGCGCCTGCTCCAGGTTGGAGAGCTGGTTGACCACCTGCGTGACGGGCTGGAACAGCCGCCCCAAATAATCCACGAACGCGTACAGGGTGCCGTACGAGATGAGACCGCCCAGGTGCAGGTACCGCCAGCCGAAGTAGGCGATGAGCGCCACGAAGAACACGTTGCGCAGCGCCCACGACAAATTCCAGCCGGTCAGCGAGTTGATGGCCAACAGCCGGGTCTGCCCGCGGAAATACTGGCGGTTGAGGTCCTCGAACTCCGCCTGCGTCTGGCGGACGCGGTTGAAGGCGTGGATCACCGGCATGCCCTGGATGGTCTCGTTGAGGGTCGCGTTGATCTCCCCCAACAGCGCCCGGATGCGGTGGTTGAGGGGAGCGGCGTAGCGGCGGTACAGCCACACCCAAGCCCACAGCATCGGCAGAAGCAGGCAACACACCAACGCCAGGCGGACGTCCAGCAAAAACAGAGCGACGTAAATCCCCGCCATGTTGATGGCGCTGGAAACCACGTTCGCAAGCACCGTCACGTAAAAGTCGCGGATGGCCTCGGTGTCGTTGGTGACCCGCGATACCACCTTGCCCGCCGGCGTCTCGTCAAAGTAGCGGACGGGCAGCCGCTGGATCTGGGCGAACACCTGCATCCGCATCGCCTGCAGGATGCGGTTGGCCGCCACCTGCAACCACAGCCGTTGGCCGTAGGTGAGCGCCGAGGATGCCACCAACAGGGCGAAGTACAAAGCCGCAAGCCGCCACAAGCGCGGGATCTCCGGCTGGTAGAAGCGGAACAGCTCATCCCGGGTCAACCGCACCGCCGGCACCACCCACCGCTGTGTGCCCGCCTGCACCGTCACCTCGCCCCGCCCGGGCGCCACCGCCAGGCTGTCCGCCGCCGCGCCCTGCGGCCAAGGCGCCGTCACCAAGTAGAAGTCCCGGCCCGCCTCCACCAATCTGACCGCCTGCCCGCGGGTGGTCCCCGGCGCCACGTAACTGGCCCGTTCGTACCACGCACCCCGGAAGCGCACCCGGTCCGGCCCCGGACCGGGCATCCGGTACCACGTCTCTTGCACGCCGACGATGTGCCGGTCAATCATCCGCTTGGCAATGAACGGACCGGTTGAATCCAGCACGACTGACACCGACAGCATGACGAGGGCGGCGATGATGGGGGCCTTGAACATCATCGCGTAGCCAAACAGCCGCCGCCCCACGCTCCCGCTTGGCCGGCCACCCTTCCTCGCGCCGGAACCATCACCCCGCGCCCCGTCAGGACGCGGCCCGCTCAGCCCGCCACCCGGCCGATCCCGTTCGGCGTCTGTCACTCCCCGTCGCCCCTTCCGATGCCCGCCTCCGCCTGCTGGCGGACGTACTGGTCGCGGTACCAGCCGCCCGCCGCCATCAATTGGGCGTGCGAGCCCTCCTCGGCGATGCGGCCGTCATCCAGCACGACAATCCAGTCTGCGTGTTCCACCGCCGACAGACGGTGGGTGGCGATCAGCGTGGTGCGGCCGCGGCGGGCCCTGCGGACGCTGGCGATGATGTGCGCCTCCGTACGGGCGTCCACCGCCGACATGGCGTCGTCGAGGATGAGGATCTCCGGGTCCACCAACAGCGCCCGGGCCAGGGCGATGCGCTGCTTCTGCCCGCCGGACATCGAGACGCCGCGCTCGCCCACCAGGGTGTCGAGGCCGTCCGGCATGGCGGCGAGTTCATCCAGGAAGCCGGCCAGGCCGAGCGCCGACAGGACCTCCTCGTCGCTCGCCTGCGGCCGCCCGAAACGGACGTTGTCGCGAATGGAGCGGGAGAACAGCATGGCGTCCTGCGGCACGTAGCCCAACCAGCCGCGCAGCCGCTCGAGTGGGATGTTCTCGACAGGAACGCCGTTGATGAACAGTCGGCCGCCGTGGCCGTGCGGGTACTCGCGCAAAAGCTGCTTGAGCAGGGTCGACTTCCCGGCCCCCGTGCGGCCCACCACGCCCAGCGTCTGCCCGCGCCGCAGCGAGAGCGTGATGTGTGACAGGCTGTCGGCCGTGGCGGCCGGGTAGCGGAACGAGTAGTCCCGGAACTCAATGACCTCGGGAACCGCCACGTCCACCGGGTCCGCTGCGTCCACCACGTCCGGCGGACAGGCCAGCGTCTCGTTGACCCGGTCCAAGGACGCGTTGCCGCGCTGCATGATGTTGACCAGCTCGCCGATGGCCAGCATCGGCCAGATCAACATGCCCAGGTACACGTTGAACGCGGTCAACTCGCCGATGGTGATCTCGCCTTTGAACACCAGGTAGGCGCCGTATCCCAACCCGATGAGGTAGCTGACGCCAATCAGGCACTTGATGGTCGGCTCGAACAGCGCGTCCACTTGGGCCACGGCGATGTTCTTGCGGTACACGTCGTCCATCGCCGCTGCAAACCGCCGCTCCGCGTTGCGCTCCTGGACGAACGCGCGGATCACGCGAATGCCGGTGACTGCTTCCAGCACGTGGTTGTTCATGTCGCCAAAGGCGCCCTGCGCCAGGGTGAACCGCTCGTGCATCCACTTGCCGTAGCGGGTGACCGACAGGGCGATGACCGGCAGCGGCAGCAGCGAGGCCAGCGTCAGCTTCCAGCTGATGAGCACCGCCATCGTCAACAGGATGGTGGCGGAAAACGTCGTCGAGTCCACCAAGGTGAGGATGCCGAATCCCGCCGTCTGGGAGACCGCGTTGAGGTCGTTGGTCGCGCGCGCCATCAGGTCCCCGGTGCGGTGGCGCTCGAAAAACGGCGCCGTCATGCGCAGGAAGTGGGCCATCAGGCGGGATCGGAAGGTCATCTGGAGCGTGTTCGATCCGCTGTACAGGTTGTACATCCAGGTGTATCCGAACACGTACGTGACAACGATGAGCAGCCCGTACGCTGCCGCCACGGCGACGAGGCGGCCGGCAGTGAGCTGACCCTGGCTCATCTGGTCAATCGCGTAGCCCACCAGCTTGGGCGGAATCACCTCAATGAAGTTCAGCACAAACAGAAGTGTCAGCGCAATGATGTAGGGGCGTTTGTGCTCCCGGAAAAACCAACCGAGTTTGACGAGTACCTCAAACACGCGAACAATCCTCCGACAGGCGTCCTGCGGGTTATAATACCATTCCCGCCAGTCTCAGGGGTAGGCGTGAGGCGGCCGGCAGAACGGGGCCGGGGCAGAAACGGGACCAAGATACGGTTCTACCTTATTCGCCACGCGTGTGTTGCATGTTTCCAAACGGCCCGTTTCGTCGTCTGATCAATGCAGCGGCACAGGACGCGACTCACACAGCGGCGCGCGTGCACAAGGCAATGCAACGGCACACAGGCGCAGCCGGATGCCAGCCGCGCTCGGGCACGGCGGCCAGCGGGGAGGCATTGGCAGGGGTGGACGACCGCCAAGAGGTGTTCACGAAGCTCATGCAGACCTACGGGAAGCAGGTGTGGCGGTACCTGTACACCCTCACACGGGATACACACACCGCAGACGATCTCACCCAGGACGTGTTCACCCGCGCCTACCAGTCCCTGGACCACCTGCGCGATCCCGCCGCCGCCCAAACCTGGCTGTTCACCATCGCCCGCAACCGGTGCAAGGACCACTTCAAATCGTCGTTTTACCGGCGGGTGCGGTCGTCCGACCGCGTGGATGCCGAAGATCCCCGACGCACAGAAGACGAGGTGCTCCAGCACATCGAACAGCACGAGGTGTTGTCTGCCTTGTTCCAACTGAAGCCCATCTTCCGGGAGGTCGTCCTGCTGCGGGTGAAGGAGGACCTCGCGTTCCAAGACATCGCCCGCATCACCGGCATCACCGAGAGCACCGCCAAGGTGCGCTACCAGCGGGCTGTCCGGCAGATGCGCAAGCTGCTCGAAAGAGGAGGCGGACATTCGTGAAACGGCGGATGCCAGGCCCGGACGCCGACCGGCGGCCCGCACCGCACCCGGCGCCGCGCAACCCGGGCGCCAGGATGCAGACTGAAGACAGGAACGCGGCGGAGGCGGGGCGAGATTCTTGGGAAGCCAGGTTGCGGGATGAGCTGGAGCGGATGCCCAACCGCTTCACGCCCGCCCGCCAGGCCGAGATTTTGCAAAAAGCGGCGGGTTTACCGGCGACCAGCCCGGCGGGCCGCGGTGCAGGTCCAGGCCGGAGGTGGCTGGGTCCCGTCGCCGCGGCCCTGGCAGGGGTGGCGATGTGCGGCTTTGCCTTGTTCCGCGTGGTCGATCACGCCTCCCACCCC
>JADGIC010000219.1 GCA_019683615.1 Alicyclobacillaceae bacterium | reverse complement strand
ATGTAAATCATCGTGGACACGGGCGTGCCCGACTGCAGGAACACCCCCAACAACAGTGGCCCGACGATCGCCCCCACCCGGCCCGTCGACGTGATGATGCCGGAGCTGCGGCTGCGAATCGCTGTCGGGAACAGTTCCGTGGCAAGCGTGTACAGCACCGAAATGATGGAGATGGCAAAGAAGGCGGAAACCATTTCGCACAAGATGGCAATGCCGATGGGCCATTTATACTTGAAGGACATTCCGAACAGCAGGAAGAACACGCACCCGATTAACGACGACAAGGCTATCGCCCACTTGCGCGGGATCACGTCCTGCAGCCAAGCGCTGAAGAACTGGGAGAACGGGACGACCGCGTTCACAACCAACGTGAAGGCGATGCTCTTCATGATGCTGTACCCTTCGTTGTAAAACAGCGACGGCATCCAGCTTAAAATCGCCGTGTTTTGCAGGAACGACAGAAAATACAAAATACTCAAGGCAATCATCGGCAACAGCAGCGGGCGAATCGCGTGGCGCCGGCGCGGCGTCGGGCCGGCCATGTCGCCGCCGCCCGCAGGAGGCTCGGCCATTCGCGGGGGAGGTTCCACACCAGCCTTTGCAGCCAAGTTTTTCAACACCGCGTCAACCTCGTCCCAGCGGTTCTTCAGCATCAGGAAGCGGACCGATTCCGGCACAAACCGACGCAGGTAGATAATCACCAGGGCCGGGGCGACGCCAATCCAGTACATGTACCGCCAACCAAGCGAACTCATGACCACCAGGGCCAGCAGCCCGGCGACGACCCATCCTACGCTGAAGAAGAACGGCCCCAGCGGGATCAGTTTGGACCTGTGCCGCCGCGGAGAAAATTCGGCGAGCAGCGCGAACGCAACCGGAAACTCCCCGCCGACCCCCAGCCCGACGATAAACTGCGCAACCAACAACCACAGATAGTTAGGAGAGATGGCAGACAGAAACGATCCAAACGCGTAGACGAACAGGATCAACTGAAAGATGCGCTTTCGGCCGTACCTGTCCGCCAAGAACGAGAACGACAGCGCCCCCACCAGCAGCCCGAAGTTCGTCGTCGACGGAATGGACCCGGCCATGGCCTTCGACAGGTGAAAGGTGCTGGTGATGGACGGCAGAGCGTACGACGTGGCCATTGAATTGTATCCGTCACACAGCTGTGCCAACACGATGCCGACAACCAACAGCCAGTGAAACCGCGTCATCGGCAGGTTGTCGAGAAACTCGGTCGGTGACTGTTTCGAGGTTTGCATCCCGGACGTCCTCCTTTCAATCCTTAATTCAAACCTCATCCTGCGACCGCCCACCGCCTTGACCGGCGCGGTCAGACTGAAGACGGCGGCGCAGCTGCTCGGTGGCTGCAAGGTCGACCGACAAGTCAGGGAACAACACAACCCCGTAGTCTGCGCGGGCGGCTTCGACAGACACAAACCCCTCTCTGACATCGCGCTGCACCAGCTGCGGGTCCCGCTCCAACGGGTCCCCCCAACCACCGCCGCCCGCCGTCAGAATCATCACCTCGCTTCCGGCAGGCACCGTGTCACGGACCAGCTGAACAGGCTCCCAGCGGTCCGAACCCGGCCGCTTCAAACGGTTTTCCTCGACCAAGCCGGGCTTGCCGCCCCACAACCCCCACGGCGGGCACTGCGTCCGCCGGGAGGTTGTCAAGTTCCACTGCATCTCCGCCAGCGTGCGCACCCGCACATCCAAGCCCAATCCGCCCCTGAACTTGCCCGGACCGCCTGAGTCTGTCCGCAGCCCCCGTTGCACCACCAACACGGGCGCTTTGATTTCGATGCTCTCGACCGGCGCGTTCCGTACGTCGCCTTGGCACACGGACACCGAGGCAGACTCGCCGTCTTCGAACGGGCGACCGCCCCAACCACCTCCTTCAATGCTCTGTAACACGAACGGTTTCCCGTTCCGCGGGTCTGTCCCGAAGCAGACGATGGAGCCCCCCAAGGAACCAAGGTGAGCGGCGGGAATCCGTTCCGCCATCGCCGGACTGAGTGCTGTCAACACCGTGTCGACGACGGTGGGGAGCACCATGCTCCACGCGGACATGGGCGCCGGGTACCTCGCCATCATCAGGTTCCCTTCCGGGATTACGACGTTCAGCGCGCGAAACGACCCCTCGTTCACCGGGTCCAGCGGAGCGGTCAGCGCCTTGTAGGCAATCATCGCGCCGGCCAGGGT
>JADGIC010000054.1 GCA_019683615.1 Alicyclobacillaceae bacterium | reverse complement strand
TAGGCCCTGTCTTAGGGTCTCGTGGGCTCGGATATGTTTATAAGAGACAGGTGCGGAGGTGCCAGAAAGGGGCCGCAGGTTCCGGGGAAGGGGGACGGGCGTGGACCTGGTCGTGATAGATGTGGAGACGACCGGAGTGTCGCCGGAGTCGTGCGAAATCATCGAGATCGCCGCGGTGCACGTGTCGGACGGGCAAATCGAGCGGACGTTCCAAAGCCTGATCCGGCCGCGCGGCCACGTCCCCCCGGAGATCCTCGACATGACCCAGATCCAACCGGGCGATTTGGCAGCGGCACCTGACGTTGAAGACGTTCTGCCGGCATTCCTCGATTGGACGCGGGGGTTGGTGTGGGCTGGCCATCGGGTGGACTTCGACCTTGCGTTTTTGCAGGCTGCCTGCCGCCGGGCCGGCTACAGCCTGGCAGGTTCCACGGATGCGGTTGACACCTGGCGGCTGTCCAGAGTGCTGTACCCAACCGTGCGCGATCACGGCCTCGACGACGTTGCTGCCCGCTGCGGTGTGGTTCCGGAGAGGCCGCGCCACCGGGCGTTGCCAGACGCGCTGACGACCGTCCGCCTGCTGGCCGCCTTGAAAGAGCGCGCACTGCAACTGCCGTACGTGACTTTGCAGGAACTCGAAGCGCTGAGCAGCACTTGGTCGCCAGCGACCGCCTGCTGGTGGATGGAGGTGGCCGACGCCCGTTTGACGGGCATCGGCACCGCTCTTCCGCCCGGTCGGCAAGCGGTGGACGGCTTGGTGTTCGTCGCGGTGGGCAGCCGCGGTGAGGGGGCACCTTCCGCGTATGAGGACGACGGTGAGCGCGGCCGCGCGAACGAGGACGGACAACAGGCGCCCTCGTCGCAACTGGTCACCGCGTCAAGCCGGTTGCTGGATCGCGACAGCCCACTTACTGACGCCTTGCCGGGGTTTCAGGTGCGCCCAGGCCAGCGGCGCATGGTGGAGGCGGTGGCGGCGGCCATGGAACGCGAACGCCACCTGGTGGTTGAGGCCGGGACGGGCACAGGCAAGTCCCTCGCCTACCTGATTCCGTCTGCCCTGTACGCCCTGGAGCGAGGGAGTCGGGTGGTGGTGTCCACTTACACGACGTCGTTGCAGGACCAGATCGCGGAGCGGGATTTTCCGACGCTGCGCCAAGTTGTCAAGGAGCCGCTGACGTTGGCCGTGCTGAAAGGGCGCAACCGTTACGTCTGCATGCGCAAGCTGCGCCACGAGACCCGCCAGGTGGGCATGGGCACCGCGGCGGATGAAGCCGAGGCCTACATGGCGCTGGTCGTGTGGCTGGTGGATTCGCCGGCCGGATGCCGGGAGGAAATCGGGCTTGGCAGGCGAATCAGTGAGGTGTGGCCGCGCGTGCAGAGCGAGACGGAAACATGCGTTGGCAAGCGGTGCCCGTTTTTCAAGCCTTGCCACTATTTCCGGGCGCGCGCGCAAGCCCACTCGGCGGACGTATTGGTCACGAACCACTCGTTGATCATGAGCGACATCAAATCGGACTTTCGCATCCTTCCCCGCCACGACGTGCTGGTGGTCGACGAAGCCCACCATTTGGAGCGGGAGGCTGCCCGCCACCTGGGTGAAGAGGTGCATCAAGCCCACTGCTTGGCCTTGGCAGCGCGCCTTGTTCGGGACAGCGGCCGGCACGGCGTGCTCCCGGAACTCACCCAACAGCTCGCGTCATCCGGCCGGGCCGGCGCGGCCGCCTTGATGGCGCGGCTCACGGAACAGGTTGGTCGCCTGCGGACGCTGGCGGAGGATGCGTTCGCCGCCCTCGCGCAGTTGTTCCCGCGCGGCGAACTGGTGTACCGGTTGCACGCCCGCCAGGAGCCCGAGCCGGCGTGGCAGCGCTTTGTCGACACCGCGCAACGGTTGGAGGAGCAGCTCCCCGAGTGGCGGCGTGAATTGCAGGAGTTGGCTGAACTTGCCGCAGACGATCCCGATGCCGAGCTGGCCGCACGCCTGCTGGACGCCCACGGATTCGGGCGGGAGTTAGCGGCGCGGTTGGCGGTGCTCAGCCGGACAGCCGGTCCCGACGCGGCTGTGGTGCAGTGGATTGAGCTTGTCGGGTCGCGGGAGCGGAAGTATGTCATCGTGCACCGGACGCCGCTGAACGTCAGCGACCAACTGCGTGAGTCTTTGTTCGCGGCGAAGCGATGCGTGGTGCTAACTTCGGCGACGCTGGCCGTCAACGGGGACTTCACCTATGTCAAACAGGCGGTCGGGTTGGACGCCCTCGACGCGGCCGGACGGGTCGAGTCGCTGGCCGTCGAGTCGCCGTTTCAACTGGACCGCCAGGCTTTGCTCTGCGTGCCCAGTGACGTGCCGGACCTGTCCCGTATGGGCCCGGACGAAGCGGCCGCTTGGTTGAGTGAATCGCTGCGCGAACTGGCAGGTCTCAGCGATGGTCGGCTGTTGGCCTTGTTTACCAGCCATGGCTGGCTGCAGGCGACGGCCCGGCGGCTGCGCGGCCCGCTGCGGCAGGCCGGGTACGCGCTGTTTGCCCAAGGCATCGACGGGGAACGGACGCGGATTGTGGAAGCGTTCCGGCGGCAGCCGCGGTCCGTGCTGCTCGGCGCACAGTCCTTTTGGGAGGGCATCGACCTGCCGGGCGACCAACTGCGTACGCTGGTCATCGTACGGCTGCCGTTCACGCCGCCCAACCACCCGGTCGCCCAGGCGCGCGACGAACAGATTGCGCGCGCTGGACGGAGCGCCTTTTGGACGGCCAGTCTGCCGGAGGCGGTGGTTCGTTTTAAACAAGGGTTCGGCCGCTTGATCAGGACGGTGGACGACCGCGGGGTCGTCGTGGTGTACGACAAGCGGATTGCCACGTCACGCTATGGATCCCGGTTTGTGCAGGCGGTCGGCGTACGTCCGCTGGTGGCCCCGGAACGAGAAGTGTTTCGCCGCATTGAGCGGTTTTTTGCCGAGGGGACGGCGCACAGTCGGTGAGCATGCGCACAGTCCGCGTGCACGGGGGTCCCGGTCGCGCAGTCGTTCCTGCGAAGGGAGGGATGGTTGTTGTCGACGAAAGCGCCACGCATCCCGCTGGGGGTGATTCGGCGGTTGCCCGTATACCTCCGTCACCTCAAGCAGTTGGAGGATCACCATGTCCAAACCGTGTCTTCCCAGGAGCTGGGCGCGCAGCTCGACCTCAACCCGGCGCAGATCCGCAAGGACCTGGCCTATTTCGGGGAGTTTGGGCGCAAGGGTATCGGCTATGAGGTGCGCTACCTGATTGACAAGATTGAGCAGATCCTCAAGCTGGATCGGGAGATCCCGGTGGCCTTGGTGGGGGCTGGCCACCTCGGCATTGCCCTGTGCCACTACAACCAGAACAAACCGGGCAACCTAGTCATCGGCCACGTGTTCGACAACGACCCTGCGAAGGTCGGCATGCGGATTGGCCAAGTGGTCGTCCGGCCGGCGGAACAGCTGGAGCGCTGCTTGCGGGAACACCAAATCCGGATGGCGGTTATCGCCGTGCCGGCGGAACACGCCCAGGAAGTCGCCGACCGCCTGGTGCAGGGCGGCGTCACGGCCATCCTCAACTTCGCTCCGGCGGCACTGCGCGTCCCGGAACACGTTCACCTTCGCAACGCCGACTTCACCAGCGAATTGCAAAGCCTCGCCTACTACGTGCTGGATTGACCGTCAGGGCGGCCTGCCAGTTGGGCGAGTCTGTTTGTTCCTTATAATTCCATATCCTGCGATGGCGGTCGCCTCCACCGATCCGCATGTTCCCGCCCGCCTTGCCCACACTACGGGCAAACGGCGCCGCGCACGGCCGGCGGCCGCCGGATGCGCCGGCCAGCGGCGGGGAGGTTTCCGCAGTGCACACGATGTGGAAAGGGTCCCTCAGCTTCGGTCTGGTCAATGTCCCGGTGCGGATGTACGCGGCCACCGAATCGAAGGATGTGAAGTTCCGCTACCTGCACAAGGCTTGCCACACGCCCATCGAGTACCAGCGGCGCTGCCCGCGCTGCGACCGGCCGGTGGCATGGGATGAGGTGGTGCGCGGCGTCGAATACCGGCCGAACGAGTTCGTTGTGCTCGAGGAAGAGGAGTTGGAGGCCCTGCGCCAGCCGCGCAGCCACACGATTGACATTGTCGGCTTCGTGCGGCTGGCGGAGGTTGACCCGGTGTACTTCGACAAGACGTACTACCTGGCGCCCGACCCGGCCGGGGCCAAGGCGTACCGGCTGTTGCAGGCGGCGTTGGAGCAGACCGGGCGTATCGCCGTCGCCCGCACGGTGCTGCGCAGCGCCGAGACGCTCTGCTGCGTGCGGGTCTTTGGGCGAGTGTTGGTGGTTGAGACGCTGTTTTGGCCGGACGAGGTGCGCCCGGTCGAGCAACTCCCGGCAGCCGGCTTGGACGCGCCGGTGGCAGACGCGGAGCTGCGGATGGCTGTCACCTTGATTGAGCAGTTGTCGGGACCCTTCCAGCCGGAGCAGTACGCCGACGAACGCCGGCAGCGAATCCAGGAGCTGGTCGAAACCAAGATCCAGCGGGCAGACGTGGCGCAGGTTCGCCCTCAGGTGGCGGACAACATCATCGACTTGATGAAAGCGCTGGAGGAAAGCATCCGTCGGACCGCCAAGGCGTCCGCATCCGAACGCAAATCGGCGGCGGCCCCAGAGCCCGCGCCCGAACCGGTCCCGGCGGGAGCCGCACCGCCGCTTGCAGGCGCCAGCAGCGAGCCGGCAGCCGCGCCTCCGCGGCGGTCGCGCGCCACGCGGACCCGCCCGCGGAGTTCGTGACCGGAGCGGCTGCCGGATGCCAACCTTGGACGAATTCCGGCTGCAAGCCGAACACCTGGTGCGGATTACGCGCCCGGCCAAGCTGTTGTGGCCGCAGGCGGGCGTGACGAAGGCCCGTTACGTGCGCTACATGGCCGAGATCGCGCCGGTGTTGCTGGAGCACGTGCGGGATCGGCCGCTGACCGTGATCCGCTGTCCGGACGGGGTGGGCGGACCGGCATTTTACCAGAAGCACGTGCCGCCGGGAACGCCGCCTTGGGTGCGCACGCTGGCTGTCCCGGCGGCTGGGCGCGGTGAGCCTGCCCGGGTGCTCCTGGCCGACTCGGTGGCCACGCTGATGTGGTTGGCAAACCAGGCGGCGGTCGAGTTGCACGTCGGCTTCACGCGAATTGGACGGCCTGACGAGCCCGACTGGGTGGCGTTCGACCTGGACCCGTCCGTGCCTGGGTTCGACGCGGTGCGGGAGGTGGCGCTTGCCTTGCACCGGCTACTGGAGCGGATGGAACTTCCGCACCTGGCGAAGACGTCAGGAGCAACCGGGCTGCAGGTGTTTATCCCGCTCACCGGCGGCCACACGTTCGCGCAGACCCGGGTGTTCACACGGGCGGTCGCCGAGTATCTGCGGGCCGAACTGCCGCAGTTGGTGACGCTGGAGCGGCTGAAGAAGGACCGCGGCCACAAGGTGTACGTGGATTACCCGCAGCACGGCAGGAGCCGTACGCTCGTCGCCGCCTACAGCCCGCGGGCCACTCCGGCGGCGACCGTGTCGGCGCCGCTGACGTGGACGGAGCTGGAGCGAGGCGTGCGGCCGGAGGCGTTCACCATCCACAACATGGCGGAGCGCGTGCGGGCGGTGGGCGACCTGATGCGGCCACGGGAACGGGCGTCGCTGCACCGCATCGTCGTCTTCCTCGAGCGGCACGGGGTCCGTTGGTGACGATGTCCCCATGGTCCGGGTTTTCCCGTATAATCGGAGGAGCCAAGGGGGAATCGGCGTGAAGGCACAGTTCGGCATCATCGGAGGGACCGGCGTGTACGAGCCGGACCTGTTGGAAGACCTGGAAACCATCGACATGGATACCCCGTACGGACCGGCGGTGATGCAGGCGGGGACGTACCGGGGACGGCGCATTGCCTTTTTGCCGCGCCACGGGCCAGGCCACCAGACACCGCCGCACCGGGTGAATTACCGAGCCAACATCTGGGCGCTCAAGGAGTTGGGCGTAACGCAGGTGCTGGCGACTGCCGCCGTGGGGTCGTTGCAACCCGACATCGCCCCGGGCAGCCTTGTCATCGTCGACAACTTCCTGGATTTCACGAAGACGCGGCCGGTCACCTTCTTTGAATCCGGGCGCGTGGTCCATGTCGACATGACCGACCCGTATTGCGGTCGCCTCCGCCAGGCGCTGGCCAAGACTGCCCGGCGCCTCGGGTTGGCCGTGCGGGCGGGCGGCACGTACGTGTGCGTGGAGGGGCCGCGCTTCGAGACGACCGCGGAAATCCGGCTGTTCCAGGCGTTCGGCGGACACGTGGTGGGCATGACCAGCGTCCCGGAAGTGGTCCTGGCGAAAGAGGCCGAGCTGTGTTACGCCACGGTGTGCATGGTGACCAACTACGGTGCGGGCATCGGCGCCGCGGACGGGACGGCAGGGGCGCCCGAACCGCTGACGCACCAGGAAGTGCTGAAGGTGATGGGCCAGAGCGTTCACCGGATTCGGGAGCTGTTCCTCGAGACCATCGCCGTGCTGGGAAGCGAGCGGCCGTGCCGCTGTCCGCAAGCCGTGAGTGGCCAGGCGCCGCTCGGGCAGAGACACGGCGACACGGGCGATGGCAAAGGGGAACAAGGGAATGGGAGCAACGTTGCTGGTCTGCACGTGCCTGGTTCAGGCAGCGGCGGCAGGGGCGAGCCGGACGGCGCAGGAGGTGACCGGCCGTGAAGGCGCTGGAATGGACTCGGGACGGGCTGCGCCTGTTGGACCAGCGCCGGCTTCCGCACGAGCAGCGTTGGGTGGTGTGCCGCAACGCCGACGAGGCGGCAGACGCCATCCGTCAGATGGTGGTGCGGGGCGCGCCGGCCATCGCCGCTGCCGCCGCGTGGGGCGTCGTGCTGGAGGCTCGCCGGCTGCGCGACGAGGGGGCGGACAGCGACCGACTCCTGCGCAGGTTGGAAGCGGCCATGGAGCGCCTGGCGGCATCCCGGCCGACGGCGGTCAACCTGTTTTGGGCGCTTGACCGGATGCGCGAGGCGCTTGACCGGGCGCTGAGCGAAGCGCCCGGGCAGGCGGTCGAGGCCGGCCGGAGGACGGACCGGACGCGGGAGGCGGGGGTCGCCGCGTTCGTCTGCGCACGGCTCGAAGCGGAAGCCCGCGCCATCTGCGACGAGGACGCCCGTGTCTGCCGGCGGATTGGCCGGCTCGGCGCCGATCTGTTCCCGCAAGGGTCGCAGGTGCGGGTGTTGACCCACTGCAACACCGGATCGCTCGCCACCGTCGAGTACGGTACGGCGCTCGGCATTGTTCGCGCCCTAGCCGAGAACGGCCGGCTTGCCCACGTGTGGGTGGACGAGACGCGCCCGTACCTGCAAGGGGCGCGCTTGACGGCCTTTGAGTTGCAGCAGGAGGGCATCCCGCACACGCTGGTGACGGACAGCATGGCAGGCTACCTGATGCACCGAGGCCTCGTCGACGCGGTGGTGGTGGGCGCCGACCGCATCGCCCGCAACGGCGACACCGCCAACAAGATTGGCACGTACAGCCTGGCGGTGTTGGCTCATCACCACGGCGTCCCGTTCTACGTCGCGGCGCCCGTCAGCAGTTTCGATATGTCGATCGCGACAGGCATGGAGATCCCGATTGAAGAGCGCTCGCCGGAAGAGGTGCTGACGGTGTTGTCTCAACGCATCGCACCGGAGGGCACGCCTGCCTTGCACCCGGCGTTCGACGTCACGCCGCACATGCTGATCACCGCCATCGTCACCGAAGCGGGCGTCATTGAGCGCCCCGATGCTCGCAGCGTGGGGAAGGTCGTCGCCCCACGGCGCAAGGTTATCGCCACCGGCGTCCAACCGGATGCCGACCCATAAGGAGGAAACCGGATTGAACCAGGGGAAACTGTGCCTGTCTGTCGGCGCTGCCGTGATTTCCGCCGACGAGGTGGTCGCCGAGCCGTGCCAAATTCTCATTCGCGACGGTCGGATTGAAGCGGTCTGGCGAGGCGGCACCACCCCAGCCCAGATCCCGGTCGAGTACGTCCGCGTGCAGCGGCCGCGGGCGGTCGCGATACCAGGACTGGTGAACTGCCACGGGCATGCCGCCATGACGTTGCTGCGCGGCGCGGGCGACGACCTGCCGCTGCAGCGCTGGCTTGAGGAGCGCATTTTCCCGCTTGAGGCCCGCCTCACCGGCGAGGCGGTGTATTGGGGCACGCTGCTCGCCTGCTGGGAGATGATCCGCTCGGGGACCACCTGTTTCACGGATATGTATATGTGGATGGACGACGCCGCCCGCGCCGTCGCTGAATCCGGGCTGCGCGGGGTACTGTCCTGGGGCATCGCCGCCTCCGATCCCGCCGGCATTGACCGCGCCGTTGCCACCAGCCGCGCCTTCGCCGACCGCTGGCACCGGGCCGCCGACGGGCGGATCACGGTTACTTTGGGCCCCCACGCCCCGTACACCTGCAGCCCGGAGTGCCTGCGCCGCGTTGCCGAGCTGTCGGCCGAGCTGAACCTGCCGATTCAGATCCACCTGTCGGAGACCTGGCGCGAGGTGGAGGAGTGCCGCGCCCAGTTTGGCCGCTCGCCCATCGCTCACGCCCTGGCGACGGGGCTGCTTGAGCGTCCGGTGCTGGCCGCCCACTGCGTGCACGTGGACGACGACGACATCCGCATTCTGCGCGAGAAAGACGTGCGCGTCGCGCACAACCCGCAGAGCAACCTGAAGCTCGCCTCTGGCGTCGCACCGGTGCCGAAACTGCTGGCCGAAGGCGTCACCGTGGGCCTGGGCACCGACGGCGCCGCCAGCAACAACAACCTCGACATGTTTGAAGAACTGCGCCTGGCGGCCACCCTGCACAAGGGCGTCAGCGGGGACGCCACGGCGGTGCCAGCCGCGGATGCGCTGGCGATGGCGACATCCGCCGGCGCGCGCGCGGTATTCCTGCCCCCGGGCCATGGTACATTACAACCGGGCGCCGCCGCCGACCTGGTGCTGCTCGACCTGGACAGCCCGCACCTGACGCCAGGGGACAACTTGGTATCGGACATCGTCTACGCGGCCGGCGCGGACGACGTGACGGACGTGTACGTGGCCGGACGCTGCCTGCTGTCCAACCGAGAACTGACGACCCTTGACGCCGAGCGCATCCGGTACGAAGTGCGGCGGATTCGCCAGGCAATGGGGGCGCCGGGCGGCGCCTGACAGGTTGGCGCGTCATAGCGGCGGGCCTGGTTGCCGGCACCGCTCGGTCCCGGCATGGCCGGCAGCCGTCTGATGCATGCCGGTTAGTCTGTGGTGAACACCCGGCGAAAGCCGGGCCCGCCGGGCGCGCCAGGTGGCGCGGCCAAGTCAGTGGCGCCGGAAACGGCGAGTGCGTCGGTCCAAAGTAAGATTTCGCCTTGTCTTGTCCATCGTACGCAGTCGCAGGCAGCGAGAAGCTGATCACGGGAACCGCGGTCTGCTGTGTCCATGCCGGGGTGCCAGCCGCGATGGCAGCGACACCGCCACACCTCCTCCCCGGACCGCCTTGGCGTACACCTATTATGGTCGGGTGCCTCCGCGCTATGTCGCTCGAAACCTGGCAGGGGAGGTCCGCCAGGCCATGGATGTGTGCACAGGGCGACGAGCTAAAGGCAGTCGTGCTGGCCGCCCGGCCACCTGGGAGGGAACTCGAAGGAGGCAGTTGATGAGGATTCTGGTTTGCAACGACGACGGGGTTGATGCGCCCGGCATCCTGGCACTGGCTGTGGCGATGAAACGGTTGGGGGACGTCACGGTGGTGGCGCCCGACGGGCAACGGAGCGCTTCCAGCCACGCCATCTCTCTGCACGGCCGGTTGTACGTTCAGAAGGTGCATGATTTCTCCGCGGGCATCGAGGCATGGAGCGTGTCGGGGACACCAGTGGACTGCGTCAAGTGGGCAGTGTCGCGATTGGGTTGCGACCAACCGTTCGACTTCATGGTGTCAGGCATCAATGAGGGCCAGAACCTCGCTGTTGACGTGTTGTACTCGGGCACGCTCGCCGCAGCCGGAGAAGCCGCCTTGCTGGGTGTTCCGGCGGTGGCGTTTTCGCTCGCGGGCAGCGGCTGCACGTTCGACCAGGCGTCGTCCATCGCGGCCGATGTGGCGGACTGGTGCCGCCGCGCCGGACTGCCGCCGGACACGTTTCTGAACGTGAACATACCCAGCATGGCATCGCGCGACACTCCGTGGGCCATCACCCAGTTGGGGGCACGCAGCTATCATGAACGATTCCGGAAACTGGCTGATGACGACGGGCGCGAGTACTACACGTACGCCGGCGATGAGATCGAGCAGCCGGAGGGGGCAGACACAGACGTCGCGGCCGTTCGCAGTGGGAAAGTCAGCATCACGCCGCTGTCCTACCGTTTTACAAACCATGAGATGATTGATAGTCTGAAAGCGTGGCTCACTCGAGTCGAATGACAGGGAAGGCGCGGGTGGAATTTCATGGACGGTAAATTGTCGGTCATTGGCACCCACGTGTGCACGGCGACCGATGACCTCTACCTGCTGGTGGATTTTCTTAACCGCAATCTCAAGGATAAAGGGGTTATCTTTGGGCTGGCGAAGGCACCCAATCAGCCGGGCAAAATGCTGCTCACGTTGTACCGGGCGTGATCGCAATGAAATCGTGGAAGGTGTGGGTGGCGGTCTGGCTGGTCGTGGCATCGGTGGTGGTCTGCGCACTGCTGCTGGGCCTGTGGAACAACCTGAACAGCGAATGGGTCGCAGAAGCGCAGGCGGCACAACTCACTTTGAATCATTCACCCATTGACCACATCGAGCGCCACCAGGTGTTCACAGCGGCCGGGGTTCAAGAGGTGTTTTACGGCACAGACGCGTTTGGGCGCAGCTGGTACGCGTTTGTGCACGGCGATCCGGCCGTGGTGTCTTACATTCCCGCTGACCGACTGAAAACGGCCGCTCAGGTGGAGGCGGCCGCGAAAAAGCTCGGCATTCGCCCGCAGAGCGCCGCCATCGGGTATCTGGACGGCAACGCTCAATCCGCGTTCCACACCAGGGCCAACGTCGTATGGGAAGTCGCCGGGCAAGCTGCCAACGGACAACATGTGTACGCCTACTTTGATGCGGTGACGGGGGTTCGGATTGGGGACGTTCTTGCTGTCGCGGCCGCTCATGGAAACATGTGACGCCGGCGGCGGGATCCCGGCCGTGATATACTGAAATGGAGAACCCAAGCGGATTGGAGGCGGTGGAATGTCTCGTGTTCGCCTCGTTCCCGTCATCTGCATACTCATCGTAAGTTTGGCCGTCATGTTCGGCGGTTGGCGCGCCTACTTGCGTTTCAACCTGATAGATCCGTTGGAGTCTCAGATTCGGGCGATTCCAGGTGTGAAGTCGGTTCAAGTGATTGCCGGGAACCCCAATGAGGTGCGCATCGCACTTCGCCCCGACGTGGCTGACCTGCAGACCACCTACGGCAAAATTGCCCGTGTTGTGGACAGCGCAATGTCGGGCGAACAACTGGTCATTGAAGACAACGAGAGCCCGGCACTCACCCAGGCCTATGAAAATTTCGAGCTGATTTTGCTGGAAGGACTGGCCAAAGGCGATTATGTGGAGATGAAGAACGAGATTGAGCAGAAAGCGCGGGCCATGGGTATTCAGGCCCGGGTCACGATGGACCGCAACAACGTCTACATCCAGATGAAAAAGGGCGGCGCATACCTGTACCGGATCTGGCCGCTGCACCAGGGAGGTGGCGCCTCTTGATCAAGGAATGGGTGATTGGCGTAGGGTTGGCGCTGATGCTGTTCCTGCTGTATCTGGGCATCAACGTGCTGCCCTTGTTCTTCCTTGTTGCACTGTCCGTGGCCCTGTGGGTGATGATGGACCGCCGCTCCTCCTTGACTCCCGGTAACCGTGAAACGTCGGTCCGCCACGATGTGACCTTTGACCAAATCGGCGGTCAGGAACACGCCAAGCGAGAGCTGATGGAGGCGCTGGATTTCCTGCGCTACCGGGATCGCATCAAGTCGCTGGGGATTCGGCCTCTGAAAGGGATTTTGTTGACCGGTCCGCCTGGCACCGGCAAAACGATGATGGCGAAAGCGGCTGCCGCGTACACGGATTCGGTGTTCTTGTCCGCTTCCGGCAGCGAGTTTGTGGAGATGTATGTCGGCGTCGGCGCGCAGAGGGTGCGCGACCTGTTCCGGCGTGCCCGGGCGCTGGCCAAGAAGGAGAACAAGGACAGCGCCATCATCTTCATCGACGAGATTGACGTGGTGGGCGCGCGGCGGGGCCAGTTCAGCCACCAGGAGTACGATCAAACGCTGAACCAACTGCTCACCGAGATGGACGGTATGTCAACGACGCAGACGCCGTTGGTACTGGTCATGGCGGCCACCAACCGTCCGGACATGTTGGACCAAGCATTGCTCCGCCCGGGTCGGTTTGACCGGCAGATTAAGGTTGACCTGCCAGACAAAGACGGACGCCTGCACATTCTCAAGATCCAGACGGCGGGCAAGCCGTTGGCGGCGGATGTCAACCTGGAGCAGATTGCGCGCGAGACGTTCGGGTTTTCCGGGGCGCAGCTGGAGTCTTTGGTCAACGAGGCGGCCATCATCGCCTTGCGCCAGAACCGCTCGGAAATCACGCAAGACATGTTCCGCGATGCCGTGGACAAGGTGTTGATGGGGGAAAAGACGGGCCGCAAACCGACCCCGGAGGAGTTGGAGCGGGTGGCGGTGCACGAACTTGGCCACGCCATCATCAGCGAGCTGATGCGCCCGGGGACAGTGTCGCACATCACAATTGCTCCCCGCGGCAACGCGCTCGGTTTCGTCCGTCAAATCCCGGAACACGACCGCTACCTGTACACGAAGGAACAGTTGCAGCAGCAGATCAACGTGGCGCTGGCCGGCTGCCTGGCGGAAGAACTCCGCTACGGGAACCGCAGCACCGGTGCCCAGAACGACTTCCAGCAGGCATCCGCACTTGCCCGCACGATGGTCATTTGCGGACTGTCCCGGATTGGCATTGTGGACGAGGAGCACCTGCCAGAGGCGGTGTTGGACACAGAGACCCGGCATATACTGTCGGAACAGGAACAGGTCACCCGGGAGATCCTGCGGCCGTTTAAGGAAGACATCGCCCGCTTCGCCACGCATATCGTCGAACGGGAGAGTATCGGTGGCGACGAGTTCCGGGAGTGGCTCCGCTCCATCCAGTCGGGTGCGTCGAAGGAGGCGGAGACTCCGGTTGCTTTGCCCGCACCTGCAAGCAGTGTGGACGGTCAGATGCCCGCTGGTGCGTGACGGAGGTCCGCTGAACGGCAGGCTTGTGCAGAGCGGCCGGTGGCTGGTCGTAGCCCGGGCAACCGCATCCGGATGGCGGGGAGTGGAATGGAATGAAGTGGCAACCACCGCAAGCGGCCTTGCCGGAAGGAGATCCGATGGGCGGGCCGTTTGTCTCAGTTCCGCATCGGCTGTTGCTTCGTTCCTCGGAGTTGGGCTTGTCCTCTGAGGAATTGGTGTTGCTGTTGCACATTTTGGCTGCGCGCCAGGTCGAAGGGGCGGCCTTTCTGTCGCCGCAGATGCTGGGACAGCGGACGAATCTGCCTCCCAGCCGCGTGGCCGACTTGATGGGCCGGCTCGTCACCGCGGGCCTGCTTGCCATTGGGGCGCGCTTCGACGAATCGGGGACGGAAAGCAACTACTTCGATTTGACGCCGCTGTGGCGGGCGTTGTGGCCGTCCTCTGGCGAGCCGGTCGCCCGTCCATCAGACGTGGTGACGCTGTTTGAACAGGAGTTCGGGCGCCCGTTGTCACCATTCGAGTGTGAACAGATTGTGCACTGGCTGGAACGCGACCGGTATCCGGAATGGATGCTGGTGGAGGCCCTTCGGGAGGCGGTGTTAGCCAACAAGTACAATATCAAATACATCGACCGCATCCTGTACCATTGGCAGCGCAGCCACATCCGCAGTCGCCAGGACCTGGAGGAACACCGGCAGCAGTTTCGCGAGCGGTCGCTGGCCCGCGAAGAAGCGGCAGCGGCGGCGGAGCCGTCGGGCGGTTACAGCCGTCGCCAGGCAGCTGCAGCTCGAAACGTGAAGCGGGATGAGCGCTACGCGGCGTTTTACGAACTGTTTCCAGATGCGTAGGGTGGCCGCAGCGCGGCATGGAGGGGATGGCAATGGCCATTTACCCTGTTGTGCAGGTGCCGCACCCCGCGTTGATCACGCCGGCGAAACCGGTACCGCACGTCACACCTCATGTCACGCGCGTGTTAGACAATCTGCGTGACACACTGGCATTTGTCCGCGGCATCGGATTGGCCGCACCGCAAGTGAACATCTCCAAGCGGTTGGCGGTCGTGGACACGGGTGACGGCCTCGGCGTCTGGGAGCTGATCAATCCCGAACTGCTTGAGGGCCGCGACGAGCGGTTGGGACCGGACGCTTGTTTGTCGATACCCGGCGTCGTCGGGGAGACAAGGCGTTACGAGTGGGTGCGGATTCGGACGTGGACGCGCGATGAGGAATGGGTTGAACTCGAGGCCAAAGGGTTACGCGCCCGCTGCATTCAACACGAAATGGATCATTTGGACGGGATTTTGTTCACTGTGAAGGCGGATCGGCTGTACGCCGCACGAACTCGTGCCGGTGCGCAAGCGCTGCGCGTTTTGCGTATGCCGCAGTGACCTAGAAGGCCGGTGAAAAAACTGCGTTGAACAGCATGGGACACTTGAGCCTCTGAAGGTATCCGCGAAGCCGACAGCGGAAGTTGAGCCAAAAACG
>JADGIC010000053.1 GCA_019683615.1 Alicyclobacillaceae bacterium | reverse complement strand
GCCGGCGACGGCGGTCGTCATCGCTGACTTTGATTGTGAGCGAAACACTGTCGGAAGTCCAGTTCACCGCAGCGGCTGTGGGGAACGAAGGGCTTTAAATTCAGCGCGGGGACGTGGCAAACCGAGCGGAGTCGAGGCGGGGCGGCCCTGTTCACAGAGGGTGGCGAAATGGCGCATCCCAAAATGCCAGTGGGGGCGCCCAATACGGGCGGCCCCCACGGCCATCCGCCAGACCGCGTGCAAACGTCAGTTGCACGTGCCGGGGCGGATTGCACCTGACGTCAGAACCCCTTGTACTGCGGCTCCTGTTGCTCGATTTCCTTGACGCGCTGCTGCAGGGAATTGACGAGAGACTGGGTTTGCTTCGCAGCGTCCGTGTACAACTGCTTCACGCGCTGATCATTGGTCTGCAGAGCAAACTGTTCAAAGCTGGCTTGCGCGCTCTTCAAACCCGCCAACGCCTGCTTCACCTGTGTCGCAACCGTCATGCCGCAACCCCTCCTCCAGTACTGTGGGGTGCGCGCAGTGCCAGGCCCGCGCGCCAACCGGTGCCCAGCGGGACGCCGGTTACGCAGTTCATTATGCTTTGGTGCCGTCGCCAATATGCGCGGTGCGCCGGTCACCTCCAACCATTCGCCGCCGCACGGGACCGGCGGAATGGTTTTCCGGAACCTTCCAAGCCGTGCACTCATACTGTACAGCGAACGGATCGGCCGGCGCGCCACAGTCAGCGCGCAGCGGTGCGGTCCGGCACTGGTGAAGGAGGATTCAATTGTGAACGCAGCTGGCATGAAACGGGTGTTTGAGGACCTTCGTTGCGGGGAGGTGAGCGTGGTTGGCGCCGTCGGCGACGCGGACGGGCCGTGCGCAACCTCGGCCGTACACGCCCAACCGCCGGAATGGTCGTGGAACTATTCGGACACAGCGCGGTATGTGATTGTCTCCGTGTTGCCGCGCTGGTGACGCCGGTGCCGCGTCGGACGCCAAGGGCCGCCGCGGCTGCAGGGATCCGGCCAGGAGCGGGGGGCCGGGGCAGCCGGGGCGCCCCTGGTTCACCGGTGCCGGCGCGGTTTGTGGCCCGCCCGGCTGGTCAGAATGCCCGCATGTACTGCTTCGGCACATCCGGCTGCTCACCAAGCGCCTGCGCGGCATGCAGTGGCCAGTACGGATCCCGCAGCAGCCCGCGGGCAACAGCCACCACATCTGCCCAGCAGTTGGCGACAACCGCTTCGGCCAATCTCGGATCGTCCAAGAAACCCACGGACACCACCGGGGTGTTCACCTCTTCGCGGATCCGAGCGGCGAACGGCACTTGGTAACCGGGATGATTCGAGGGGCCGCGTCCCGGCGCGGGCACCGATTCGCCGCCGGAGCTGACGTCGAACATGTCGACGCCCGCCTCGCGGTAGCGCCGGCACAATGCCACTGCGTGATCCAACCCGTAACCTCCTTCCGCGTACTCCACCGCCGAGATCCGCATCAACAGAGGCATGTCCGCCGGCATGGCCGCTTTCACCGCTGCGACTACATCGCTTCCAAACCGCGCCAGGTCATCTCCGTACACGTCCTTGCGGCGGTTCGTCAACGGTGATTGAAACTGGTGAAGCAGGTAGCCGTGCGCGGCGTGGATTTCGAGTGTGTCTACACCGGCCTTGACGGCACGCCGCGCTGCCTGGTGGAATTTTTCCACCATCGCTTTGACTTCGTCGGTCGTCAGTTCCCGCGGGGTCTTGTAGCCGTCCGCCGGAAAGCGGATGGGAGACGGGGCGACGGGGACCGGTGCATCTTGGGCCTTTCGCCCTGCGTGGGCAATTTGGATACCGACCTTCGCACCGTGCCGGTGGCACGACTCAATGATACGGGCGAAGGCGGGGATGTGGTCATCTGACCACAGGCCCAAGTCGAAATCGCTGATCCGCCCGTCAGGCTCCACGTCGGTCATTTCCATCATGATCAGGGCAGCGCCGCCGATGGCCCGGCTGGTGTAGTGGACGAGGTGCCAATCGTTTGGCTTCCCGTCTCGTGCCGACACCGAGTATTGGCACATCGGGGACATCATGATGCGGTTTTTGAGTTCAAGGGATTTCAGCCGGAATGGGGTAAACAGGTGAGCCATGGCTATCTCCTCCCGGTGCAGGCAAGGTGGTCCGAGCGGAGTATACCGCTTGACCCCGACTCCTGCAACTGCATGCCCGGGGTCACGCACAATTGAAGTCCAACAAGATGTGCGAACGCCGGAGATGGGTATTCGCCCTGCCGATCCCTGGCATCCGCCCGTATGTTGGGTGTAACCAGGTGTTGTGGATAACCGGGGAGGTGAGGCAATGTCCAAGACGTTTGGCACCTTCTCAAGCTGGGCAATTGTCTTTCTCGTCGTTTTTGTCCTGTTTGTGCTGTTGGTTCCCCTCCGCCAGGAGGCGCCGGCCGCGCCGCACATCGGCGTTCACTGAACGGCGCCGACGTAGTGATTACGGAAAGCCGTGTGGAGATGATCCAGAACATTGCACCCCTCACGGGGATTTGGTACAACTAGGGTCGACAACGTCGGTAGGAACGGGGTCGACCCGAATGTTCGAGATGGAGCGCTTTACACGGTCTGCCCGGGGGCGCAGCCGGGGCAGATTTCGCAAGCTTTTCCGACGGGCTTGGGCGGTGCTCGGACTTATGGCTGTGGCAGCGGTCCTGAACGTCATTATCAACCAGTTGTTCCAATACCGCCTGCACAGCTCCCTGGGATACGGGTCGGTGTTTGCCAAGAACCTGTGGCTTGGCTTGCCGGTGCGGTACCTGGGGGCGAGCTTGTACGCGGCCTGTGCGCTGTGGGGTTTGCGGCCGTTGGCGGGCGCAGTGCCTCAGGCACTGATACGGAGCTTGCGCTGGGTCTTGGGCCTGGTGGGCTGGTGGATTGGCTACGGGGTTTGGAAGGTCGACGCGCCGCTCTGGTACGCCGCCTTGTCGCACTTGCCGTTTGGCCGGAGAGACCCGCTGTTGCACCTCGACGACGCCTTCTATGTCTACGACCTGCCGTGGTTGGAAGGATGGGCAGGCCGACTGCTCGGCGCGGTCGTGTTGTTTGCGCTGTCGCGCCTGACGGCGGTCGCCGTTTGGTGGGCAAAGCAGCGCGGGGTACAGCGTGGCTCGGCTCCGTCCGCCATCGTCAAGCAACAGCTGCGAGCGCTGTGCGTGGCGGCTGCGGCAGGCTTTTTCCTGTGTGCGGCGTTCGCTTGGTTGAACAGGTTTGAGACGGTTCTCGGCGGCGGCAACGGCTCATTCGTGTTCGGTCCGGAGTTTGTGACCGCCCGCATTGTCTTGCCGGTGTTCTCGTGGCTGAAAGTGGCCGCCTTGCTGGCGGCGTCCTTCGCCTGTGCGTGGAAAGCCGTCCGGCCGGAGGGGCTGCTGGCCGAACGCGACGGCTTTCTCCGCGTTCGCTGGCGGGGCTGGGTCCGGCCCGTGGCCTGCCTGGCGTTGTTTCCGGCGGTCAGCCTGGTGCAAGCGATCGTGGCGGGGTTGGTGAATGCCCTGTACGTGCACCCGAACCAGAACACCGTGGAGTTGCCGTACATCGCGGACACGATTCAGGCCACCCGCTGGGCGGTCGGCGTCGAACACGTGCGGACGCAACCGTTTGTCCCGTCCGGGCGCTTGACGCAGGCGATGGTGGCACGCGAGCAGGACGCGTTGGCGAACGTCCGAATCAACGACCAGGGACAGACGACCGCGATATTCAACCAATTGCAGAGTTTCAAGAGTTACTTTCGGTTCACGCCGGCCGCCGTCGACCACTACGGCCGGTCGCAGGTGTACAGCGCGGTCCGCGAGATGAACGTCGACGAGGTACCGGTGCAGACGTGGGTGAACCGCACGCTGGTCTATACCCACGGGTACGGGATGGCCGTCTCGCCGGTGAACCGCTTCGACAGCGACGGCCTGCCTGTGCTGTGGGCGGGCAACACCCCGCAGCAGACACAATCTCCGGTCCCGCGCATCACTCAGCCGCAAGAGTACTTCGGCCTCATGGACAACGACGTGATAGCCCCCACCCGGGAACCGGAGTTTGACTACCCGGTTGGGACCGGGGAACACTCCTCCCATTACCGGGGCGGATTCGGACTGCCGGTGCGCGGCAACCGCTGGTTGTTGACGTTGGAACTCGGCACGCTGCGGTTCTACACGTCCGACGTGATCACCAGCCAATCGCAGTACCTGTTTGACCGCAACATCTACCGGCGCGCTCAGGATATCGCGCCGTTTCTCCAGTACGACGAGAACGCCTTTCCGTTCGTCGACAGCCGCGGGCACATCCTGTGGATGTTTGACGCCTACACACAGACGCCCAACATCCCGTATGCCGAACACCACCTCGGCACCGCCTACATCCGCAATTCCGTGAAAGTGGTGGTGGACGCCTACAGCGGGCAAACGACGTTCTACGCCATTGACCCGTCCGATCCGATGTTGAAAACATGGGATCGGCTCTACCCCGGCCTGTTCACTTGGCGGGTCCCTGACGACGTCGCCGCGCATTTCCGGTATCCTCTCGACCTGTTCCAGGCGCAGGCGCAAACGTTGACGCGTTACCACATGACTGACCCGCAGGCGTTTTACAACCAAGACGACTTGTGGGCGGTGGCGAGGCAGATCTACCAGCAGAACGAAGTGGTCCAACGGCCTCCTGTCTTCCAGGAGATTCGCATGCCCGGCCAGTCTCGGCCGCACTTTGTCGTCAGCGCACTGTTCACCCCGGCGAACAAGGACAACCTGAACGGCTGGCTCGTCGTCGACAACGAGCCGGGCCAGTACGGCCGGATCACGTTGTACCAGTTCCCGCAGTCGGAGTGGGTAACCGGCCCGCTGCAGGCGGAGAACCAAATCGATGCGGATCCCGCCATCTCCCAACAGTTGACGCTCTGGAACCAGCAGGGCTCGCAAGTGGTGCGGGGGGACCTGCTGCTGATCCCGGTGGGGCGGGCGGTGTTGTACATCGAGCCGGTGTACCTGGTGGCGAACCGGGAGAACTCACTGCCGCAGTTGCAGCGCGTGATTGTCGATTTCAACCAGCAGGTGCGTATGGGCAACTCCCTGGGCGACGCACTGGCGCAGTTGTGGGCAAGCGGCACCGGATCTTCCGGGACAGCCGGGCGTTCCGGCGGCGGACAGGCGCCCTCCGGCCTCGGCGGGCTGCCAGGCACCGCTCCGGCCGGGAGCGGCGCCGGGGGCACGGGCGCGGGGTTGCAAGGGCCGGCGGGAACGGTCCAAGCCCTGGCGGAGCAGGCAAGCCGCCTGCTGGCCCGTTACCAGGCGGACACTGCGCGCGGCGACTTCGAGCAGGCCGGCTCTGACCTGCACCAACTGGAACAGGTGATTGCCGCCTTGCGCCAAGCGGCGGGCGGGCAGACGGCGACGCGCTGACCGGCGGGGACGATGACGGGAGGGGACAAGCTGTGTGGAAATTCATACACTGTGCCGACCTCCACTTGGACAGTCCGCTCCGGGGACTTTCCTTCATGGAAGACGCACCCGTCGAGCAGATCCGCGAAGCCA
This sequence comes from Alicyclobacillaceae bacterium, assembly GCA_019683615.1. GTDB lineage: Bacteria > Bacillota > Bacilli > Alicyclobacillales > Alicyclobacillaceae > JADGIC01. The sequence continues at coordinate 9,282 of JADGIC010000053.1, read as the reverse complement.
CGCGCCGGGCGCTGGAGAACCTCGTGGAGCTGTGCTTGGCGGAGCAGGTTCGGTTCGTCGTCATCGCTGGTGACGTGTTTGACGGCGATTGGCCCGACTATTCCACCGGCCTCTACTTCAGCGCTTGCATGGCACGGCTGTGCCGAGCTGGCATCAACGTCTTCCTCGTCTCCGGCAACCACGATGCCGAAAGCCGGATCAGCCGACGATTGACCTTGCCCGAGGGGGTGTTTGTGTTTCCAGTCGACCGCCCGGCCACCTGCGTGCTCGACGACGTGGCGGCGGCCGTGCACGGGATGGGTTTCCGGGAGCCGCAGGTGACCGACAATGTGGTGCCTCGTTATCCCGATCCGGTGCCAGGGTGCTTCAACATCGGCGTGTTGCACACTTCCCTCGAGGGGCAGGAGGGACACGTGCCCTACGCCCCGTGCCGGCTGTCCGACCTGTTGGCCAAAGGCTACGACTATTGGGCGCTGGGACACATCCACAAGCGCATGGTGCTGCACGAATCGCCGTACGTTGTCTACCCCGGCAACCTGCAGGGGCGCCACGTGCGCGAGACGGGAGCGAAAGGTTGCACGCTAGTGACGGTGAACGGCCGCACGGCGACCTTGGAACACCGCCCGCTCGACGTGATCCGCTGGGTCGTGTGCGTGGTCGACCTGACCGGCGCCGCCAGCGACGCTGACTTCTTCAGTCGGGTGGCTGCCGCTGTGCAGGGCGCCGCGGGCGATAGCGAGCTGCCTTTGGCTTTGCGCGTGCGTTTGACGGGTTTGACGGCGTTGCACGGGCGCATCTTGGCGGACCCGGAACGGTACCGGCATGAGGTTGCCAATGCCGTCCTGTCCCTGTCGGACCCCGGCCGGATCTGGTTGGAGGCGGTGCGGTTTGACACGCGGGCTGAGGCGCCCATCGCCTCGCGGTCGGTCGCCGATGCCGTTGGGAGCTTTCTCGCGACCGCTGAACAGTTGACGGCGGATGAACAGTTTTTGGCGGAGTTTTTGGAGCACGTGCAAGGCGTGCAACGCCACATCGCCGCCTGCGTCGCCAGGCCGGATGCCACCCGGGTGGAGTCGCTGGCTGACGTTCGCAGCCTGCTGCCGGACGCTCGCGAACTCGTTTTGGACTCGTTGCGCGCGGGGGGCGGAGGACAGTGAGGATCCGGCGGATCGTGGCGGAACAGGTGTGGCCGTTTGCACGGTTGGAGGTGGACTTCGGCGAAGGCGGTCCCGCCCTGCATGTCCTGTACGGGCCGAATGAGGCGGGCAAGAGCACGTTTTTGCGTCTGCTTCTGGACCTGTTGTTTGGCGGGCCGCTTGAAGGGGATCGCCACGCCCATTACTCCAGCGAATCGCGCCTGCAAGGATGGCTCGAACACCCGGGAATGCCGGCAGTGGTCGTGGCACGGCGAAAGCGCCGCCAACGGCTGGTGTTGTGCGACGTCGACGGCGCCCGTTTGACCGAGGAGGACGTGGCCCGGTATTTATGCGGCTACGACCGGGAGCGCTTCAGCCTGTTGTTCGGGTTCGATCACGAACGTCTGCGTGCTGGCGGCCAGAGCTTGTTGGCGTCAGGGGGCGAAGCAGGCATCTCCCTGTTTGAAGCCGGCGGGGGTGCCCAGCACCTGCAACATGTTTTGGCTCATCTGCGCGCAAAGGCGGAAGAGTTGCTCGATCCGACGTTTCGCGCGCGTTCCGCCAAGCGGCTCAACCGAGCCTGGCGCCAGTACCTGGAGGCGGTCAACGGCGTGCGCAGTCAGAGCCTGAGCGCCGAGCAGTGGCAGCGATTGCGGCGGAATGTGGAGCGGCTCGAGGAAGAGGCGGACCGGTTGCGGCAGGAGTGGGACCAGTGCCGGCAGGCGCTCAGCCAATTGGAGCGTGTGCGGCGGTTTCAAGGATTCGTCCCGGAGATGCGGGCCCTCAGGGCGCAACTGGGGGCGTTGACGGACGTCCTCCCGCTGCCGGAGGAGCTGGAACAGCAGTGTCCGGAATGGCTGCAGCAGCGCCGGGAAACGCTCGCTCAGGTGGAGCAGTTAAAGCTGAAGAGACAGCGAATCCGCGATGAGCTGTCCCGCTTGCAGGTGGATGGCGCAGCGCTCGGACGCGCTGACGAGGTGGAACGGCTGGCGGAAGCGCTGGAGCTGTACATAACCCGCCGCACGCAGGAGATCCCGGATATGAGGGAACGTCTGCTGCAGCGCAAGCGGGATGTTGTCCGGCAGCTGCGCCGCTTGGACCCGCAGGCGGCCCGGGTATGGGAGGAGGGCCGGGCCGATGAACCGCATTCCGCCACGTCCGACGCCGTTGTGCAGTTGCCGGACGTCGGGCACCTTCGCCTCCCCTTGGAAGATGCGTTGCAAGTACGCGAGTTGGCGGACGAGGAGCGGCGCTGGCTGCAGGCGGAGGCCGTGGAGCGCAGCCGCCTCGACGACTTGGCCAGCGACTTGCGGCAGTTGGAGGCGCGGCTGGTGGAAATGGGGGAGCCGCCGGACGTTCAGGCATTGCGCGGATTGGTCGCCGATGCCCGCGCGGAGGGCGACCTGGAGGCGGCACTCCGCCAGAAGGAGGCAGAGCGTGCGCGCAAGGAGCTGGAACTGCTCCGGCTGTGTGCCGCGCAGGCCGTCTGGTCGGGGCCGGCGGAGGCTGCGGACCGCTTGCCTGTGCCGCTGCGGGAGACGGTGGACCGCTACCTGGCCGAGTGGAACGCGCTGGAACAGCGGCTGGCCGAACTCGACCGGGACTGCGCGAAGGCAGAGGAGCATTTGCGACGCGTCCGCGACGAGTGGGAGCAGTTGGCCGACGACGGCGAGAAGGTCGTCGAATGGGCGTCGGTGGCGGCGGCGCGCGCCCGGCGGGACGCGGGTTGGTCACTGGTGCGGCAGGCGTGGCTGGCCGGCGGGGCTGACGCTGGAGCGGTGGCTGCATTCGCCGGCAGCCGCCGCCTCGATGAGGCGTTTGAAGCAGCCTTGCGGGAGGCAGACGATCTCGCTGACCAACTGCTGAAGGTCACCGAACGGACCACCCGCCGCGCCTTGAAGCAGCTTGAGCGGGTGCAGGCGGAACGGCGCCTGGCGGAGCTGGTGCAGGCCAGGGAACAGGCAACCGCCCGGCGCGGCGAGTTGGCCGCCCGGTGGCGGGAGGAGTGGACGGCTTGTGGCGTGGAACCGAGATCGCCAGCGGAGATGAAGCAGTGGTTGTCCGACTTTCACCGGCCGCTTGCGGAGGGAGCCAAGGCCTTGCGCGAATTGCGCCTGGAGTGCGACCGATTGTCGGCCCGCATCCAGGATTGGACGGGGCGGCTGGCGGAGGCTGCCGCCCGGGCGGCCGGTTGGCACGCGGCCGCCGCCGCGCTGGCGCCAGAGGAGGCGGCGGCCCAGCCGGCTGCGCCCGCACCGTCGCCGTTGCCGTCAGGATGGGGACTCAAGGCTTGGCTGTCGTGGTGCGAATCGTTCATAGCGGAGGCGGACCGGCTGGCGTCCGACCGCCGGTCTCTCGTGAGTACCCGGGCGGAAGTCCAGCGGCGGCTGCGCGAGCAGCAGGGCCGCCTGAAAGCGGTGTTGGGTGAGTTGGCACGCTGCCAGCAACGGTGGGACGGCATGCGCCGGCGCTATCCCCGCCTTCCTGCGGATCTGACGGCGGCCGTGGCGTTTCTCGACGCGTTGGACGAGCTGTGCCGGGACTGGGAGGAGTTCCAGTATCTGGTATCTGCCATCGAATCCCGGAAGGCGGACTGCCGCACGTTTGAGGACCGGGTCGGCGCGCTCGCAGGGTCGCTGGCTGAGTCCGTCGACACGTCCAATCCCGCCGCCGTCGCAGGGATGGTGCGCCGCCTCCAGGAGCGGGTGAAATCTGCCCGGTCGGCGTTCGACCAGCGCCAGCAGCGCGAAAGCGATCTGGCCGAGACGGAGGCGGAACTGCAGGCGGCGCTTGCACGTCTGGCGGTGTGCGAACGGGAGTTGGCCGCATTGTGCCGTCAGGCCGGTGTGCCCTCCGTCGAGGAACTGGTGGCACGGGTGGATCAATCCCGCCGGCTGAACCAGCTGCAGCGACAGTTGGCCGAAAAGGAGCAGGCGGCTTTGCGCGCAGGCGACGGACTCTCCATGGAAGCGTTGGAGGCGGAGTTCGAGCGCTTGGGCGATCCCGACCTGTTGCCGCTGCGCTTGGAGGAGGCACGCCAAGCGTGCGACCAACGCGAGCGGGAGTGGGTGGCCAAACGCGATGAGCTGCAAGCGGCGCGCCAGGCATTGCAGCAGTGGGATGGCAGTCAGCATGCGGCGGCGAGGCATGCGCAGGAGGCGGAACACCACTTGGCGGAGGTGGATCGCAGCTGGAGCGAATACGTGCGCGTGGAACTCGCCCGGCGGATGTTGCAGCGCGCCATCGAAGATTTCCGGGAACGCAACGAGTCATTGGTGGTCCGCCGGGCAAGCGAGTGGTTCCGGCGGCTGACCACCGGGCGGTATGAGGGCATCCGGGTCGAGCATGGCGACCAGGGGGCATACCTGGAAGCTGTTTCGTCCGCCGGCCAGCGGTTGCGGACCCACCAACTGAGCGACGGCACGCGCGACCAACTGTTCTTATCCCTGCGGTTAGCGTTTGTCGCCCGCCATTTGGAAACGTCTGCCCCGCTGCCGTTAATCCTCGACGACATCCTGGTGCACTTCGACGACGAACGCACCGCTGCGGCTCTCGAAGTCCTTCATGAGTTGGCCGGACTGACACAGGTTGTCTGCTTTACGCACCACCGGGCCGTGTTGGAGCTGGCCGAGCGGCTGCCGAGCGCCTCGCGCGTGCGGATCCACGATTTATCCAGCACTGTCCGGTAAGAGCGCAGCTTCCCAGGCACGAACATATTTCCATCCTTTGAATCACCCGTGCAATCGGACGTGAATTTGTTTATGATGGGAGCCGGCAGAGCCGCTTTGCCGGGTAATTCCGGCCCAGCTGCAGCCGGCCGGGAAGCCCGGCGGGACCGGAAGCCGGACCGGCAGCAATGGGCGCCAGCGGGCCGCAGGTGACAGGGTATGAACAGGCATTCGCAGGGGGTCGGGTAGGGTGGACCATTGGCCGACCTTGACGCTGGGCGAGATTTGCACCATACGCAGCGGCAAATCGGCAGTGTACGCGAAAACCTTGGAACATCCGTACAAGGTGTACGGTGCCAACGGCGTGATTGGATCGCACACGGAATCGAACTTCGACGACGGGTTTTTGGTCGGCCGCGTTGGCGCGTGCGGATTCGTCCACCGCATCGACGAACCGGTGTGGGCGTCGGACAACACGTTGACCCTGCGGGTGCAAAACCCGGCCGTGTGCGACAAGTCGTTTTTGGGCCACCTGTTGGCGTGGTTGAATCTGGCCAGGTACGCCACGAAGACCGCGCAACCCCTGCTGACACAGGCCGTGTTGCGGAGCATCCCGGTCCGCTTGCCACCCTTGTCGGAACAGCGGCAAATCGCCGCCATTCTCACCTGTTTGGACGAGGTGGCAGCGGTCACCGAGCGCGTGATTGGCCAAATGGAGCGGGTCAAACGGGGGTTGATGCAGCGGTTCTTGACGCGGGGCGTGCGGCACACCGATTTCAAACGGACACCGATTGGCGAACTGCCGTCCGGCTGGGACGTCGCGCCAATTGGCTGTTTGTGCCGCACGACGAGCGGAGGTACGCCGAAACGGGACGTTGCCGAGTACTACGAAAACGGCTCCATCCCCTGGGTGAAAACCGGGGAGTTGGGTGTGAAGTATCTGTACGGGTCGGAGGAACGGATCACGGAGGAGGCCCTGCAGCATTCGTCTGCCAAGCGGTTGCCCCCGAACACGGTGCTGGTGGCGATGTACGGGGCGACCATTGGCAAGTCGTCGATTCTCAAGGTGGAGGCGGCGACAAACCAGGCGTGCTGTGCGATTCTGTGCGACGAGCGGCGCGTCCACCACGAGTTTTTGTACTACGTGATGACCTGGAGGCAGGCTGACTTGGTTCGCCGGGGCATGGGCGGGGCACAGCCGAACATCAGCCAGCAGCTGATTCGGGAATTCCTCATCCCCGTACCGCCGGTCGAAGAGCAGCGGCAGATTGCAGCGGTTTTGGCCAGCGTCGATGAGAAGCTCGATCACGAACGCAAGACGCTGCGCGGGTATCGGCGACTGAAGGCGTCGCTGGCCGGGTCGCTGCTAACCGGGCGGATGCGGGTGCGAGAAGTTCTGGAAAGTCGGGTTCCTTGCGAACATGGTCATCTGCAGACGGGAATTTCGCCATAGACCGCGACAGAGACCAGACCGGAGCCAGGGAAAACTGCAGTACCGGAGGCCAGCATGGGGAAACTGACGCTGCAAGAGTTGGAATCGCACCTGTGGGAGTCTGCCAACATTCTGCGCGGACACATCGACTCGTCGGACTACAAAAACTACATCTTCGGGATGCTGTTCCTGAAGCGTTTGAACGACGTGTTTGTGGAGAAGGCCCGGCAAATCCAGCGCGAGTACGGCGAGGACTACGGCTGGTACGACCGGGACGAACACCAGTTCTTCGTTCCGGAAAAGGCCCGCTGGGATTACATCCGTTCGGTCACACAGGACATCGGCGCAAAGATCAACAACGCCTTCGAACTGTTGGAAGACGAAAATCCCACCTTGCAGGGCGTGTTGCGAAGCATTGACTTCAACGACAAGGAACGGCTGTCGGACGCCACCATTTCGCGACTGATTCAGCACTTCAGTGAAATCGACTTGTCCAATGGCCATCTGTCGGAGCCGGACATCCTGGGGCGTGCGTACGAGTACCTGATAAAGATGTTTGCGGACGACGCGGGCAAGAAGGGCGGCGAATTCTACACACCGTCCAAGGTCGTCGAACTGATTGTGAAGCTCATCAAGCCGCAGGAAGGCATGCGCATCTGCGACCCGACGGCGGGCTCTGGCGGCATGCTGATTCAGTCTGTCGACTACATCAAAGCTATTGGGGGCAATCCGCAGAACGTCACCTTGCACGGCCAAGAGAAAAACCTGAACACCTGGGCCATCTGCAAGATGAATCTGTTGCTGCACGGCCTCACCGACCACCGGATCGAGAAAGGCGACACCCTTCGCGATCCAAAACTCGTCCAAGATGGCGAGCTGATTTTGTACGACCGGGTCATTGCGAATCCGCCGTTCAGCCTCAAAGGCTGGGGACGAGAGGAAGCCGAAGCCGATTCGTACGGACGTTTCCGCTTTGGTTTGCCACCCAAGGACAAGGGCGATTTGGCGTTTGTCCAGCACATGATCGCCACGCTCAACCACGAGGGCATCGCCGGCGTGGTAATGCCGCACGGCGTTTTGTTCCGCGGCGGTGCTGAGGGGGAAATCCGCAAGGGAATTCTTGAGGAAGACTTGTTGGAAGCGGTCATTGGGCTGCCTGCCAATCTGTTTTACGGGACGGGCATTCCGGCTTGCATCTTGATCTTCAGCCGCTCCAAGGCACCCCACAAACGCGGCAAGGTGTTCTTTCTCAACGGGGCAAACGACTACCAGGAGGGCAAGAACCAGAACTTCCTGCGGGACGAGGACATCCGGAAAATTGTCTCGGCGTACGATGCCTGGCAAGACGTGGACAAGTACTGCCGGGTCGTGGATTTGGCGGAAATTCGCCAAAACGACTACAACCTGAACATCCTTAGCTACATTGATGCCACCGACGAAGAGGAGCAGTTTGACTTGGAGGAGGCTATTGCGGAGCTACGGCGGCTGGAGGAAGAGCGACGTCAGGTGGAGGCGGTCATGCACGGGTATCTGCGGGAGTTGGGGTTTGGTGAGTGAATCTGGAAGTGATCAGGCCACTGAACGCGGCCGTCTCCCATCGGCACCGAGATCAATGCTGATGCACCGCCTTCTGACCGGCAACGTTCGCGTTCGCGTTGATGAACCGTCCGAGGTGTCTGTATGACCACACAGGATTGGAACGAAAAGCACCTGGTCGAAGACCGTCTGATCGCCCAGCTGCAGAGGCTGGGCTATACCTATATCCACGGTTCGTACCTGGAAGGGGAACGCCAAACCCTGCGCGATGTGATTCTCCTGCAGCGTCTGAGCGACGCCGTCCGGCGGATCAACCCGTGGATTTCGGAGGACAATCTGCAGCGGGTGGTCCGGGACATCACGCATCTCGAAGCCGCCAGTCTCATGGAGGCCAACGAAGTCATCCATGAGCACATCGTCCACTACATGTCCATCGAACAGGACCTGGGACGTGGCCGCAAAAACCAGACTGTCCGTCTGATTGACTTTGACAACGTCGACAACAACGAATTTCTGGTGGTCAACCAGTTCAAGGTCGCCGGGGCGACGAACAACATCATCCCGGACGTTGTGTTGTTCGTCAACGGGTTGCCGCTGGTGGTCATTGAGTGCAAAAGCCCGTTTATCACGGGACCCATCGCCCAGGCTGTCAAGCAGTTGGAACGGTACCAGGCCGAGGCGGAACGCTTGTTTTACTACAACCAGATTCTGCTTGCCACCTGCGGCCAGCAGGTGACGTATGCGACCGTGGGAGCCAAATTGCGCCACTACGGGGAGTGGAAAGACCCGTACCCGTTGACGCCGGCGGACCTTGGACAGGAAGTCAACCCGCAAGACGTGCTCGTCGCGGGGATACTGACGAAGCAAAATCTTCTCGACCTCATCCAGAATTTTATTGTGTTTGAACCCGAGGGTGGTCGAACCGTCAAGAAACTGGCCCGCTACCAACAGTTTCGGGCCGTCAACAGGGTGATTGGCCGCATCGTCCATGCCGAGTCGCTCAGGGACCGTGGTGGTGTGGTGTGGCACACGCAGGGCAGCGGGAAGTCGCTGACGATGGTGTATCTGGCCGTGAAACTGAGGCGGATTGCTGAATTGCAAAATCCGGCCATCGTGGTTGTGACGGATCGCAAAGATTTGGACGCCCAAATCACCCACACGTTCCGCCGTTGCGGCTTCCCAAATCCCTTCCATGCGGAGAGCGTCGCGGACTTGCGGAAGCTGCTGCGGAGGGGGCCGGGGCTGACAATCATGACGACCATCCAGAAATTCCAAGAAGCGGAGTCGGACGCAGACCGTGTTCTCAGCGTGGACGAAAACATCTTTGTGCTGGTGGATGAAAGCCACCGTACGCAGTACAAGGATTTGGCGGTCAACATGCGGACGGCACTGCCCAACGCCTGTTATCTCGGGTCATGGCTATCCCCATGTCTCAGCTTGACTTGATACGCGAACGTATGTTTCCTAGAATCATTTTGAAAAACTAGAATCATGCATGACCGAGGCGACG
>JADGIC010000052.1 GCA_019683615.1 Alicyclobacillaceae bacterium | reverse complement strand
ACCATCGGCATCGTCGGCGCCTTGATCATCGGACAGGCGGCGGTGCAGGCCGGTGTGGTCAGCCCGTTGCTGGTGATCGTGATTGCTACCACGGCTTTGGCGTCGTTTGCGATCCCCACGTACAACCTGAACTTTGCCGTCCGCGTGGTGCGCTTCATCTTTCTGCTGGCCGCGGCGATGTTCGGTTTCTATGGCGTGGCCCTGCTGTTGTGCGTGTTGGTCGTGAAACTGGCGGTGAAAAAGTCGTTTGGCGTGCCGATGTTGTCGCCGGTGGCGCCAAGTCAAGACACGTCGAGGGACGTTCTGGTCCGCGGCGTGTATTACACGATGAACCAACGCCCGACCTACCTGCAGACGCTGCGTGCCTGGCGGCAGAAGCCGTTCACGCGGCCGTGGAGCACGACGACCGGCCACTCGGGAAGCACGGGCGGGTGGCAGCGGCGCAGAGGGCGGAGGGATGACCGATGAGCACACAGATTCAAGAGAAGGCCAAGGTCGGAGCGAAGGAACTCACCGCGTTGATGACCATGTTCGTGGCCACCAACGCGTTTCTGAGCTACCCGCGCTACGTCACGCGCACCGGTCTGGAAGCGGCCTGGATCGAGCCGCTGTTGTCCGGCGCCATTACGCTGCTCGTGTTCCTGTGCGTCGACTCGGTGATTCGCCGCCGCTTTCTCGGCATGGACATCCTGGAGATTGCCAAGGAGTCGTTCGGGGCGCCAATCGCCGGGCTCTTGGCCGTGTTGTTCGCCGGCTGGTTTCTGGCCAATACCGCGAGCGTGATGCGCCAGTTTTCGGAGAATGTGATCACCACAGTGCTCCCATCGAGTCCGATATTGGTCATCGGCCTGTTGTTCATCGCCGTGGTGTGGTACATCGCGTACACTGGGCTGGAGGGCATCGCCCGCGCTTCGTTCATCTTGATGCCGATTCTTCTGATCGGCACGGTTGGCCTCAGTCTCGCCACCATCAACTGGTGGCACCCGTTGCTGCTGCTGCCCGTATGGGGAAACGGCCCATTGCAGGTACTGGTGGGATCGTTCCGGTATTCATCGGTCTTCGCGAATGTCCTGTTGCTGTCGGTGATTTACCCGCACGCACACGATCCGAATGCGTTGCGGAGCGTGGGGGTCAAGAGCATCATCTGGTCATCGTTGCTGCTGTCGTTGTTCATCGCCACCTTTCACATGGTATTTCCCGCCGGGGAGTCGTGGAAAATGTCGTTCTCCTTGTATCAACTGGCGCGCATGATTGACGTCGGCCGCTTCTTCCAGCGTCTGGAGAGCATCTTCGTATTTCTGTGGGTCACCTCTGCCGTGATTCGGATGGCCTTGTCGCTGTGGGCGGCTGCGTATTTCCTGGGCAGCGCGTTCCGCTGGCCGAGTTTTCGGCCGGCGCTGCCCGCGCTGGCGATGCTGGCGTTCGCTGCCAGCCTGATGCCGGCGAACGTCAACCAGGTGGTTGATCTCGACGACATGTACTTGGCGTCGTGGGGATGGGTGGTGGTCTTCGCATTGCCGTTAATGATCGTCGCCTTCGCCCGCCGCCCCAAACGCCGCGTGAGCCGGGAGTGGAGTTGACGTGCTGAAGTTCGTTGCCTCGCTCGTGGTCCCGGTGGGGGTGTTCGTGTACACGGTGTCGTTTGCCCGGAGCATGGAGAGAAAGGGGCAGGTGGCTGGCGCGGTGTCTGCATACGCCATCGGCTCACTCGCGTTCATCCTGACTTGCATGGTGTTGTGGCGCATGTTCATGTGAGCGCAACGGGTTTATCCATTTGGTGAGGCGGCCGGCTCGGGTATAATGGCCCTGAGGTGAGGCGGCGTGAAACCGGCGGGTCGGAAGAAGGTGACCATTTACACCGACGGCGCATGCTCGGGCAACCCAGGCCCGGGGGGTTGGGCCGCCATTTTGTTGTATGACGGGCATGTCAAGGAAATTTGCGGCGGCGATCCCGAGACCACCAACCAGCGGATGGAAATCACCGCCGCGTACGAGGCGCTGCGTTGTCTGAAGGAGCCGTGCGACGTGGTCATCCACAGCGATTCTGCGTACTTAGTCAACTGTTTCCGGCAGCGTTGGTACGACACCTGGGTCCGCAACGGGTGGCGGAACAGCCGCGGGGAACCGGTGCAGAACCGGGATTTGTGGGAAGCGCTGTTACAGGAGGCGGGCAAGCACCACACGACGTTCGCGAAGGTTCGGGGCCACGCGGGCGACCGATGGAACGAGCGATGCGACGAGTTGGCCCGGGGGGCGATCCCGCGGTGACCGTCGACGTGCGCGAGAGGCGGGAGGCAAGGGAACCCTCCGCCTGCGGCCGGTGGGAGTTGACGCTGCGGGAGCTGCGGGAGTTGGCACGGGCGGCCGGCTTTGACGCTGCAGGGGCGACGACGGCCGACCCGTTTCCGGAGCTGCTTCCGCGCCTAAAGGCCTACGCCGAGCGCGGGTTGACCGGCTTTGAGTGCGCGGACCTGCAGAGGCGGGTGGAACCGAGGAGCCTGATGCCGGAGGCTCGTTCCATCATCGCGGTGGCGATGGCGTACCTGACCTCGGAAGGCCGGGACCTTGCCAAGCGCCATCCGCGCCGCTCTCGGGCCCGGGAGGAATGGCACGGGCAAGTCAGCGTGTACGCGTACGGGCAGGATTACCACGCGGTCATGCGCCAGCGCCTGGACGACCTGCACCGCCGCCTTGAAGACCTGTTACAGCGGCCGGTCAAGGCGCTTCCCGCCGTCGACACGTCGCCGCTGGTGGACCGCCGCGTGGCAGAGCGGGCAGGCATCGGTTGGGTAGGCAAAAACTGCATGCTGTACACACCTGGCCACGGGTCTTACGTGTTTCTCGGAGCGTTGTTGGTCGACGTCCGGATTGAACCGGCTGCCAGCGAGCTGCCTCCCCAATGTGGCAGCTGCCGGCGTTGCTTGGACGCCTGTCCGACGGGTGCCCTGCTGGCGCCGGGCGTGATTGACGCCCGCCGCTGCCTGTCCTACGTGACTCAGATGAAGGGCATCATCCCTGAGGAATTCCGCGAGCCGATGGGACGCCGAATCTGGGGTTGTGATGTCTGCCAGTGGGCCTGCCCCGTCAATCAGGACGTATCGCCGTCGGCTCACGACGAGTACCGGCCGCAGGCGGAGGTCGCTTTTCCGGAGCTGGTCGACATCTTGTGCCTGACCAATCGCGCATTCACCCGCCGCTACGGTCACACGGCTGCGGCCTGGCGCGGCCTACGGACCTGGCAGCGCAACGCCCTGATTGCCCTCGGCAACTGCCGGGATGAACGGGCGATCCCGCACATCGCTCCGTTCTTGGTACACGAACGGGAGGAACTTCGCGCCAGTGCGGCTTGGGCGTTGCGCCGCATCGGCAGCCGCCAGGCGCGCGCGCTGGTGCTGGCGGCTTACGCGCGCGAGCGGTCTGACGTGGTCCGGCGGGAGATGGAGTGGGCGCTCGACGGGGACGAGCAGCAGCCGCGCACACAGCACCTGCGCACCCGCCTGGCCGGCAGCGGTGCAACCGGAAGACGCGGTCCGAAAGCCGGCGGCGTACCTGGCGAAGCGGTCTGGGGAGCGCTGAACCCCGGGATTGCAGAGGGCAAGGGCAGGGAGAGGAGTGACCTCCAATCGCACTGAACAACGCGTCATGGCCCATCCTGGCTGAGGTCTGGCTGTCGACTCCGCTGGGGCTGGTGCGCGTGGGTGCCAGCCCCGGCGGGCTGGTGGCAGTCGACTGGGCGGAACCGGCTGCTGTCGTCCAGCGGCCGAGCGAATCTGGCAACTCGTGCCCTGCAGAAGAAAGGGATCGCGCGAGGCACTGGGCCGAGCTGGCGGCCAGCGAGTTGAGCGAGTATTTCGAAGGCCGGCGGTACACGTTTAGCGTGCCGGTGTGTCTGCAGGGGACCCCTTTTCAGATGGCGGTGTGGCGCGCGCTGATGGACATTCCGTACGGGCAGACGAGGTCGTACAAGGATGTGGCGGTTGCGGTGGGGAGGCCGCGGGCCGTGCGGGCGGTCGGCCAAGCGAATCGCGCCAATCCGCTCGCCATCGTGGTGCCTTGCCACCGCGTGGTGGGGGCCAGCGGACAACTGGTGGGGTACGACGGTGACCGCACGGACTTGAAACGAGCGTTGTTGAATTTGGAGCAAGGGTTGGGCTTGCTTGCCGGCTCCGAATTGGCTCCGCTTGCGGGGACGTGCCGCGGCCGGGTCTCTGCGACGGACGTCAGGCTGATCCGCCGGGGCTGAACAAGTCAATCTGCTGTGCGAATGCGCGAAGAAACTCGTGTCTGCGCTCTTCTTGTGCCGCGAACGTCTTAAGGTCATCAATTTGCGCTGGATCCCGCCAGGCAGTCCGGCGCATGCGCGCAAGCCGCCACGCCCGGTGCGGGAACGTCAGCAGCGCCAGAACCAGTCTGTATTCCTCGATCGTCACAGGGCGGACCGCGTTGTATTGGAAAAAGCAGGTGTAAGCCGGTTCCGTTCGCCAGCCGCTGAGCTGCAGGCTGCGCCGGACCAGGTGTGCCATGTCCAGCACGCGCGGGGCGCGTGCGGCGAGATCGAGATCCAACAGGTACACTTTCGGTCCAGGCTGCACAACCATGTTGCCGGAGATGACGTCGAGGTGGCAGATACCAGGGTCATCCATGTCCTGCTCCAGAAAACGAACGCACGCGGGGCTTTCCGCGATGCTCACGCTGCGCTCGGCATCCTCCCGGAGTGAAGGAGCCAATCGCAGCAAAACGTCGTCAAACGCGTCCGGCTGCTTGCGCCCTTCCGTATCGGCCAGCAACTGATTGAGCTCATCGGCCCGGCGCCGCAGCAGCTGGTGCACGGAGTGGCCGGGTGCCGACCGGCGAACGCCGTGCGAAAACCCGCGCGACAACTCGTGGAACAGCGCCAGCGATTGAGCGGCCTGTGCCAACTGCGTTGTGGATGCAAGGTTCACGTGATTCCCCGCAATCCACCGGGTGGCGTAGTACGTCCGCTCGCCGCGCTGGACAAACGGTTGTCCCCGGCGCGTCATAACGATGGCTGCGAAACGGTCGAATCCCTTGCGCTTCAGGTGATGCTCGAGTTTTGCCAGGAAGGTCAGTTTTTGTGTCGGCGCATGCGCCGCTTTCAGAGCAAACTCGCCCTGGGACGTGTAAATGTGCAGCACATCGCCGATCCGCTCGGCGCGCTCAATCTGCCAGCCGTATTCATGCGGGAGCGAGATCGGGAATCCGAGCTGGTCAAACCAAGCCTGCCACTCCCGGCGCGTGGCGGGCATGCTGCCATCGGCCGACGCCCCGCTCGGCTGAACGCGGCGGGCTTCACCCTGACTGTCTTGGGAGCGGCGGGGTTGCCGCGACTTCCCGGCTGCCGTCTGTTCACGTGTGGCGTCTTGTAACAGCGGAGGTGGCTTGAGTAACTCTTGCATCAGGGTCTGCAGCCACGGGGGCAGGTTGGCACGAGTGCGCAGCGGCTGCATGTGTCCACCTCCCGGAGCACGACCGGGGCGGGCGCGGTGACGGCGGCCGTCCGCCGTGCTCGCCCCGTGTCGTCTTCAGCCTATTCCGGGCTGCCTGCGGCCGTCTGGGCGGATGCACTTATCCGCGCGATTCACCGAGAGTGCTCCACACCTCCAACTTGGTGCGAACGCGCGAGATGACGTTGTCGGTGAATTCTGTCGTCGTGGTACCTCCGCCCAAATCGGGCGTGCGCACGCCCATCATGACGGCTTCCAGGGTCGCTTCATAGATGGCGCGTGACGCGGTTTGCAGGGCCCGCTCCTCGTGGTAGGCGAGCAAAGCGGCGCCGGCGAGGATCATCGCCATGGGATTGGCGATGTTCTTGCCAAACAAACTGGGCGCGGTTCCGTGCGGCGCTTCCGCCATAATGACCTGCGGTCGAAACGATTCGTCCAACGACAGCAGAATGGATTCGGAACCAGCGATCGAACCGAACATTTGTAAAACCAAGTCGGACAGGCAGTCGCCGTCCCGGTTCAAGGCGGGAATGACCAGCGGTTCCCCCGCTTTGACCAACAGCAGGGCGTAGGTTGCGTCGATGAGCTGCGGGTCGTATTCGACGTCCGGATGCCGCCGGGCGGCTTCGTCCAGCTCCTCCTTAAACATCCCTTCGTAGATGGGGCTGACCGTGAACTTCGGTCCTCCGAACACTTTTGCCCCCAGACGCTTGGCGTGCTGGAAAGCGTACTCGGCGACGCCATGGCAAATTTTTCGCGAAATGCGCTCCGTTCGGTAGGCGATCTCGTCGCCGTCCTCCGATGCCTCCCGCCATTCCCGCGCTCCGTACGCATCGTCCACGGCCATCCTCACCACGGAAATTGGCGAAAACACGCCCACCGGCGGCGCGATTCCGGGGATGCGCCGGCCCGTGCGGACAATCACCGTGCCGTTGATCTCCTTGCGCAGAATGGCGTTCGGACTGCCCACGTCCTCTTTCGCTTCCGGCGTGATGGTCGCCGCTTTCAGCCCCAGCCGGTGCTTTCGCATCGCTTGTGCGGCTTCGTACACCACTTGGTTGCGCGTACGCCGCCGGTTTTCGAGGCTGAGGTCGTACCGCTCGAACGCCAACGGCGCCCCGATCACGTCCGGGTGCAATACGCGCAACGCCTCTTCCAACAGTTCCTGCCCGGTTTGGTCGCCTTCCATCACGACAATCGTGGGTGGGCTTGGGTGCGCTGCATCATGCCTGTTCGACAGGCTGTGTGTGTCTGATGGGTTCAAGATAGTTCACCTCGTTGGAACAGGTCAGTGTGACAGCAGTTTCGTGATCACGTCGGCTGACTGCTTCACGGTATCGACGAACTGCATCATTTTTTCTGGCGTAAACCGGGTGGCGGGTCCGGATACCGACAACGCCGCGACGACGTCGGCGCTGCGGATCAAGATGGGCACGGCGAGAGCAGCGGCGCCGGCGTCGCGCTCCTGGATGCTGATGGCATACCCTTGTTCGCGGATGGCGGCGAGCTGCCGCCGTAACTCCGGCACGTCGAGACGGGGGGTGGAGGGATCGTCCAGGACCTGCTGCAAGAGTTCCTCGCCGCTAAACGCCAACAACACCTTTCCGGAGGCACCTACATACAGGGGATAGGTTTTCCCGATACCAGCCACGTTGCGCACCGGTTCATGACTTTCGACGGACTGGATACGGATGCGCTCGATGCCGGAACGCACGTACAGACTGACCGTTTCACCCGTCAGATCGCGCAACCGCGTCATTTCAGGCAGTACCGCAGCCGCCAACTGATCTGATCTGTACATGTTGCTGAGCAATTCGAGGACACTCCAGCCAATCCAGTACTTGTCGGAATCGGGCTGCTTCCGCACAAACCCCTTTTGCTGAAGCGAAACCAACAGCCTGTGTACGGTGCTTTTGTGGAGTTGGACCTCCCGGGCGATCTCGCTGAGCGTCAAACCACCCTCGGCCCGTGCGAAGCACAGAAGGATGTCCAGCGCCCGGTCGACCGCGCGCACCGTCGCATGAGCCGACGTCTGAGGGGAAGTCATTCTCGTCCCATCCCGCCTCTCTGAATGTGTTCCGAATCATTCGGACCGTCCACAGCACGCCGGGCCGCCGGCAACCCCGTGGAAACCTGTCGTTGCACCGGGGATTGTGCTACCGTGTTCCGAACGTAGTTTATCACAGCGGGTTGGGCGCGCAAGCCACGGCTCATTCATACGATGGTATGGGTTTTGGGCCATCCTTCGGAGGTGAGCCGGTTGGAAAGCGGACTGGAAGCCGTGCGCGCGTATTTTCGGGCCCGCAACGAGGCGTGGGTGAGCGGCAACTTGCAAGGTGCGCAGGAGGCTGCGTCGGTGCGGGCCGACGAGTCCTGGTGGCATGTGGTCGCCCAAGGTATGAAGGCGAAGCGGAACGAGATGATCCACCGGCAGAGCCGCCTGTTGCGCGCCCATACGTACGTGACTGTTCAATCGGACACCCCGTCGGCCGATGGGGCAGGCCGCAACTATGTGCTGGACGAACGGGTGACGTGGGTCTACCGCGACGGCATCGACCTCGGCGTGGAAGCCAGAGTGATTCGCCACTGGCAACATTGGCGGTTTGCCCGCGGCCGTTGGTACCTGCAGCAGTTGGCTGAGTCAGATGAGCGTCCCAGTCACAACCGGAGCTTCGTCCCGGTACAGCCGCGGTCTGACTGGGTGCTGCCCACCGGTGTGTGGGCAGATGCAGTGAAACGGCCGGGGCACGGGTACGACCGGATTCGCGCGCAACGGTATGCGGAACTCTGGTGGGACCGCCGCCACCCCGCATTTGCCGAACTTCAGCTGGACGGCACCAACTTTGTGTCCCAGTGTTTGCTGGCGGGAAATTTTGCGATGATGCCGGAGGGAGCGGCGTCCGGTTGGTGGTATCGGTTTCGCGGCCGGAATCAGGCGGAGGCTTGGAGCCCGGCTTGGATGGTTGCGCACAGCCTGTACATGCACCTGGTGCATGACCGCGGTGCGGAACTGTATCCAAATGCCCGAAACTTGAAAGTCGCAGACGTGGTATTCTATGACTGGGACGGGGAGGGCCAATTCGAACACGCGGCCTTGGTCGTCGATTTCGACGCAAAAGGAGATCCGTTGGTCAACGCCCATTCGGACCCGAGTTGTCACCGCCATTACCTGTACATGGACAGCCGGGCTTGGTCTGCGCAAACCCGTTACGCGTTCGTTCACATTCCGGATGATACGACCCAGTCCGGACCATAAAGGAGGACCTGACACCGAACGGCGTGGACAGGCAAGTGTTGCACATTGTGTTGTATCAACCAGAAATTCCGGCAAACACGGGAAACATTTCGAGGACCTGCGCGGCTACCGGGTGTGTGCTGCACCTGATCCGTCCGCTGGGATTTTCGACCGATGACAGGCAGCTCAAGCGTGCCGGTTTGGACTATTGGCACTTGTTAGACATCCGCTATTACGACTCGCTGCAAGAGCTGTGGGACAAGCATGCGGATGCCCGGTTTTGGTACGTAGAGACGACGGGTGGCCGGTGGTACAGCGACGTGAACTACCAGCCCGGAGATTTTTTCGTGTTCGGCCGCGAAACCTCCGGTTTGCCGACAGAAATCGTCAGTGGCAAGCAAAATCAGGTTGTACGCATCCCCATCCTGCCGTCAGCCCGTTCCCTGAACCTGTCAAATGCGGTGGCCGTGGTCGTCTTCGAGGCTCTCCGGCAGCTCGGCTTTCCTCGTTTGGTGTAATCTGTTGTGTACCAGAGGAGAATGCGGATGAGCGTCGACACTTTACTGTTCGATCTCGACGGAACCTTGTTGCCGATGGACTTGAACGAGTTCCTGCAGGGGTATTTCTCCGCCATCATACCGCACGTCCGCCACTTGGTGGCACCAGAATCCTTTGTACAGCACGTGTGGCAGGCAACGATGGACATGATGCGGAACGAAGACCCGACGAGTACGAACCTGGCCGTGTTTAAGCAGCGTTTTTTGAGCGAGTCGGGCCTGCGCGAGGAAGACATCTGGCCCATCTTCGACAAGTTCTTCCGGGATTCGTTCGGGGAACTCCAACGCTTGACACGTCCAACCAATATTGCTCGGGAAATATGTCGATGTGCGTTGTACAAAGGATACCGCCTGGTGCTGGCCACCAACCCCATCTTCCCGGAAGAGGCGGTTCGCCAGCGGATGCATTGGGCTGGCGTTGGTGATGTCCCGTTCGCCCTTGTTACGACGATGGAACACATGCACTTCTGCAAGCCCAACCCGAAATACTATATCGAAATTTTGGACAGGCTGGGATTGCAGCCGAAACAGTGCATGATGTTTGGAAACGATGTGCAAGAGGACGGAGCCGCCGGGTTCGTCGGCATCTCGACGTTTCTGGTCACAGACTGTCTGGTTGACCACGGCCTGGGCCACTACGAGTTCATGCACACCGGCTCATTGGAAGACGTGCTCCACTTTGTGCAACGGCTTCCGGACCGCACGCGGTCGGAGTGACAGCCGGCATAAATTGGCTTGACCGTATCCTGCCGATTCGTGGTATAGTCGTCTGCGTACAACACTACGCCGAATTGCCGGTTACCGCCGACGGATGGTGGCATCCGGCATACGGGGGATTCATGTCCCGTACGGGACTGGGGTGAATCGCCATAGCTGCGACGGGTGTTCTCGTCACCCGAACCCGACAACTAACCTCGGAGGCGAATACGAGAGGTGTTTCTTCATGCGTTCACACGTCCGACGCTGGGCTGTGGCAGCCTGTTCGACTGCGGCCTTTTCGATGGTTCCGGCCGTCCCTGCGATGGCTGCTGTGGTCACTGTCAAACCTGGTGACTCCTTCTGGAAGATAGCCCACCGCTACCATGTTCCCCTGATCAGCGTAGAACGCGCGAATCCTGGTGTGGATCCGTTGAACCTGCCGATTGGCTATCAGGTTCAGGTGCCGACGTACCAGGCGATGGCCAAGGCCACCGCTGCCAACGCGAAATCCGCAAAGGCGAAAGCGGTTCCCGCTGCAGCGCACGCGACCGCAGTTGCGGCGTCGCGGCGCAATTCGGCCGCCTATTCGCATGCCGATTTGTACTGGATGGAGCACGTCATTCACGCGGAGGCCGGTGCGGAACCGTTCGAAGCCAAGATTGCTGTAGGGAACGTGGTCATGCACCGCCTGAAGAAAATGGGGACCGGGCACTCCGTGAAGGATGTCGTGTTCGCTGTTGACAGCGGGCATTATCAGTTTACATGCGTTGCGAACGGGTACATTTATTCCAACCCCGATTCCGGCAGTGTGCAGGCGGCGCGCACCGTACTCGCGCAAACCAAGGATGTGGTTCCGGGCGCCTTTGTGTTTTACAATCCGGCAGAAACCCCGGATGGCAGCTGGGTTTGGAACCAGCCGGTGATCCGCCGCATTGGTCACCTGGTATTTGCGAAGTGACGTTCGTGCCAGTCGCAGTGGCGAGTCCACAGCCGCGCCGCACCCACGGCGCTCCGGACGGATCGACCGCTGGCTTGTTCGCAACCGGATTCTGCCGCCATAACGTCGGCCGGGTGGGCAGATAATGCTGTGCGAAAGGATCCCGCAGGCCGCGGGATGATCTCGCACAGCCGCTTGGCTGAACGGCAGGAGGCGAATGGGATGGCGGGTGAGCGGGGCTGCTCATTGGTGGGGCAGGCTGTTGGCAGGAGTCGCCGCGTGGTCAGGACTGACGGCCGGCCCATGTTGCACAATCGCCACGGCTCGCACCGGAACCGCGAACGGGCATCCCGTCAGCCCGTCGAATCATCTGACCGCGAATCCGCCACCGCCTCGCGGCCGGGTCACGGTGTGGATTGACACCCAAGAGAGCCGGTTGTTCGTGTTTTCCGACGGGATTTTATACACGGTTTTTCCTGTCGCCTTGGGCAAGCCGGAAACCCCGTCTCCAGTCGGGGAGTGGCTGGTCGTCGACAAACAGAAAGACTGGGGTTCGGGGTTTGGCACCCGTTGGATAGGGTTGAACGTTCCGTGGGGGACGTACGGTATTCACGGCACCAACCGTCCCGAGTCCATCGGGACCCGTGCAAGCAGCGGTTGTATCCGGATGTTCAACCGCGACGTGGAGACTCTGTACGAGTGGGTCCGCGTCGGAACGCCCGTGGTGGTTGAGGGTGATCCGTTGGCAGGCATGCGCCGTCTGGCCGCCGGGGATGTGGGGGCGGACGTACGTGTCGTGCAGGACCGCTTGTGGCGGTTTGGGTACTTTAACGGGCCACGAAACGGACGGTTTGGGACGAGGACGGACAAAGCGATGCGCGCCTTCGAAGCGGACCACGGGTTGCAGGTGGATGGTGTTGTCGGTCTTGCTGATTACCGGGCTCTCGGCTTGTTCGAGTAAGCACTTCGCCACAGGGATTCAAGCCTGCCGGCGCGCGGATGGCATGTGCGTGGGCAGGTGTCTTGCCAGACAGTGCCATGATGAAAAGTCGCCAGGCAGACGCCAAACGGCGGGTGATGTGTACCCGCCGTTTGGCGTCGTTGGTGACACGCACCTGTTCGGTTGGATTGGTGGTGCGACCGGGTTCACCGGCTGACGACGTGCACCGGTGAACCGAGCGCCACTTCCGCAGCTTCCATGATCATTTCACCCAGCGTGGGGTGGGCGTGAATCGTGAGTGCGACGTCTTCGAGTGAAGCGCCCATCTCGATAGCCAGCCCCAGTTCGGCAATGAGGTCGGACGCTTCGGCACCAATCACCTGAGCGCCCACCAGCACGCCGCTGGCCTTGTCAGCAACCAAACGGACAAACCCGGCGTCCGCGCCCAGTGCGACGGCACGTCCGTTGGCGGCGTAGGGGAACCGGCCAACGGCGACCTCGCCGTACTTTTGCTTGGCTTCCTCTTCAGACAGGCCGACCGACGCGATTTCCGGGTCACAAAAGACAACCGACGGAATGCACCGGTAGTCGACCGCCGTCGCCTTTCCTGCGATCGCCTCAGCTGCCACTTTGCCTTCGTAGGACGCTTTGTGTGCGAGTGCGGGGCCTTGCACCACATCGCCAATGGCGTATACGTTCGGGAGATTGGTGCGGCATTGGCTGTCCACCACGATCAAGCCCCGCTCGTCGAGCCGGACGCCGATGTTCTCGAGGCCCAGTTCATCCGTGTTCGGGCGGCGCCCTACGGTGACCAGGACGTACTCGGCGGACACGCGTTTTTCTTCGCCTCCGACGGTGAACGTCAGCGTCACTCCGTCCTCTGTCTGTTCCACCGACTGCGCGATGGCGTCGGTGTAAACGTCAACCTGATTTTTCTTCAGGTTGCGCTGGACGAGTCGCGTCAACTGTGCATCAAACTGCGGCAAGATGGCGCTCAGACCCTCCACAATCGTCACCTTGGCGCCGAACTTCGCGAACGCCTGTCCCAGTTCCACTCCGATGTAGCCACCGCCAATGACGATCAAGCTGCTGGGCACATGGTCGAGAGCGAGGGCCTCGGTGGAGGACAACACGCGCGGGCCAAACGGGATGTTGCGCAGTTCCACCGGGCGCGATCCGGTGGCGATGATGCAGTGTTGGAAGCGCAGCGTCTGGCTCTCGTGTTCCGCCATGACACGAACCTCATCCGGTTTCGAGAAAAACGCTTCACCTTGGATGACGCGGATGTGGTTGCCCTTCATCAAGGTTTTGACCCCGCCGGTCATCTTGTCGACGACCGACTGCTTCCATGCCTGCACCTTCGCGAAGTCCAGTGTCGCTGTCGTTTCGATCCCGGGAAACGGGGTCTCTTTGGCCTGTTCGTAGTGGTGGGCGGCCGAGATGAGGGCTTTCGACGGAATACAGCCAACGTTCAAGCACACGCCGCCCAGCTTGTCCCGTTCGATCAAGGTCACCTGTTTGCCGAGCTGGGCCGCGCGGATGGCGGCCACGTATCCGCCGGGTCCGCCTCCGATGACGAGGACATCCACGTCTTCCGAAAACTCTCCGACGACCAAATGTCACACCTCCATCAGTAACAGCCGAGGATTTTCCAGCAGTCTCTTGATGTCGTTCATGCACCGCTGCGCGATCGCACCGTCGATGATGCGGTGGTCGAAGCTCAGCGAAAGCGCCATGATCTGCGCCCCGACGACTTGCCCGTTTTGTATCACCGGGCGTTCCGTAATGCGCCCCACGCCCAGGATGGCGACCTCCGGGTAGTTGATGATGGGCGTGAAGAACAAACCGCCGGCTGAGCCAATGTTGGTAATGGAGATGGTGCTGCCTTTCAGTTCGTTCGGCGACAGTTTGCCGGCGCGGGCGCGGGTCGCGAGATCGTCAATCTCCGCGGCAATCGTCCACATGTTTTTCGCGTCTGCGTCGCGCACCACCGGCACCATCAGTCCCCGTTCCGTGTCGGTGGCAATGCCGACGTGGTAGTAGCGCTTGAGAACCAGTTCCTGGCGCTCCGAATCCAGGGAGGCGTTGAGGACCGGATGCTGTTTGAGGGCAGCCACCAGCGCTTTCACGACAAACGGGAGGTAGGTCAGCTTCACGCCGCGGACCGCTGCAGTCGGTTTCAGTTCCTCCCTCCATTGTACCAGTTCCGTCACATTCGCCTCATCCATCAATGTGACGTGAGGGGCGGTGTACATGGACTGAACCATGGCCTCGGCAATCCGTTTGCGGATAGCCGTCAGCGGCACCCGCTCTTCGGCCCCTTCCTTGCCGGCCGCATTGGCTGCGCGGGCAAGCGCCGGTTCGGCATCAGCGGCCGCTGGCGCAGGGTCCGGCGCCTGTTGCTGGAGGTAGTTGTCGACGTCGGTCTTTGTAATCTTCCCGTTCGGCCCGGTTCCTGTCACGCGCGACAGGTCGACACCCTGTTCCCGCGCGTACTTGCGGACGCCAGGCGTGGCCAATACCTCCTGCCTGACCGGGGTGGGCGAGTCCGGCGGGGCAGGCGCTGTCGCTGTCGACGCGGCTGGTGTGTCCAAATGCCTTGCAGCAACTGTGTCCGTGACCGTCTCCAGCCCGGCCTGCTCCACGGCGGCTGTGCGCACGTCTGCCGCAGGCCCGCCAGCCGTGGGCGCCGCGTTGCCGCTGCCCTCCACTTCGAAGGTGATTAACACGTCGCCGACCACGGCCGTCTGTCCGGCGGGTACTTTGATTTCCAACACCCGGCCGCTGACCGGGCTGGGCAATTCGACCAGCGCCTTGTCGTTTTCCACTTCCGCAATCGCGTCATCCTCCTGGACTGTGTCGCCAGGCTTGACCAACCACCGCTCAATGCGGCCTTCATGCAGGCCCTCACCCAATTCGGGCAGCCGAAATTCGTACACACCCACGTAGGGTCACCTCCACCAATCCGCCACCATTGTTAGGCATCTGGGTCTATGCGGGCATGGGGCGGGGA
>JADGIC010000051.1 GCA_019683615.1 Alicyclobacillaceae bacterium | reverse complement strand
GGCCCGGCAGCCCCCGCCGGATCCAGGTTCCCTCCCCCCGCCTGGGCCGCCTGAGGCTCGCAGACTGCTCCGTACGCACGGAGCAAACGATCCATTCGGATGGCCACCAGCTTCGGCACGAACGCGTCGGGATGTGCACGGATCAAGCGGTCGGCATCCGGATTGACGATGCGAAAAATCTGCTGCAGATACCATTGCACGAACCGCGCGAGCAAAGGCCGGCGCAGAGGCAGCGCCTGAAAGCCAAACCGATCCACCCCACGGTGGATGAAGGTGATCCCGTACACCACCTGAATACCCCGGTACGGCTCCTGCGACAAGCAGGCGGCCAGCGCCGGCAGCGAACGCTTCGCCTCTTGCAACAGCTTCACAGCAAGGCCGACGATGCTCCGCTGCGTCCGCAACGCCTCGAGCAACACCTCGTTGTTCATGTGCAGCTCCACCACTGGATCAAACCAACCGACGCGCACGCCGTCCACCTCGAACGGACGTCCGAGGTAACGGTGCTTGGCGACGAAAAACAGGTGGGGCTGCCTTGGCTGAATCGGGCGCACGCCCCAAAGGATCCGGTACAAGCACTCCCAACCCAGCCACGCCCATTGCACGAACGTCCGTTTCGTCGTTCTCACGCACGATTCCTCCCCGGCCCGGCCCACTCCGAAACCGTCTGAAACCGGTATCCATCACGATGCAGCCCCGCAATCAGTTCGGGCAACATCGCGATCACGGAGTCCGGCGCACCTGGCTGTGCACCCCACGTCTCATCGCTGTCGTGCAACACAATCATGGCACCCGGGTGCATTCGCCCGACAATGCGCTCCTGCAACACCGCAGGCGGAGTGACTCGCCAGTCCCCCACCATGATCGACCAGGTTACGAGGCGGTGGCTCCGGCAAGCGGCAGATACCAGCGTGACGAGGTTCAACAAGCCCCACGTCGGGCGGTACAGCCGCGTACGGATGCCGAACTGCCGCTCCAACAGCCGTGCGCTGCCCCGCACCTGTTCGACCGTCCGCCCTGGCGACAGGAGCGGGACGGGAAGATGGCGGTAACCGTGCACCTGAACGTCGTGACCGGCAGCCAACATCCGCCGGATGATCTCCGGCTGCCGCGCAGCCTTTTCCGCAATGACGAAAAACGTCGCCCGGACGCCGGCGCCATCCAACACATCCAGCAGGCGCGGGGTGTAGCGGGGGTCTGGCCCGTCGTCGAACGTCAACGCCACCACCTTGTCCTCCACCGGGCCGCGCCACAGTACCCCAATCCGCAACACCCGCACCAGCAGGTTGGGTAACCCCACGTACAACACCGCAATCCCAACCAAGACGCATCCGACGAGCGCAAGTATTATTCCTGTCAACGCCTGCCCACAACCTTCCCTTCGACTCCGCTGCTCTGGACGGCGCTCAGGTACTCAGGTGGGGTACGGCGGCCCCTTCCCGACGCACGGCCCCGGACACGTCCTGCCGGTGGTCATGCAAGAAGCGCAACAACCGCGACGCAATCGCCTCCGTGGCGCCTGGTACCTTTTGCCGGCGGGCGGCCTCGCGCATGCGGCGCAAGCGCTCCGGGTGGGCAACCAGGCTCGACAGCAGGCGGACGGCCGTACGCACGTCGTACGCCACCTCCGCTGCCCCGGCAGCGGCCGCGAACCGGGCGTTCGCCGCTTCTTGACCCGGAATCGGCCTGTATAACAACATGGGCAGTTCCATCGCAAACGCCTCGGTGACCGTGATCCCGCCCGCCTTGGTGATGATGATGTCGGCCATCGCCATCCACTCGTGCACGTCGTTGGCGTACCCCATCACCCTCACGCGGTCGCTGGCCAACGGACCGAGCCGCCGCCGGAGACGCTCGTTCCGTCCGCAGATGATGGCAAACTGGGCATCCGACTGCAGAACCACCGGTTCCCAGTCGGACACGTCCCCCAATAAGCCGGCACCGCCCCCCATCATGAGGATCAGCGGCCGACGCGGGTCCAACCGGCGTTGCTCGCGCAGCTGCTCCCGGTTCGCCAGCAATGACCGCACCTCCCGCTCCGCGAACGCTCTTCGCAACGGGATGCCGGTGACGCAGACGTTCACCGGTCCCACACCCGCCGCAACCAGCTCCTCTTTCACCGAGTCTGTCGCCACGAAGTAGAGGTCTGTGTTCTCGTGGACCCACTGGCGGTGCGCGGTGTAGTCGGTAATGATGGTCACGTTCGGAATATTCGTGAAACCGGATGCCCGCAATTCGGACATCACCCCATTCGGGGTGGGAAACGTACACACCACGGCATCCGGATCGAACGCCCGCAGGCAGCGCTTCATGTGGGACATGCCCAGCTGGTTCAGTTGACGCTGCAGCGAAGATGAGGGTTGAATGCGGGACATGGACCGATAGAACAGGCCGTACAGCGCCGGAATTCTCTGCACGCCCTGCACGAGGCTGAACTTCGCGAAGGAACGGACCGCAGGGTGAAGCCACTCCACAAAATCCACCAAACGGGCATCGACGCCTTTGGCCGCCAACGCTTCCCGCACCGCTTCAGCGGCTTGGTTGTGCCCGTCCCCAAACGAGGCTGTCAAGAGCAGTATCCTGCGCACCCTCATCGCCTCCCGTCACCCTTGCACCTCGGATCCGCTGACGAGCCTTCGCAATTTAAGGATAAAACATTTCGGGCCGAATCACCACAACCCGACAGCTGCAGTGCCCGCCCGCAGAAGGTCACGGCGCGGGCGGCGTGGTGCCTTCCCGCAGTAACCGCAAGCGTTTCGCCACCAGCCCGGTGGTGCTGGCCTGGACGAGGATGGTCACCAGGATCGCCAGAAACGTGACGGCGCTGATCACGTCCGCGCCGGGCACCCGTTTGGCCACCAACACGGCGGCCAGTGCCGCCGGAATCACCCCTGTCTCGCGTACCCAGCACATGAACAACAGTTCGCGCCACCGCCACTGCGCCTTGCGGTCGGCACAGGCGCACGCGAACACGGTCAGCGGACGGGCGGCGAACATCAATACGGCCACGACGGCCAAGCCCGCCCACAGGTGCTGGCGGACGACCACGAAGTCCACCTGGGTACCAAGGAGCATGAAAATCAAGGTGCGGAAGATCAGCGTGATCGCGCCGATGAAATGTTCCACGTCGTGCTCTGTGTCAGGCGCCAGCGTCCACCCGAAGTAAGTGCCGTTGCCGCTCACGACGCCTGCCGCGAAGGCGGCCATAAACCCGCTGTCGCCGAGCGCTGACGCCGCCGCGAAGGCGCCCATGGCGACCACCAGCATAACGATGGACGCATATTCCGCCAATGCGCCCCAACCGTTTTCAGACACAAGCCACTGTGCCAGTAGGCCGACGGACACGCCGACGGCAAGGCCGACCAAGGACGACCGAAAGAACACCTCCACGGCATGCACCACGTTCAGATGCCCGGGCTGTGCAACCATCCCCAGCACCGTGAACACCAACACGGCCCCGGTCGCGTCGTTGAACGCCGACTCGGACGCGACCGTCTGCTCGAGCCTCTCGACGATAGGCACCCGTTGAAAGACCGGGATCAGCGTGGCAGGGTCAGTCGCGGCGAGAACGGACGACAGCAACAGCGCAAACGCCCATCCGCCGCCCAGCAACAGGTGTGCGGCGACCCCGACGACCACAGCCGACACCAGCACGCCGAGCGTGGCGAGCAGGACAACGGTCAGCCAGACGTTGCGGAAGACGGCAAGCCGGACGCCGCGCCCGCCTTCAAACAGGAGCAACACGGCGCCGAGATTGACCACCAGTTGGTTGACCTGCGACGACGCCGGTTCACTCAACACGTTCAGAGCAGCCGGCCCCAACAGGATGCCGACCAGCAGGTACGCCGCGACGTCCGGGATCCGCGGCCGCTCGGTCAGTTTCACAACCACCAAGCCGCCGACAAACATCAACAACAGCGCGGCCCAGGCGCCCTGCCAGGTATTCAGGTGCAACAAAACCAGCCCTCCCCCGCCTCGTCCAGCGCCGGACGCCTGCCTCGCACCGGAGTGCACATCCGCTGGCCGACAAATCTGCTGGCTTGCAAATCCACTGGAAAGACAAGATAATAACGTCTGTCAGTGCCATCGGGTCAGAGCCATTATAACGTACGGTTGTACGGCCGGAGAAAGGAGGCCAACGGGTGCGAGCACCGCCATCCGGTCCCGGCCCCCAGACGGCCGGCGTCACCATCATGCGCAGCCGCCGGCGGCAGACGACCGTCTCCATCCAGGTGACCGAGCGCGGCATTGTCGTCCGCGCCCCGCTGCACACACCGGAAAGCCAAATTCGGGCCATCCTGACTGCGCGCCGCGCGTGGCTGGACAAGACCTGGCAGGCCGTGCAACAGCGCCGTTCCATCCGCAGCCAGCCGTGGTTTGAACGTCCGCTGTTCCTGCGCGGGCAGCGCTTGGCAGTGCGCTACCGTTGCCAACCAGATGCCCGCAGGTGGACCGTCACGGCCGCGGGCGGCGTCGTGTGGGTCGCCGGGCCGGCACCCGACGCCCGCGACGAAGCTGCGTACCGAGCGGTGGTGCGCTGGCTGCGGCGGCAGGCGCGGGCAGACCTGGAGGCACGCGTCGCCCACTGGTCGGCGCGGACCGGCCTGGTCCCGTCATCGATCCGGGTGCGCGACCAGCGCACCCGTTGGGGCAGCTGTTCCACGCAGGGCAACCTGAATTTCAACTGGCGGTTGGTGATGGCACCGCCCGCCGCCGCTGACTACGTCGTCGTGCACGAATTGTGCCACCTGCGCGAAATGAACCACTCGCCCCGTTTCTGGCGATTGGTGGAAAGCGTGCTGCCAGACTACCGCTTGCAGCGAAAGTGGCTCGCTGAGCACGGGCCTCAGTTGAGGTTGTTCTGAAGACGACTCTCGCCTGGTCAAGTGTGGCAAAAAACTGACATCTGTCAGCAACATTTTCGCCTGCGAGGACAGAGGGCTGTTTCCTCTCGCCCGGGCGCGGCTATACTAGTAGCGGTCTCATGGTTCTTTGCATGGATTCGGACGTGGGGAGGATTCTGACACATGAGAATTTCACCCTTGGGGTCTCTGGTGGTAGCCGTGGGCGCCTGTGCGGGCATCGCCATCTGGGTCATCGGCTACTACACGTTGCCGAACGCTGACACGCACCGCAACCTGAAGGCCAATCCGCCCGTCGCCGCGTCGGCCACGGAGTCGGCCACGCCCAACACAACGACGTCAGGCGGCACCAGCGGAGCAGGAGCCGGCGGTCAATCCGGGACCGGCGGCCAGGCGGCGGCCACGAACTGGTACAGCCTTGGCAAGACACCGAAGACGCTCAACCTCGACATCACCGCAGCCGCAACGTCGGACGCCAGTGGCTTCAACTTCAACGGGTACAACAACGGCCAGTTGAAGATCACTGTGCCGCTGGGATGGAAGATAAACGTCACGTTTGCCAACAAGGACCCGAACATCCCGCACAGTGTCGGCTTCGTCCCGTACGCCCAGCGCAACCAGATGCAGGGCACGGCGGCGTTCCCGGGATCGCTCGGGCCGAAATTTGTCCAAGGCATCACCGCGTCCGCGCAACCCCAGCACTTCTCGTTCGTCGCCAACAAACCCGGCAAGTACGCCATGATCTGCGGCGTTCCCGGACACGACGAGGGCGGCATGTGGGACGAGTTTGACGTCGACAAAGCCGCCAAGGCACCCACCATCACCACGCCTTCCGGCACCGTCACGGTAAAGTAAACCCGGTGCGCGCCGGTGCGCCCACAGCCGGTTCGGGCTTCGCCAACGTGCCGCCGCGCCGGGATCACGGCCGGACGCCGGCCCAGCCTGTGCCCAGACTGCTTCAGGGCCGAACGGCTCGGGCCGGGGCTCTCCGTCACGCGCCGCGGGCGGCGCTTGCGAATACCGCCCGCATCTCGGTGACCGTGAGCGGCCCGCGGTAAACGTGCAGAAGCCTCCCGTCTCGCCCGACGACGAACGTCGTGGGCAAGCCGGACACCTGGTAGCTGTTGTAGAAGGCTGCCTTCGGATCGAGCAGCACCAGGTACGGCAGATGGTAACTGCGCATGAACGCCAGCGCGTCGGCCCGGCTGTCGGTCGCCGTCATATTGATCCCGACCACCGTTACCCGGCCTTCGTACTGGCGGGCCAGCCCCGCCAGTGCAGGCGTTTCTGCCTTGCAAGGTCCGCACCACGACGCCCACGCGTTGAGTACCAACGGCTTGCCCTCGGCCAACAGCGCCGACAGCGAAACGGTCCGATTGTCCGCCGCGGCGGGCAGCTCAAAATCGGGCGCCTGGTGCCCAGGCACGGGCGCCGCCTGCGGACCACAACCGGTCAGCATGGCCAAGCTCAACGCGAGACCGGCCCAAGCCCGACGCCACCACCGCCTGTCCCGGCGCTCCGCCGCCCTGTACGGGTCTTTGCCCCTCAACCTGTACGGCACCGTCTGTCAACCTCCTTTTGGTGGCGACAACCGTTCCGGACGCAGCGATTCTCCGCCTTCCTGCAACATCCTCGCCACGACTTGCGCAAACGCGAGCGGCTGCTCCAGGTGGACGGTGTGGCCGGCGCCGGGCACGACCACGTGGCGGGCGCCCGGAAGTTGACTGGCCATGCGCGCCGCAATCGCTGTGAACTTTTCGTCCAGCTCGCCAGTGACCAGCCACACCGGTACCGCCAGCCGGCCCAACTGGTCCCACAGCGGCGGCTGCGCGCCGGTACCCATGCCACGCAGGCTGCCGGCCAAGCCCTGCGCCCGCTGGGCAAGCCGGATCTGTCGCTGCGTTGCGCGCACTGGCGCGGGCAACGAACCCTGTGTCGCGAACAATGGTTGCTGCTCCCAGTACTCCACAAACGATGCAACGCCTTCCTGCTCAATCCGATCCGCCAGCGCCTCGTCCCGTTGCACCCGCTCTGCCCGCTCCGCCGCGCTCGCCAAGCCTGGCGAGGCACTTTCGAGCAACAGTCTGCGGATGCGGGCGGGTGCCCGACACGCAAGCGCAAGAGCAAGGCGGCCGCCCATCGAGTAGCCGAGGCAATCGAATTCCCGGTGGCCCAGCTGGTCCATCAGATCCAGCAAGTCGTGCACAGCCTCGTTCATCTGGTAGCGGGCGGCGTCCACAGGGGCATCGGACAATCCATGCCCGAGCAAATCCACGGCAACCAATCGGCAGACACCGCTCAACCGCCCCGCCAATGCCTGCCACACCAAGCCGCTGCCGGTGAACCCGTGCAGCGCCAGCAGAGGCGGGCCTTCGCCCCACGACCGCACGTACAGGTTGACGCTGCGGACCGACACCATCCCCGCCCAGGACGGCTTCGGCAGCAGGCAGGGCGACGAGTTGGACTTTGTCGGCCCGCTCATCCGCCCACCTCCGCGCACACATCCGCCAGCGCCTTCGAGACCGCCGCCGCGATCCGTCGGTAGCCGCGCACGTTGGCATCGGCGTCGGTGCGCAGCTCCACCACCGACAGCCCGCCCACAGCCAATCCGTCTTCCACGGCAGCCCGGAATTCCGCCCACGCCTGTACCCGCCGGAACGAACCGCCGTACATCCTTACAGCCGGTTCGAAGTCGAGTCCGTGCTGTGTACGGAAATGGGCAAACGTGTCCGGATACGCCGCCTGCGGCAAAAACGAAAAAATCCCGCCGCCGTCGTTGTGCACGAGGACCACGCACAGGTCCAGCCGGTGCCGGCCTACCGCCAATAATCCGCCGAGATCGTGGTAAAACGAGATGTCACCGATGACCAAGACCACCGGCGCCCGTCGGCCCGCTCCCGTTTCCACCGACTGGCGCGCGGCACTGACGCCGCACGCGGTCGAGACCACCCCGTCAATGCCGCTGGCGCCGCGGTTCGCCCACACCTGCAGCCGCGCCGGCCGCTTGGCGAGAAACGCGTCCAGGTCGCGGACAGGCATGCTGTTCCCGGCAAACAGGTCCGCACCTTCCGGAAGCCAGCGCCCGAGCTCGCGGAACACCCTTCCTTCTATCCAGAGGCCGTCCGCGGCAGACTCGCCCGCGCTGCACAGGGTTTGCTCGACGGCGTCGGCAGCCGCTTGGTTGGCCAGCTGCCAGCGTTCCAACCATGCCCTGGCCTCCCCGCGCTCCGTCTGCGAACGCAAGATTTCGCACATCAACACGGGATCGGCGTCGACAAAATCGGTCAGGGTGAAGTAGGGGTCGAGCCAGCGGTCACCGATGTACACCTGGGGCACGCCGGCCAGCCGCTCGAGAAACTGGCCGAGCCGCTTGGAGGTCGGCGGAGCCCCGAAACGAATGACGACGTCCGGACATACCAAGCGCATCCACGCCTCGTCGCGCAGCAGCCATTCGTACCGGTCGATCACCACGTCCAGCGCATGTGCGCCGCAGCGGACGCCTGAGAGCGGATCCGCCAACACCGGAAAGCCGAGGTGAGCCGCCACGCGCGCAACCGCCGCCGCAAACGGGCTGGTATCCGGCAGCCCGGCCATCGGCCCGCATACAATCAGTCCGCGGTGCGCCTGGCGCAACAGCTTTACCAGCCGCTCGACCGCCCGCGGATGCGGCGTCCGCACTGCGGTATACACCCCGCCCTCACCGTTGTCCGCCTGCCCGTGAGCCGCGTTCGCGGACGGTGGCGGCGGGATCAATGGCTCGCGAAACGGCCAGTTCAAATGAACGGGACCCATCGGCGATGCTGTCGCTTGGTGAACGAGTCGCCGCGCCGTTGCAGCAGCGTGCCGGCCAATCCAATCCTCCGGCTCGGGTACGGGCATTTCGGCGAACAACTTGACAAACGTGCCGAACAGCTTTTGTTGATCAATCGTTTGGTTGCTCCCGACGCCGTGCAGCTCGGGCGGCCGGTCAGCACTCACGACAATCAGCGGCACGCACGAATGGTGTGCTTCGATGACGGCCGGCAGGTAATTGCCCACAGCCGTGCCCGACGTGCACACCAGCACCACCGGCTGGCCGGCCGCGCGCGCCAAGCCCAATGCAAAAAAACCGGCGGACCGCTCGTCCAACAATGACCATAACGTGATGTCGGAACGGCGCGCCGCCGAAATGGCCAAGGGTGCCGACCGCGACCCTGGCGACAGACAAACGTGGCGAACCCCTGTTTCCACCAACGCTTGCCAAAAATCGTCCAGGGCGCGCAACGCGGGATTCTCCGTCATCGCCCGTTCTCCTCTCCGTCCAGCGCCTGCAACGCGTGGCGCATCGGCTGCAACTTCAACTCCGTCTCCAACCATTCAGACTCCGGATCCGAATCGCTCATGATGCCGTTGCCAGCGAACAAAAGCGCTTGATCCCCCAGGGCCAGCGCAGAACGCAGGGCCACCACGAACACCCCTGCGCCGTCTGCGTCCAGCCATCCCAGAGGTCCCGCGTACCATCCTCTGTCAAACGATTCCCACCGCCCTGCCGCCGCCACCGCCGCCTCCCGCGGCATGCCGGCAACGGCGGGCGTCGGGTGCAGTCGTTCCACGACATTCAACAGGCTGGCCGATGGCCGCAGGTGACCGCGGACCGGCGTGTACAGGTGTTGGACGTTGGGCAACTTCCGCAACCGGGGTGCCTGCGGAATTTGCACGTCCGTGGCCAGCCCGGACAACGACTCGGCCACCCAGCGGACGACGACCTCATGCTCCCGGCGGTTTTTCCAGCTGTCCAACAACCCTTGCCCGAACACCCGGTCTTCGGCATCCGTCCGCCCGCGCGGCGCCGTCCCCGCCAAACAGTCCACCCACACGGCGCCGTCCGCTCCGCAACCGGCCAACACTTCCGGTGTGGCACCGAGAAAGCAGGACGGACCCCGGCAAACCGCGAACACCACACACTCCGGATACGTGCGTTCCAACCGGGTCAGGGCGGCAGCCAGCCAGCCCGGCTGCAACCCGCTCACCGATGCCGCGCGCGCGAGCACCAGTTTCTCCAATTCCCCAGCAGCCAGGCGAGCGGCCAGGCGGGCAACCTTATCCTTCCACGCCTCGGCGGAGTCGAACGCATCCCCAGCGCACCGCAGGAACGACCGGGTCGGCTCCCCGTCCTTCTGCCGCAAGGGTGTGCCGAAACCTTCCAGCCATTGCTCCAGGTGGCGGGCGGCTTGGCGGACTAACCCCGCCAGCGACTCGCGGTCGGCAGACGCGTGGACAGCGACCGGCACACACACCGTTACCGTGCCCGACCCGTCCGGCCTGCGCATCCAGAGCACCCGCGGGAACACCAAACAGCCATCCGGCCAACCTTGCCATGGCGGACGGCGAGGGCCTGGAGCGAAAGCAAACCCGGCGAACCAGCGTACGTTGTCGGTCGGCAAGCGCACGACGTCTGCACGCCATTGTTCGTATTCACGCGCCGCCATCTGGAAGCAATCCCGGCCCGTCCAGAACCCTGCGGCCGTTTCGACTGCCCCCGACGCCACCCAAAGGCACCCGTCGGCGCCAGGCTCGCGCCACAGCCATCCGTTCACGTCCGCCCGGTCGGTGCCGGCAGCCGCCGCCGTCGCCGCCGCTTCAAAGGCCGACTCCAACCAACCGTCGGCGATCTGCGACGTGACGGTGGCGGCGGCAATCTGACGCCGCCCGCAGGCAGCGGCGCGCCGCGCCGCCTCTTGCACCCGTTCCGAGAGAACCCGTTCCAGTTGGCTCAGGTCGATGGAGACCCGGTGATAGGCTGTGTGTGGAGCCATTCGCTCAACTTCCTCCGCAGTAGTTTCCCCGACGCATTGCGCGGCAAGCGTTCCACGAACAGAAACCGCTTCGGCACTTTGTAGCCGGCCAGGCGATCCCGGCAAAACGCGCGTAACTCCTGCTCATCGGCCCGTCCGCCCGGCCGCAGGACGACGAACGCGGCTGGCACTTGCCCCCAGACCGGGTCGTCCATCGCCACAACACCCGCCTCCTCGACCGACGGGTGCGCACAGAGCACCGACTCCACCTCTGCGGGGTACACGTTTTCGCCACCCGACACGATCAAATCCCGGCGCCGGTCCAACACGTACAGGTAGCCCTCGGCGTCGAGGCAACCGATGTCGCCGGTATGCAGCCAGCCGTTGCGGATAGCGTTCCGCGTCTCCTCGGGCCGACGCCAATAGCCCGGCGTCACGGTCGGACCGCGGACCACAATCTCGCCCGGTTCGCCCACCCCGGCCGGCGACCCGTCGGCGCGGACAATCCGGACTTCGGTCGCCGGCAGCGGCTTCCCGGACGAGCCGAGCTTGCGCAACCCGTCGCGGGGCTGCAGCGTCGCCACTTGGGAGGTGGCTTCCGTTAAGCCGTAACTCTGCGCCACCGGCACGCCCAGTGCCTGGCAACGCTCCAACAAGTGGCGGGACGCGGCGGCACCGCCCAACAACACGCAGCGCAAATGCGCGGGGTACGGCCGCCCTCCGCGGCGGTCCAACATGCGGTCGAGCATCGTCGGCACCACCGAGACGAGGGTGATGCCGTCGCTGTCAATCGCACTATTGACAGCGTCGGCGTCAAACGAATCATGCACGACCGCCGTGGTGCCGTAAATCACACTTCGGATCAGGACGGACAGGCCGCCCACGTGAAAGAGCGGCATCGGCACCAGCCAGCGGTCGCTGGGGTCAAGCCCCAACTGCACGGCTGACGTGAGTGCAGACCACCAGAAGTTGCCATAAGTCAGCACAGCCCCCTTGGGGACACCGGTGGTGCCGGAGGTATACATGACAGCCAGCGGATCGGCCAGGCGGACCAAGTTTTCGTCAGCGGCCGCAACCGGCCCGCTGGCGCGATTCCGCCAGACCGCGTCGGTCAGTTCCCACAGCTCGACGCGCTCGCCACCCTCTCCGCCGCCGGCCAGATCCCGCACAGCTTGGGCTGCCAAGCTGGCCGCCTCGCGGGTGTGCTCGTCGTGCAGCAGCAAGCGGACGCCAGCGTCAGCCAGTTGGAAACCCATTTCTGGCGGTGCCAGCCGGACGTTCAGCGGCAGCAGGACGGCCCGCAGTTGCATGAGCGCGTGAACGGCGACGGCGAACAAGCCGCCGTCGCGCGCCAGCAGAGCCACCCGCTCGCCCGCCCGCACCCCGACCGCCTGCAGCCGCTGCGCCAGCGCCGACGCCGAGCGGTGCAACTCGCGGTAGGTCACGCGGCGGCCCTGGAGACACAGCGCATCATGGTCCGGATGGGTGTCCGCACGACGGCTCAGCCAGTCGGGCACTGCATCCCACACCGGCGGCGCGTCGGCGCCCGGCCACAGCTTCCGCTCCGCCACTGCCCACCCCTCCGACTCACGGCAGCCGCCGAAACTTCGAAAAGTCGGGTTTGCGCTTTTGCAGAAACGCGTTCTTGCCCTCTTTCGCCTCTTCCGTCATATAGAACAGCATCGTTGCATCACCGGCGAGCTGCTGCAGGCCGGCGAGTCCGTCGGTGTCTGCGTTGAACGCCATCTTCAGAAAGCGGATGGCGGTCGGGCTTTTCTCCAAGATCTCCTTTGCCCATTTCACCGCTTCCTCCTCCAGCTGGTCGACCGGCACCACCGCGTTCACCAAGCCCATCTCCAGCGCTTCCTGCGCCGTGTACTGGCGGCACAAAAACCAGATCTCCTTGGCCTTCTTGTGGCCGACGATGCGGCCCAACAGGGCCGCGCCGTAGCCCGCGTCAAAGCTGCCAACGCGCGGGCCCGCCTGGCCAAAAATGGCGTTGTCCGCCGCGATTGTCAGGTCGCAGATGACGTGCAACACGTGGCCGCCGCCAATGGCATATCCGGCGACGACGGCAATCACCGGCTTCGGCAAGGCCCGAATCTGGCGCTGCAGGTCCAGGACGTTGAGGCGCGGCACGTGGTCGTCGTCGCCGACATAGCCGCCTTCTCCGCGTACGCGCTGGTCCCCGCCCGAGCAGAACGCCTGCTTGCCTTGGCCGGTCAGCAGCACGACGCCGACCTCTTCGTCATCCCGGACTATCGTGAAGGCGTCGATCATCTCCTTCACGGTTTCCGGCCGAAAAGCGTTATGTACCTCTGGGCGGTTGATCGTGATCTTCGCGATCCCTTCCGCCTTTTCAAACAAGATGTCTTGGTAATCTTTCACCTTTTGCCATGCAATGGTCATCCCGCGCACCTCCACGTCTCGCTACCCCGCGTCAAGCGCCCGCTGGCGCACAGCGGGTGCGACCGCCCCAAGCGGCACGACACCGGCCGCCACGTCCGTGCTTGTCCCTGGGCGGGCGCCGCTGCACTCTAAGTATATAAGTATAGCAGACAGACCATGGGGGGCCAAACCAGATTGGTGATAAATTCCATCCACTGCTCTCCCCACGACTCTCCGGATGTGGTATGATGTTCGACTGATAGTGCATAGGCTGTGCAACCGATTGTATACGCGATCGGACTTGCAGGGATCGGATTGGAAAGGCGGTGAAATCCCTGTGGTGCAGACTCCGGCTACCGAGACCGTGGGGGGCTTCCGGCGCCGCGTCGGCATCGGTTGGCGCCTGTTTCGCCCATTCACGCTGGCGGCTTCCATCTCCCCGGCGTTGGTGGGGACCGGCGCTGCCGTGCACGACGGGCATTTCCGGCCGTGGTTGTTCACCGCGTTCCTGTTCGCGTGTCTTCTCGTCCAGTCGGCCACAAATATGTTCAATGAGTACTTTGACTACAAACGGGGCCTCGACGACGAACGCATGGTCGGCATCGCGGGCACGATAGTCCGCGACGGCGTATCCCCGCAGACGGTCATCCGCATCGCTTGGGCGTTTGTTGGGATGAGCGTGCTTTTGGGTCTGTACATCTGCAGCCAAACCTCGTGGTTTGTTGCGCTCGTGGGCACCGGCTGCCTGTGTGTCGGTTACCTGTATTCGGGCGGCCCGAAGCCGTTGGCGTACACGCCGTTCGGCGAACTGGCTGCCGCCGTCTCCATGGGGCCAGCCATCATTCTGTTGGCGTATTACACGCAGACTGGCCGTCTGACCGCCGGCGCAGCCTGGGTGTCCGTGCCTGTGGGACTGCTCATCGGCGGGCTGTTGTTGGCCAACAACATCCGCGACATGGATCACGACCGCGAAGGCGGGCGGCGCACCGTCGCCATCCTGTTGGGACGAGCGCGCGGGCGAACGCTGTTCGGATTGGTGCTGGCTGCCGCCTACGCCGCCGTGCTGGCTCTGGTCGCCGCCGGCCAGCTGACGCCGTGGGCGCTGGTCACCTTCCTGACGGTGCCCACAGCCTTTTGGGTGTGGCGGCAGTACTATCAATTCACGCAACCCGCCAAGTTGCATCCGGCTGTCAAAGGAACGGCCGTGCTGCTGTTCCGCTTCGGGTTCTTGTTGTGTGCAGGTTTTCTCTTGTCGCTGTGGGTTTGACTCGGCTCCGGACTGAACGCGTCAGTGCTTGACCTGCCTGCGCGGACGCGGCTTGCGTAGAGGAGTCGGCCGGCGGCCGCGCATCGGCGGCCGCAGCTCAATCGAACTGCAGGTACATGCAGTCTTCGCATGGAATGTAGGTGACCGGCTCGCGGGTCAGCTCCAAAAACTGCTCGTCCGTCAGCGTGTCGGTGCCCACTTCCATCTCCCAGGTTTCCCCACAGTACGGGCACCGTGCCGTTTGCGTCACCGCCATGCCGTATCCGCCTCCGTCAGTTAGGTGAATCAGGGTCGTTTCACCTTCTCAGCTTGCCCCGGAGGATCGGACAGTATGACGTTGCCACTGACAGACCGACGGCAAACCCCGGTGCCCGTCACCCTCGCCTCGCTCAGTCCGGTGCCGTTCGGCCCGCCAGAAACGCATTCACCTCATCGCGTGTCGGCAGAGCCGGGATGGCCCCGGGACGGGTGGTCACAAGTGCACTGGCAGCGACGGAGAAGCGCACCCACGCCTCGACGGCCTTGGCTTCCCAACGGAAGCCAGCCGGCCGGTTCGCGTACTGGTACAGGAACGAACCGACGAACGTGTCCCCGGCTCCGGTCGTGTCGACCGGTTGCACAGGCCAGCCCGGGAC
>JADGIC010000050.1 GCA_019683615.1 Alicyclobacillaceae bacterium | reverse complement strand
CGAATCCGACTACCTCCACCACATTCCCCGATAGCTCAGCGGTAGAGCATCCGGCTGTTAACCGGAGGGCCGTAGGTTCGAATCCTACTCGGGGAGCCAGATGCTCCCATAGCTCAGTTGGCAGAGCGCATCCATGGTAAGGATGAGGTCACCAGTTCGAGCCTGGTTGGGAGCTCCACGGACAGGCCGCAGCGGGCGGCGGGGGCCGCAGGGCCCCCGCTGGCGCGGCCGAAGAACCGGGCGCCGGCGGATACGGGCGCGTGGTCTGGGCGGGCGCAGCGGTTGCCCCATTCACTGCTTGGCAGCACGCGCGTCACGGCGCTAGGCGAATGGCTTCGGCACAAGGTATCGCTTTGCACCTGGTCTGAGGCCCCATGGTCCAATGGTTAAGACACCGCTCTTTCAAGGCGGTAACGGGGGTTCGAATCCCCCTGGGGTCACCAAGGGTTGTGCAGGTGCAAAAGGGGCGGTGGCGGAAGTGCCGGTTGTCCGGCACCGGGTCCCCGCCGCTGGGCGGTTAGCTCAGTTGGGAGAGCACCTGCCTTACAAGCAGGGGGTCAGCGGTTCGAGTCCGTTACCGCCCACCAATGTGGAGTGATGGCCGAGTAGGTCGAAGGCGCTCGCCTGCTAAGCGAGTATACGCCGTTAAGGCGTATCGACGGTTCGAATCCGTCTCACTCCGCCAGATGTGTCCGCTGCCGGGTCCGACCCGGCGGTGAGGGGGACAGAACCCCCGGCGCGCACGCATGCGCGCCGGGGGTTCTTTGTCGTAGGCCCAGAGCAAGCGCGCAAGCATGTATGCTCCCGCGGTCACCAGGGCATCCAAAGGGTGAGTCTGGCGACCGAAGAGGGGTTTCGTGATGGCGACTGCATTGAAGGAACCACAATATCCCCCCATCTCGCGTTCCCTTGACGACAACGTGCACTACCTGAATCAACTCATTGGAGTCGGCGAAAGTTGGGACATCATCGCGAAGCGGTTTGCGTTCGGCGGGCTCAAGATGGTGTCGTACGTGGCCAACGGGTTCTTCCTCACCATGAACATGATCCTGATCCTGGAGGACGTCGAGTGCCGCATCCGGGCATTTCTCGAGGAGCGCAACGGGGACAGCTTCACGTTGGAGGAAATTGTCGGGTACTTGCAGACGCACGTGGCGTTTGTACAAGTGCAGCCAGTGCGGCAGATGTCGGACGCGGTCCGCTTCATCCTGTCCGGGCCTTTGGTCACATTCATCGACGGATTTGATCAAGCGTTCATGATCGACACTCGCATCTATCCGATGCGAGGCATTGAACCGCCCCAAGTCGAGCGGGTGGTGCGGGGCAATCACGACGCGTTTACGGAGACGATGTTGATGAACACCGCGCTCATTCGCCGCCGCATACGGGATCCGCGGTTGCGGGTGGAGTTGATGCAGGTGGGGACGAGATCGCAAACGGATGTCAGCCTTGTTTATCTGAAAGACGTCGCCGATCCGGACATCGTGGAACGCATCCGCGCAGCGCTCAGGCAAATTGATGCCGAGGCGCTTGCCCTCGGCGAGCAAGAGGTGATGGACGCGATTGGGCGCGTGCGCTGGAACCCGTACCCTGTCGCCCGCTATACGGAACGGCCGGATGTGGCTGTGACAGCGCTTCTCGAGGGACAGGTGGTGATTGTCGTCGACACCACCGCCGAGGTGATTATTGCGCCCACCACCCTGTTCCAGCACCTGCAACACCCGCAAGAGTACCACTCCTATCCGCTGGTTGGCACGTACATGCGCTGGGTCATTCTGATGGCGGTGTTCGTCAGCATTTTTCTGCCCGGGGTGTTCTTGCTCCTGAACGCACACCCGGCTCTGATTCCGCCGTGGATGGCGTACTTTAAGGCCGTGCGCAGCGATCCGCTGCCGCTCTGGGTAGAGTTGATTGTCGCCGAAATCATGCTCGACATTTTGCGGTTGGCGGTTTTGAACACCCCGATGGCTGTCGCCTCGTCGGTCAGCATCATTGCGGCAGTCATTTTCAGCCAGTTTGCCTCGCAAATTCATCTGTTGCAGCCCGAGGTATTGGTGTACATGGCCATCGTGATGGTCGCACAGTACGCCACCTCGTCGTACGAACTGGGCAGTGCCAACCAGCTCGCCCGCTTCTGGATCTTGTTGTGGACGGCGGCGGCTGGCGCTTGGGGGTTCGGCATCGGGGTGATCTCTTGGTTGCTGCTGCTTTTGCGCACGCGGTCGTTCGGCATCCCGTACCTGTGGCCGCTTTTCCCGTTCAAATGGCGAAACGGCATGAGAGACATCGTATTTCGCCTGCCGCTGCCGGGCATGCACGGCGTCCCGGACATTCTTCGCCCACGCCGGCGTGGCCGCTCCTGACAACCGGACGGCCGGGTGCACCACCGCGTCATGCACGCCGGTCCGGTTTGTCGCCCGCGCTCCGCGGTCCGTCCGACCGCTTGCGTTGTGCCTCGGCTAGTCGCCCCTCGAACCCGACCTGGGCGATCACCCACCTCTCAACGGCTGCATAGTCTATCATGCGCTGACGTGTGGGCGCACTTTGAAGGCCGAGGTGAGAGGGTGTGGGAATGGTACCGCACAGGCTGTCACTCAAACACTCCAACCATGTGATTGAACAGTACAGGGAGGGCCAAATTGCGCTCGCCGAAGCTTTGCAGCTGCTCTCCGGCGCACCTGCCAAAATGCAACCAAACCCCGATGGCGGGTACCCGACGAAAGACCGCCTACTGACCATTCTCGACGAGTTGGACGACCTCGTCGGGTTAGACCAGGTGAAGGCGACCGTACGGGAGATTTTCGCTTACGTGTACATGCAGCGGCGCCGGCAACAATTGCAACTGCGCAGCGATCCGATCGTCCTGCACATGGTCTTCACTGGCAATCCTGGCACCGGCAAGACAACGGTAGCCCGACTTTTGGCGCGCATGTTTCACGAGAGCGGCATCTTGCAAAAGGGCCACCTTGTCGAGGTGGAACGGGCCGATTTGGTGGGAGAGTACATCGGGCACACGGCGCAGAAAGCGCGCGAACAGATCAAGAAGGCGCTGGGCGGCGTGCTGTTCATCGATGAGGCGTACTCGCTGGCGCGCGGCGGCGAGAAGGACTTCGGGCGCGAGGCCATCGACTGCCTGGTCAAGGCCATGGAGGACTACCGTCACCAATTTATCGCCATCATCGCCGGGTACGAGCGGGAAATGGAGTGGTTTTTGTCGACCAATCCGGGCTTGCCAAGCCGTTTCCCGATCCACTTGCACTTCCCGGACTACGACGTGCCGGCGTTGATTGCCATCGCCCGCCGGATGGCGGCTGCCAAGCAGTACCGCTTGAGTCCGGACGCCGAGTTGCGTCTGGAGCGCTGTCTGCGCAAGGTGCTGGCCGGACCGGGGCGATACCACTTCAGCAACGCCCGCTGGGTCCGCAACGCCGTCGAACGCGCCATCCGGCAGCAGGCCGTGCGATTGTTCGACGCGCCGGAGGTCACGCGCCTGCAGGCGATCACCCTGACTGCACAAGACTTTCGCTGGGAGGAGGGCGAAGTTTGAAGCGGAGCCTGATCATCGGCAGGGCAAACGTCGGCAAGACGCTGTTCTGCATCAACTTCGCCCGTTACATGGGTATTCGGGAGCTGCGCTGGCTGGTGGAACGGGCGGACGGAGTCACGGAACAGCGCCGCATGTCGCTGGCACAGGCGGCGGCGGAGCTGCCCGACGCGGTGGCCCACCACACGCGCGCCTTGCAGTCCATTTTGCTCGAGGTACCGAGAGGGAAGAGCAACCGGCCGCTGTGGTTGACCGACACGACCGGGTTGATGGACGGGATTCATCCGGAACCGGCTATCCGCGAGGCGATGGCCCAGACCCTGAAGACGATGTTGGAAGCCCATCTGATCTTGCACATGGTTGACGCGGACGCGGTCGGCCGGGCGGCGGCGGGCGTGCACACGCCGGAACCGGGAGCGGACATGGGTGCCCATTCCGCCTGGACGGATTTGGACGCGCAGTTGGCCGCGTACGGTTTGACCCAAACTGGTTACCTGATGCTGGCGAACAAAATGGACCTGCCGCACGCCAAAGACGGGTTGCGGTTGCTGCGCAAGCACGTGCCCAAGCACCGCCTCGTCCCCGTTTCGGCTCTGGCCGGAACCGGTTTCCGGGAGGTGAAGCAGCATGTCTGGCGGCTGGCATGACTGGCTGCTGTCGTTAGCATGCCTCCTCTTTACGGGAGCGGCTGTGAAACTGATGGACGATTACCTGGACGCGGAGTACGACATCTGCCGCGGCCAGCGCACGATGGCCAGCAAGCTGGGCCGTGCGACATTGCCGTACAGCCTTGTGTTGGCGCTGCTCGGCGCGTACCTCAGCCTGCACGAAGCTGTCGCGCTGTTCTTGGCCAGTTACGCGGTCGGCATGTTGTCCGCCTGGCGAGAGCGCTTGCCGACGCGGATGCCGGCTTACCTGGAGATGGCCGCGGCTGTCGGGCTGTCGTACCTGCTGGTGGGTTGGCGGCTCACGTTGTGGGGGGTTGCGATGATGGCTTTGGTGGATTGGCTGGATGACGTCATCGACATGGCCGGTGACACCGTGTCCGGACAGCGGAATCTGGCTGTGCGGGTGGGTGTTGTTGAAACGTCGCTGCTGTGCCTGGCCGCTCTGCTCGTAGCCGTGTTAACCAACGCCAGCCTTACGGTGCTCGCTTTCCTCGCGGTGACGGTGCTGACCATTTTGTCCGACCTGACCACGACCCGGCTGTGGCGGACGTTCGATCCGGAAGGGGGCATCAAGTTATGAACCCGTGGATGCTCGTTTGGGACAGCGTGCGCTGGTGGGTACCCGCACTGCTGTTGATGCTGGCTGTCACCTTCACCTTCGGACGGCGCCTCGGACGCCGGGAAGGGCGGGTGCGAGGCGAACATATCGCCCCCATCGCCATGCGCGCACAAGGGCTTCGCACGGGTGTCTGCCCGCTGTGCGGCACCCGGATGGGGGAGCGCACGGCGGCGGCCGTGGGAGCCGTGCCGACAAGCGAGCCGGTGCTAGATACGGACAGGCGGGATCGTGTATAAAAGAAGGGATGTGCATGGGCGAGACGAACAGCGGGCACGGCTGGAGGCGAACGAAGGAATGTCTAAAGCGCGCTTGATCCTCGAGCAGGGGGAGCAAGCTGTCCGACCTGCTGTGGAGCGCATCGAGCGGGTGGCCAAGGTGAACCAGCAACGGGTGCTCGAGGC
The DNA here is from genome assembly GCA_019683615.1 of Alicyclobacillaceae bacterium. Classification (GTDB taxonomy): domain Bacteria; phylum Bacillota; class Bacilli; order Alicyclobacillales; family Alicyclobacillaceae; genus JADGIC01. Next base: position 9,861 of record JADGIC010000050.1, on the reverse strand, counting down.
GTTTTGGCAGGAGCGGGTATCCACGGCCGACCTGGCTGGCAGCACCGGTTACGGGCTGGATGACGGCGGCCGCGACAAATTGGAGCGCGTTTGGGCGCGCGTATTCGCGACGGAAGGGGCGATTGTGCGCCCGCAGCTGATCTCCGGCACGCACGCGCTGCGCGTGGCGTTGTTCGGCCTGGTACGGCCTGGTGATCACGTGCTGTTTGCGACGGGCCATCCGTACGACACCTTGGAGAAAGTCGTAGGCATCCGGCCAGCCCCGGGCAGTCTGCAGGACTGGGGGGTGTCACATTCGGTCGTGCCGTTGGACGCGGCGGGCCACATCGATCTCGCGGCCATCCGCCAAGCGCTGCGGCCGCAGACGCGGCTGGTCATGTTTCAAAAATCTCGCGGCTACCAAGACCGCCCGGCGTTGACCAGCCGGGAGATTGGCGAAGCCTGCCGGGCCGTGCACGAGCTGCAGCCAGGTGTGTGGTGCGTGGTGGACAACTGCTACGGGGAGTTCGTCGAGGAAGCGGAGCCGACCGCATTTGGCGCCGACCTGGCGATCGGTTCCCTGATCAAAAACCCCGGCGGGGGCATTGCCACGACGGGAGGGTACATCGCCGGGCGGGCGGAGGCGCTGGAGCGCATCGGCGCTGTCTTGACGGCGCCTGGAGTCGGGTTGGAGGCAGGCCCGACGCATCACTTTTTGCGCGAGTTTTACCAGGGACTGTTTCTCGCACCCCACGCTGTGGGACAAGCTTTGAAGGGATCGGTCTTGGCTGCTTGGGTACTGGAGCGGCTCGGGTTTGATGTCGCTCCCCGTTGGACAGAACCGCGGGCGGACCTGATCCTGGCGGTGTCGGTCGGGGATCGCGACCGGCTGCTGACGTTCTGTTCAGCGATTCAGCGGGCGGCACCGGTGGACGCGCACGTGGTTCCGCAAGGCGCGCCGATGCCGGGTTACGAAAGCCCGGTGGTGATGGCGGCAGGGACGTTTGTACAGGGTGGATCGCTGGAGCTGTCCGCGGACGCGCCCTTGCGGCGGCCGTTCACCGTCTATCTGCAAGGCGGCTTGACATACGAACACGTGTTCCTCGCACTCGAGCGCGTCGTGGACGTGCTCGAGTAATGTCCGGGAAGCCCATGGATTCGGACAGGGGGAGGCCGAGCATGAGCGTCGTCGAAGTCAACGGTGTGTCGTGGTGGCGGGACGGACGGGCCATTCTCCGTCACGTCGACTGGCGGGTGGAAACGGGTGAACATTGGGCTGTTTTAGGCGAGAACGGCTCCGGCAAGACGTCGTTGTTGAACGTCATCGCCGGGTACGTATGGCCGACCTCAGGCCGAGTCCAAGTGCTGGGAGAGGTGTTTGGGCGCTGTGACCTGCGGGTGTTGCGCCAGCGCATCGGTTGGGTGAGTCCGGACTTGGCTCGCAGGTTTGTCGATTCGCGTCCGCACGACACAGCATTGGAGGTGGTGATCAGTGGGCGGTTCGCATCCGTCGGTGTCTTTGAACCGGTGGACGGGGAGATGGAAGCAGCGGCACGGCAACGGCTGCGGGCGTTCGACTGCGAGTGGTTGGCTGACCGGCCGTTCCGGGTGTTGTCGCAAGGGGAACAACAGCGCGTCCTGCTGGCCCGGGCTTGGATGGCGGAGCCGCAGCTGCTGATCCTGGACGAACCGTGCACGGGGCTGGACTTGGCAGCCCGCGAGAAGTTGCTGCGGGCGGTCAGCCACCTCGGCCAAAGCGGCCGGACAGGGGCCACTTTGCTGTACGTCACTCACCACGTTGAAGAGATCCTGCCGGTGTTCACGCACGTCTTGCTGTTGAAGTCCGGGCGGGTGGTGGCAGCTGGACCAACGCGCGACGTACTGACCAACGGCTGCTTGAGCGAGGTGTTCGATGTGCCAGTCGCCGTCACGTGGCGCGGCGGCAGGCCGTGGATCACCGTCGAAGCCTGACGCGCCCGCGGCATAGGGCAACACGGGTTGCCCGACGTGCCGGGTTGCACGACGTATTTGTCAATGATAGGATGGGCGTGTCAGGAGTGCCCATCGGCGCCTGCGAGGGGGTTGTTTCGTGGATCTGATGGACCGGAGGCAACTTCCGCTGTTTTCAATCGGCATCGTGCAAAAGCTGACGGGCCTGTCGGCGCGCCAAATTCGCTACTACGAGCAGCACGGTTTGGTCAAACCGGCGCGGTCTGAGGGGAAGCAGCGGTTGTTCTGCTTCGCCGACGTGGAACGGTTGATGGAGATCCGCAAGTTGTTGGACGATGGGTTGAACATGTCCGAGGTGAAGGAACGCCTGGGAGTAGCACAGGATCCGCAATTGCAAAAGGATCCGAAAAGACCGGAACCGTCCGACCAAGAACTGTACCAGTGGGTGCAGAAGGAACTTCTGGAAGGCGAGCCTGGGCGGGCCGCGTCGCAGTTTCAAGGTGACTTGTCGCGGTTCTACCGGCATTCGTCCCGTCGACCGCCCGGGACGAGGCCGTAGCCGGTGGCGCGAACGAGGAGTTCCGAGGGTCAGGGGGAACGACGATGCGCAGGCAGTACACGAAGCAGGATATTCTGGAAGTGGCGTCCCAGTTGGACGTCCGCTATGTCCGTCTGCAGTTTATCGACCTCCTCGGTGTCATCAAGAACGTGGAGATTCCCGTCGACCAGTTGCCAAAGGCACTGGACAACAAGATTATGTTCGACGGGTCGTCCATCGAGGGGTTTGTACGCATCGAGGAGTCGGACATGTATCTGGTTCCAGACCTGTCGACGTGGCTGGTGTTTCCTTGGGACAGCGGCCAGGGCAAGGTGGCGCGGTTGATCTGTGACGTCTACCTTCCGGACGGCTCGCCGTTCCCTGGGGATCCGCGGGTGGTTCTGCAGCGGGCGGTGGCCCGGGCGCGGGAGATGGGGTTCAGCGCGTTTAATGTGGGCCCTGAACCGGAGTTTTTTCTTTTCAAAATGGGTGAAGATGGCAAGCCCACCCAGGAGATGAACGACGAAGGAGGGTATTTTGACTGGGCGCCCCTCGACCTCGGCGAGAACTGCAGGCGGGAAATTGTGTTGACGCTGGAGGCGATGGGGTTTGAAATTGAGGCGTCCCATCATGAGGTTGCTCCCGGGCAACACGAGATTGACTTCAAGTACGCCGACGCTGTAGAAGCAGCTGACAATATTGCTACGTTCCGGATGGTCGTCAAAACTGTCGCCCGTCAGTACGGGTTGCATGCGACGTTCATGCCCAAGCCGGTGTACGGGATCAACGGTTCGGGCATGCACTGTCACTTGTCGCTGTTCCGGGACGGTCAGAACGCTTTTTACGACGAACGCGACGAACTCGGCCTGAGCGACACCGCCCGTTGGTTCTTGGCCGGTATTTTGGAGCACGCGTGCGGGTTCACGGCTGTCTGCAACCCGATTGTCAACTCGTACAAGCGATTGGTCCCCGGCTTTGAGGCCCCGAGTTACGTGGCGTGGTCGGCGAAAAACCGGTCGCCGCTCGTCCGTGTTCCGGCCGCGCGGGGTCCCAGTACCCGCATCGAAGTGCGCAGCCCGGACCCCTCCTGCAATCCGTACTTGGCCATTGCCGTGATGCTGGCCTCCGGCCTGGACGGCATTCGCCGCAAGCTGCCTCTGCCACCGCCCGTGAATCGAAACATTTACATGATGACCGACGAAGAGAAAGAGGCGGCAGGGATTCGCAGCCTTCCGGAGAATCTGAACCATGCCATTGCGGCACTGGAGGCCGACGAGGTCCTGCGCGAGGCGCTGGGTGAGCACGTTTTCACCCACTTCGTCGAAGCGAAGCGCATTGAATGGAACATGTACCGCATTCAGGTGACGGAATGGGAGCGAGAACAGTACTTTAACGCCTATTGAGGTCCGTCCCGGCGATGGGGTGTGGACGGCCGGGGCAGCCGGCACACCCCTTCACACCAGGCTGCGGAAGACGCCGATGACCTTGCCCAGGATGGTTACGTTTTCATACCGCAGCGGCTCCATCGCTGCGTTTTCCGGTTGCAGGCGGATATGGTCCTTTTCTTTAAAGAACCGCTTCACCGTCGCCTCACCGTCGTCCGTCATGGCGACGACGATGTCCCCGTTGCGGGCCGTGGCCTGTTTTTGCACGATGACGAGGTCTCCGTCCAGGATGCCGGCGTCGACCATGCTGTCCCCCTGCACGCGCAGCAGATACAACTCGCGGCCGTCCGCCCAGTCGTGGGGCAAGGGAAAGTATTCCTCCACGTGTTCCAATGCTGTGATGGGTTGACCGGCCGTCACTTTCCCCAAGACCGGCGCGAAAACCGCCCGTCCGTGCGGGCGGCTGCCGGAGGTTGCAGCCGGAGTCTGCAGGAGTTCGATGGCGCGCGGCTTGGTCGGGTCCCGGCGGAGGTAACCGGCAGACTCCAAGCGAGCCAAGTGGGCATGCACCGTTGAACTGGACGCGAGACCAACCGCTTCGCCAATTTCTCGCACGGAAGGCGGATACCCTTTTTCTCGAACCATGGTTTGAATGAACTCCAAGATCATCTCCTGGCGACGGGACAACCTCACTGGTGAACGGCCTCCGATTGGCGAATTTTCCTGCATCATACCACAGGAAAGCAGCGCTGACAAACACGTGTTCGACTCAGATCAATCCGATGCGGCGAAGCGCCTTGAACACCCCGTCTTCTTCGGCCGGGGCAGTGACCATTTGCGCGTGCCGCTGCACCTCAGGCGAGGCGTTGCCCATCGCCACCGACCAGCCGAGGGTTGCGAACATGCCAATGTCGTTCCCGCCATCCCCGATGTGCAGGGCCCGGGCCGGCGGAATCTGCAAGTGGCGCAACAGGTCGAGAGCGCCCAGCGACTTGTCGCAACCTCGCTTCTGCAGGTCCACCGCCTGAGGGTGCCAGCGGTACAACAAACACTCGGGAAATTGGTTTTGTACGAGCGCGTCCCAACTGGGGTCCATAAACACATTCGCTTGGTACACCGGCACGTCGCTCGGAAACGCCGTTCGACCCCTAACCGTTGGCTGGTGGCCTGCATTCCGTGAGAGCACTTGGGGCCAGACTTCGATGGCCGGGTAGTCGTATTCTTCAAGGATGGGCCGAATGGATTCCGGTACCGGGCACGGCGCGAACGCGCGGCCGTTGGTGTGGAGGATGAGCGGCAGGCCCGCGGTGGTAAAGACGTCCCAGATGCGGCGGACGACTGCCGGATGTAACGGCCGTTGGGCCACAGTCCGGCCGTAGGCGTGTACAAGACCGCCGTTGAAGTAGATGCCCAAGCCCACCCTGAGCCGTTGTTGAACGGGTGTTGCGTGCAGTACGGAGCGGCCGGTGCACAGTGCCACCTGCACGCCGCGTGCTTGCAACATGCGTACGGCTTGAGCGGCGCTGGGTATCAAGCGCCGGTTCACGACGATGGTCCCGTCGATGTCGAGGAACACGATTTGCACCTGGCTCGCGGCCCGGGACTCAACGTGCGCCAATCGGCTGGCTCCTTTCCCACTCAACTCAGGTTACGAACCCGGATTGCTGCGACCCATTATAGCAGACGGAGGTTTTCGTTGCGTCCGCCATACGTTTTCAAGTATGATGGCGTATTATGATGGCATCTGATTGCAGTTGCTGAACGGAGGAACGGTTGTGGCAGCCACGATGGAGCAGATAGTCGCGCTCGCCAAACACCGCGGCTTCATTTTCCCGGGATCAGACATCTACGGCGGTCTGGCGAACACGTGGGATTATGGCCCCTTGGGTGCCGAACTGAAGAACAACATCAAAAAGGCGTGGTGGAAAAAGTTTATTCACGAGTGTCCGTTCAACGTCGGCTTGGACTCGGCCATCTTGATGAACCGCCAAGTCTGGGTCGCCTCAGGGCACGTCGGCAACTTCAACGATCCGATGACCGATTGTCGCGCCTGCAAGGCGAGGCATCGGGCCGACAAGCTGATTGAGGAAGCGTTGGCGGCCATCGGCGTGGAGCGGTCGGTCGACGGACTGCCGTTTTCCGACATGGAAGCGTTGATTCGAGAGTACGACGTGCGTTGTCCGAACTGCGGGTCGGCGGATTTTACGCCGATTCGCCAATTCAACATGATGTTTCGGACACACCAAGGGGTCACGGAAGACGCCGCCAGTGAAATCTTCCTGCGCCCTGAGACAGCCCAGGGCATTTTCGTGAACTTTAAGCACGTGCAGCGCACGATGCGCAAAAAATTGCCGTTTGGCATCGGGCAAATCGGGAAAAGTTTTCGGAACGAAATCACTCCGGGCAACTTCACGTTTCGCACCCGCGAGTTCGAACAGATGGAGTTGGAGTTCTTCTGCGAACCAGGTACGGACTTGGAATGGTTTGCGTATTGGCGCCAGTTCTGCTTCGACTGGCTGGTGGCGCTTGGCATCCGGAAGGACAACCTGCGCTTCCGGGATCACACCAAAGAACAGCTGTCCCACTACAGTTCCGCCACGACGGACATCGAGTACCGGTTTCCGTTTGGATGGGGCGAACTGTTGGGCGTCGCGGACCGGACCGATTTCGACTTGAGACAGCACCAGCAGTATTCACACGAAGACTTCACCGTCGAAGTGGAAGGAAAGGAGCCGTTCATCCCGTACTGTATCGAACCGTCGATGGGGGTTGACCGGCTGTTGCTGGCGGTCCTGATCGATGCTTACGAAGAGCAGCCATTGGAGGACGGCGACAAGCGGACTGTGCTGCACTTTCACCCGGCGCTGGCACCGTATCAGGCCGCTGTCTTTCCGTTGTCCAAAAAGCTCGCCGACGGTGCACAACAGGTTTACCGGGAGTTGGTCAAGGAGTTCTGCGTCGACTACGACGACTCCGGGTCCATCGGCAAACGGTACCGGCGGCACGACGAGATTGGGACACCGTACTGCATCACGTACGACTTCCAGTCCGAGGTGGACCGGTCGGTCACGATTCGCGATCGCGATACGATGGAACAGGTGCGCATACCTATTGAAGACCTGAGGCATTGGCTGCGCGAGCACACGGCGCTGTAAGCGGACGGACCGCCACCGCCGGGGACGACCGGCCGCCGGGACAGCGGCGAAGAAAGCCGCGCGGAATGAAACCGCAGCACAACGGGCACATCTAGCGTTGGGGGTGGCTGGCATGTCCAATCAACATACGGTCAACCACAACGACGCTTTCACGTTTGTCGGCGCCTACGGAGAGAACCGTTGGTACGACTCGGTGGTGCAGGCGCGTGACCGGGTGATGGACGAGGCGAGGCTGACACCCATCCCATGGAAGCAGATTCACCGCGCGAACGTGCCGCACTTGGCGCGTCACTCCCGGTGACGCGAAGGGATGGCTTGGCTGAACCATGCAACCACGCACCCCTTGCAAGGCCCCGGCAGCACGGGGCCTTGCAGGCTTGTAAAGGCGGTGGCGCTCGTGCTGCCCGAAGGCGTTCGCACAGTCGGTTCTGATCCTGTATTCGGGTGGTTCGACGCCCTGAACGGGCCGTTGACCCAACCCGTGCGCCTGGCCACTACGCGCACGGGGGCAGTCTGGCGCGCGAAGGGTCCGGACGGGCCGGTGGTCGTGAAGTTCACGAGTGTTGTGGAGCGTCTGCAGCGCGAGTTGGACGCGTTGACGCGGTTGGCAGGGTTGGACGGCGTATGCTTGCCCCGCGTGCTCGCTCATGGGTCAGACAGACAGGGACGGTTCGCCTGGGTGGTGTACGAAGACTTCGGGCTGTTTCCGGTCGGCCTTTGCCGGTACCGGTATGACCGCGCCTTGGCAGCACTGGCGGCGTTGCACGCAGCGCCGTGGTCGGCACGTTGCCCCGGTCGACCCGGCGGTCTGCAGCAGTATGGAATATCGATTGTGGATTCGCTCCCTGGCACCGAGCGTTCCCACACCCCTGATTTGGCATCCGTGGCAGAAGCGGTGTGGCGGACGGACTGGAGTCAGTGGCGGACAGCGATACGGCATTTGCCGGCAACGCCCGGGCTGGAACGGGCGCTGGCGCGCTGGGTGCGCTGGCTGTCCGCGTACGGTCAGCCGTGGGTGGAGCGGTTGGCGCGGGGATTTCAAACGATTTGCCACGGTGACCCGCATCCCGGCAACTTGATGTGGTCCGCGCGCGAACGAAAGGTGTGCCTGATCGACTGGGAAAACGTGCACAAGAACCACCCGTACTTCGATCTCTTCCAACTGCTTGATGCCACGAGCCCTGCGGCACCGTTGGTTCGTCCGTGGTCCCGCTGGCGCGCCCTGCACGCGTACCGGCTGGCATTGAGGCGCCACTGGGGACGGCAGGCAGGGGCCGGTCCGTTCGTGCACCCCCTCGGCGACCGGTTGCGTCGGCTGTGCGAAGAGGCATGCAGACTGGCGATTGACGAAGGCTCTTGGGTGCGCGGATACGCGTGTTTTGCGGCCTTCTACCTGTTGTGGATTGTGCGGCGCATTCACGAAGATTGGGAAGTCGGCCGGTGGGAGGAAGCCATGCTGTCCCGGCAGCTTGGGGAGACGCTGCGTGCACTGTACTCACTCGGGCGGGATTTCGCAAAGGCGGGAGGCCACTGGTGAACAGACGGTGCGCCCTGTTGGCTCACGCGGTAAGCGGCCGCCCGCTGCGCCTGTGCACCGCTGACGCACCGTGCCCGGCGCGTCGCTCTCGGGCCCGCGTGTCCAATTGAAGGTGCGCTGTCGGCGCCGTCCGCAGCCCGCGACTTTGCTCCCACACGTAATCGATAGCCGACCACCAGGGGATGCTCGGGGCCGCCAGCGCAGGGTACACTATCGGCAGCACCGTGGCCGCAAAGACGGCCGTCGCTCGGGTGACCCAGGTGATGACGCCACAAACCAGCTGCCGAAGCAAGCGCATGGGTAACTCCTTTCCGCCTGTGCCGGCGCTCCGGTCAGGCTCACCCGTAGCATGTCCAAACAGCCAAGATTGGATGCATGATGAACAGAACATTCGAATTCGGCAAGGAGGCATGGACATTGGATCTGGGTCTGGAAGGAAAGACGGTGTTGGTCATGGCCGCCAGCCGAGGGCTCGGGTTCGCCATTGCTCAGGCGTTCGCGCGCGAAGGTGCCCGTGTGGTGATCTGCGGGCGGCGCGAAGAAGCGTTGTCGCTGGCGCGCGACCGAATCGTCCGGGAGACCCACAATCCGGATGTGTCGCACGTAGTGGCTGACGTCACGCGAGCTGCGGACATCGAAAAGCTGTTTCAGACCGCGGAATCACAGTTTGGCGGTGTTGACGTGCTCGTCAACAACGTCGGCGGGCCGCCGCTGGGTGCATTCAGCGAGGTCGGCGACGACGACTGGCAGCAGGCGTTCGAGTCGGTGTTGTTGAGCGCCATTCGCAGCATCCGCCTCGCTTTGCCGCACATGCGGCAACAGCAGTGGGGACGTATCGTCAACGTGGCGTCGTCCTCCGTGCGCCAGCCTGTGGATCGCCTGATCCTGTCCAACACGATGCGGGCGGCCTTGGCGGGGTTGGCCAAGAGCCTTGCCACAGAACTGGGGCCCGACAACATCCTCGTTAACACGCTCGGGCCCGGCCGCATCGCGACGGAGCGGGTGCAGGAAATCGACCGCGCCGCTGCCGACCGGTCGGGTATCTCCGTGGACGCTGTGCGCCGCGCCGTGGAGGGGCAGATTCCGCTCGGTCGCTACGGCCAGCCGGACGAGTTTGCGGCGATGGCTGTGTTTCTCGGGTCAGCCGCGAACGGTTACGTGACCGGTCAGACCATCTTGGTCGATGGTGGCATGGTGAAGTGCCTGTGACACAAGGCGTTGACTCAAGTTTCGCACCCTGATAAGCTGCGAAAACCCTTGACACAAGCGGGATTGCAGGTGATGTAAATGAAAAAACACCCTCATCTTTGGTAGACT
>JADGIC010000049.1 GCA_019683615.1 Alicyclobacillaceae bacterium | reverse complement strand
TTTATAATATCATATACGATATTACAAATCCAGCCAAATCTTGGCCCAACTCAACTTCGCGTATCACTTCACATCACGCCGCTGCCTCATGAACACCGAGCACCCTTCCAAGAACAACCAGGTCCCTCATCCCCTGCGCATATCCCGCCGCCGTGTGCGGCCAGTCCGAGCCCAGCAGCCGCTCCCACAGCGCCCACGCATCCAATGCCTCGTATCCACCGTCCGCAAGCTCTCCCGACTCGGGCAACCCGTACCCGAAGACCAGACCGACCTCCAACGCTGCGTCCACCGCCTCCTCGTACCGAGCCCTCAGCACCCGGCTGCGCCCATGGGTCAATCCCGCACTCGCGGACTCCAGCCACGCCTCCGCCAAACTCCCCAGCTTTGCGTACAGCCGTACCACCGCCTCGCGCTGGCGCTGCACTTGCCAATCTGACACGCGTTCATCCCAGTTCTCCATCCGCATCACGCCCCCAACCCCGGACTATCATCCCACAACGCCAACTGCACACACTCCGCTTTTTCCAGCTTCGCCCGTGCCCGCTCCACGTAGCTTTGCACCGTCGCCCGCGACACCCCGAGCACCTCCGCGATCGCCCCGTAGCTCATGCCCCGCTCGTATGCGAGCAGGCACACCATCTCCCGATCCGAGAGGATCTCCCGCCAGGCCACCGCCAGCACGTCGCGCTGTCCCTCCGCCTCGTCCGCTTCGATCCACGCATCCGCCGGTTCCGCCGCCGCTGCCATGCGCTTGAGGCGCTCCAACTCCGCCCAAGCTCCAACCGGGATCTCCCGATGTTCGCGCCAGAACGGCCGGCCGCGCATCATGCACAACGCGTACAGGAGACTGCGCTCCATGCCGCTGCAGATGCTCGCCTCCACCGCCGCCCGCTCGTCCCCGGCCGCGGCTTTGTCCTTCAGCCGTCGCCGCACGCGCCGCACGCGCGACAGGGAGTCCCGGTACTCCGCAACCAGTGTATCCATCCCGCTATACATCGTCCCTCTCCTCCTCTCATCAGGCACTTTCCGCCCTTTCCCTCAACGCCCGCCGGATGCTCCACTCCAGGTCCCGATCCAGCGGCTCGACGTTCTCCAGCACCCAATGCAGGTAGTCGATGGGCACCTCGCCCAGTGGCTGTCCCCGGTGCCTGCCAAACGGCATCGTCCGCACCTCAATCGGGCTTGCCACGAAATCGAACAGCGCCGCGAGATCGTCCTCGTGCCCTCGCGCAAGATACGTCGCCAGCTCCCGCTGGAACACGTGCGCCGTCACCACCGCGTCGCCCGCCGCCCGGTGCGGCAGCCCGACGTCGATGTCGATCCCGAGCCAGTACCGCAGCGTCTGGTTCTTGTGGTTCGGCGCATCCGGCCACAGATGCTTGGCGAAGCGCTGCGAGCACAGCCAGGGGTGCCCAGTCTCCGGGAGCATCGCCCGGTCGAACTCGGCATGGTGCGCGACGAGCACGGCGCCGTCGATCAGCTCCATCACCTTCGGCCAAACCTCGTACAACGTAGGCTTGTCCGCCACGTCACGATTCGTGATGTGGTGCACCGCCGACGCCTCGGGCGGAATCGGGCACATTGGATTCACCAGCGTCTCAAACAGCGTCCTTGGCTCCCCGTTCAATCCCGCCTCCACCAGCGCGATCTCGACGACGCGCCCCTCCGGCCACAGGCCCGTCGTCTCGGTGTCAATGACAATGAACCTCTCGTCCGCCAAACTCGGCATCCGCGCCGCCTCCTTCCAACGATTCTCCGCACCGCCATTGTCCGGCGCCTGGGGTCCCCTGCAGTGCGCATCAAGAGGGTATCGCGCACCGAGGATCACCCGCCTCGATTTCCAACTCCACCCGCGGATGTTCGCGATCCATGTCAAAGTCCATTTCCTGCACGAGCACCCACCGGTCGTCCGGGTACAGCACGCCCTCCAGCGCGTCGAGCAGCACCTTCGCCCGGTTGCTCGCGTCGGTCCGGCGCCGGTCCGGCCAGAAGTACCACAGCCGCAGCGCCACCTTCACGCCGGGCGGCGGCATCGACCACCCCGTCTTCAACGCCCACTCCTTCGCCAGCCACGCGGCCTGCTCCTTGAACCGCTCCGCCTTCCTTGTGAGCACCCGCATCCGGCGCCCCGTGGGATGCCAGAAATTTCGATAGGCATGATTGGCAGTGGGCGGCAGCGGGAGGATCAGACGGCTCATGACAGGCTCCTCTCTCCTTCCGTTTGCGGTTCCAGCTCGACGCGCAACATGTCCCCGACAAGTTCCAGCTTCCGCACCCGGCGCGTGCTGGGCTGGCGCTGCAACTGCGACGCCAGGCTCAGCAGCGACACGCTGACCGAACTGGCGTTCATCAAGGTCGGCAGCAACACCCAGCACACGTCCGGCATCGCGGGGCGATCGGGAATGAGCAACGTCCGCCGCCCGCCGCCACTCACAGACCGACTCTTGCCCATCGCGCCACACCTCCTCGTTCAGCCTGCACTGCGCGCCTTGGTCGTGCGTCCCTAATCTGGACCCCGACGGCTTCCGCCGCGCGGACCGTCCTCACTTTTGCTGTACTCAACCGTGTACCAGAACCCAGCCATGCTTGCCCCTCTTCTGAAAGGGGCAGCGGAGTCCTCGCTGTTTTTGCGCTTTTCGTGAACCGGGTTCATGCCCCGGCCGCCGCGCTCTCCGTTTCTTCGCCCACCGAAGACTGCTCTTGACTGACGTCATCCGCCTTCTTCAATTCGGCCAGCGCGTTCGCCACGAAGTAGTTGCCGAACGGGTCCCGCTCCAAATATCCGTTCGGATTGGCCCAGGCGAGCTTCAGTTCCGCGCCGCACTGGCGGCATTTGCATGTCTCGGCGCCCTCATGCACGTAATGACGGCCCTTGTCCCCGCACACCGGGCAATGGTAGAACGTCTTGTACCGCTTCGTTCCGTCCTCGTCCGTCTTAATGCCGGTGACCCAGTACTCAGGCACATCCCCGCTCGCCGCAAGCCTCTCGGCGATCGTCGCCCCGCGGGTTGGACCATCCAACACCTTTCCGTCTGGCCCCACCTTCGGATACACGCGCGACCGAGACCGCCGCGGTTGCCGCGCGAATTCCTCAATGGCCCGGTCAATGTCGCGGCGGGATTCTTTGGCGCCAACCCCCGCCTCCGAAGCCGCTTCGCCCTGACCTTGCCGAATGACCACCGACAAGGTCGGCACCTCGACGCCCTTTGCCGCGAGGAACTCGAAGGCGCGCGCGATGAGCGTCTCCTCCCACTCTCCCGTCGCCTCCATCGTGACCTCGCCGATCTGGACTTTGGTGGTCATGGCCTACCCTCCCACGTGGATTACGCTATTGTACGCTCTGCTCTCGCGGTCTCTGATAGCAAGGCGTCCAATGTCCTGATTCCGTGCAGAATGGCCTCTTTCGCGAGACAAACTCACGCCGCATCACCGCGCCTCCGCGACCCTGAGCGCATCAAACCTGAACACCGGACCCACCACGACAAAACTGACGCTTGGTGTACTGCCGCATCCGCGTTTCTTCCGACGCTTGTACCGCGCCGTGAACGCGTAGAACTCAACTTTCTCTCCGGCGCGCAACCTCGGCCGCACTCTGGCAAACGGCCGGCCGTCCTGGATCCAGGCGTGATCCCGTGCCAAACGCCCCGCTGCGTCCCGGACGTCAAGGAGCAGCGCCAGCATGTGCCCCGGATACCACCACGCAGGCACCAGCCGGACGAAAACCGCCGTGTACCGCTCCAACGTCCCATGGGCTCGCATCGGCATCGCCGAACACCCCCTTCGGCACGACCAGCGCCTCAAGCTCGCTGTCTGCGAGAAACCATTGCCTCACAAGACTCGATCCGTGCACGTCAACCACCATCCCGACACCGAAATCCGCCAACCTCTCGCCCACCGCCCACGCCGTTTCCGCGTCCGGCGCAACTACCACCGTCTTTTTCCCGCGTAACGCCTCAATCCAGGTATCAACCTGCTCCTGCGCGGCCGGAAACAACGTCCGCATCATCCGCATTCCGCCTCCTACGCCGCATCGTTCTTATTGCGCCTCACGCCCGGTCTCGCCCATCGCCGCCAGCACCGTATACTGCCGCTTGTCCCGCCGGTTCGTCTTGAGCGTCACCCGCACCGTCCGCCCGACGCACCCCGACAGCCGCCTGCCCAACTCCGACAGCTTACCGCTGTACCCGATGGCCACAAGGTCCCGCTTCAGCCACGAGATGCTCGTCGGGTCCTTGGACAACACCCGGCGGTGCGTGATGTGCCGCCCCTTGTACCCGCCCTCCGCTACACGGAACTGCAGCCAGACGTGCATCCCGTCATTGGCCTGGTTCTGCCGCAGCTCCGCCTTCGCTAAGGTGCATATGTAATCGCCGTCCGGCAGCGGGTCCGTCCACGCCGAAGCGGGCGCCGTTTGTTCGTACAACTCGTCCAGCTCGTCCCAGGTCCAGTTCATCGCTCCACCGCCTCCTCGCCTCCGCGTGCGCAGTCCTTGTCTCGCAGCTCGTCGATCGCCTTCAGAGTCCGTTTGATCTCCTCGTCCAGGCATCCGACATATGGCAACGCCTCAGCCTGCGCTTCGGCGAACGCCTCTTCCGCCGCCCTGCGCAACCGGACCAGCTCGTACAGCCGCTCCAGCGCCTCCAACCTCCGCCTGTCCACCGCCACGCGCTCCGACCGCTCCACTGCCGAAAGCCTGTCCAAAGCCTCACAGAACTCCTCCCAGCCCGCCTGGCTCCATCCGTCCCGTACGGCCCGAGCCGCCAACGCAACATCCTTCAGCGCATCCACATAACGGCGATCTGCCAGCACCCAATCCGCACCCGGCGCGGACATCTTCCGTTTCCTCCCCTCTCATTCGAGTCGCCGCACCGTGCCTCCATCGTATGCGTACCTCGGCATCCCCAGCGCCACAGCCACCTGATGCTCCAGCCTCGCCCCGCGGGACGCCACCCACCCGGGCAAGAACGCCACGGCATCGCACGTGAGCAACAGGCCCAGCGCCCGGCGCATCCACGCCTCCCACGGATCACCATCGTCGCCCGGCAACTCCGCCGGACTGGCGACGGTGTAGCCCTGCGCCCGAAGCCTTTCCGCCGCCTCCCGGAACGCCTCGCGGTTGTACCCCGGCAGCCCTGTCATAGGACCCGACAGGTACAGCCGACCTGGCGCGATGTCGGTCTGCGCTAACTGTTCATCAAGTTCGAAATCAATTCGCAACACCGCGCACCCCTCCCATCACACCGCGCTCCGCATGGCAAACACCGCATCTTTCACCGCCCGAGAAAGCGTCAGACGGCGTTCACCAGTTCCGCGTAACTGGCAGTCAGCACATGGCTCTCCAGCGCGATCAGCCACCGGTGCGGCAATACCCGGCTGTACTGCACCAGAAACTCGTCGCGATCCATCCGCTTGCCGATCACCGCGTCGAGCAGCGCCGCCGCTTCCTCCAGCGTGTCCGGCAACAGATGGCGCGGCACCTTGTACGCCGAGAAGATCTTGCCCAGCACCTCAAGCTGCCTCGGCGTCGCCAGCGTGACGAGTTCCGCCGCCTCCCAGCGCGTCTGCGGCACAGGCAGCCCGCGCCGCTGCAAAGCCTCCACCTGCTTCGGCGTCGGGGGGAGAGTCATCCAGTCTTGATCCACTGCGACGGCGCGGGGCTGCAGCCACAACTGCGCGTACGTCGCCGCGCAACCCCAGGCCATCTCCGAGTCCGCGCCGTAGTAAAGCGTCTCCGCTTTCGGCTCCACCGGCGCATCCCCGCCCGCGACGCGACGCGCGTTGCTCTCTTCGGACGCCCACGCGCCATACGCGACATGCCATACCCCGTCGATTTGCTGCACGCGCACAAACCGCCCCCGGAAGTCCCGTGCAAGCCACACGCCGTCGCGCACCCGCAGCCACCGGAACGCCGCGGCCGACAGCCGCTTCGCCACGCGTTTGCCGCGCGCCGCGACATCCTCTTTCGCGTTTGCTTCGGACACCGCGTCCTGGTCCTCCGCCAGCAACCGATCCACCGTCATCAGCTTGTGGATCGCCGTCACGCCCACGACATCGAGAACCAAACAGTCCTCTTTGCCGATGTGCGGCGCTATCCGCAGCCCGCGGCCAATACATTGCACGTAGAGACTATGGGACTTGGTGGGCCGCGCCATGATGATGCAGGTCACTTCAGGGCGATCAAATCCTTCCGTCAGCACACCATAGTTACACAAAACACGGATCTTTCCATCCGAGAACGCGGCAAGGGTCTCCCGCCGAACCTGCTTGGGCAAGGCGCCGTGCACCGCCGCAACGGGAACGCCCGCCGCCTCGAACGCATCCGCCAAGTGATACGCGTGTTCCACCGACGCGCAGAACGCAATCGTCAGCCGATCCGACGCCTTCTCCTTCCACGCCTCGACGATCCGCTGGTTGACGCCCGGCGTGTCCACCGCCCCGGCGACCTCGGCGTCCGACCAGTCGCGGTCATCGTCGTCATCTTCAAGACCTTCGACGATCTCCAACCGTTCCGATTTCGGCGGCACCAGGAATCCGATCTCCATGAGATCGTGTATCCCAATCGCATACGCCACGCCGTCATAAACCTGCGTGAGATCCGCGCGGTCCGTCCGGTACGGCGTCGCCGTCAGCCCTAGGTGCAGCGTTCCTTCCCGCACATCGCCGAGAAGCCCCAGCGCCGCATAAATCCGTTTGTACGACGCCGCCGCCGCGTGATGGCACTCGTCCGTGATCACCGTCGGCGTCGTTTCATGCGCCGCGAGCCACTGGGACAGCCGCTCCGGTTGCGACAGCGTCTGGACGCTGGCGACGGCGAAGTCCGCCGCCACGTCGTTTGCTTCCGCCTGAATCCGTCCGACCGTCACTTCCTGCCCCGGCGCGCCGTGCCCGTCGAACACCATCGCGAACCGCTCCAGCGTCTGATCCAGCAACTCGTCTCGGTGCGCCAAGAACAGCACCGGCCCGCGCGCCAGGCGCTCGACCGCGATTTTGCTCGCGATCACCGTCTTGCCCGCGCCGGTCGCCGCCACGACCACCGGCCGCGGCTTGGGATATTTGCGCACCGCGTCCACGGCCGCCTCTTGATAGTCGCGCAACCGCGGGTGGCCGGTGGCGCGGCTGACGAGAGTTTGCAAGTCAGGTCACCTCCGTTTTTGACCAGCGTTTCCGCACCGCTTTTGCCGCTTTTTCCACTTCGCGTTCGTACTCTTCCATGAGTCCGGATGTAATCACAACCATTTCGCCACTCTTCGGATCCGGAACGTGACGCACGCGCACCAAGTCATAAGCCACTTCGCCCAATCGCACACCGTACCACAGCGGCTTACGACGCCCATCTGTCCATGCGGCATAGGCTTCTTTGACATGCCCAAGCGATTTCAAACGCTCAAACAGCGTCGACACGCTCACCTTGTTCCGCCCAATCTGCTCGGCATACATCTCCACGGCTTTAGACACCAACAACCGGGGCGCCACGTACTGATCCATTTGCCGCTCATCGAGAGCCAACTCCAGGATTCCATCCATAATCGCGGCCTGCACAATATCGTTGGCCTTCCAGTATTCCATGCGCGCCTCGCGCATCTCATCGGATTCTGTGAGACTGCGCCCCTGAATCCTCATCGTCCGATAGGCCATGATTCCAAGATGCGCCCAGAAGGACAACGCCGCAGGCGTTCGCAGCGCCTCTTCCCATCGATCCCCTCGTTTCTCAAACTTTTGCCGGAAGGGAAAGATGAGCGGCCTGCGAAAATAACCAAAACTTGCATCCGGCGTCGGCGGCAAATAGTTTGCCGCATACCAAAGTTTTACTCTCGGTTTGAACGAAAAGGCGTCGCGATACTTCTGCTCGGCAGTAATCAGATCTCCGCCTGTGAGCTTCTTCAGCATCTCCGTATCGCCCAGCCGACTGGAAGACAGATCCGCGACAATGTTCACCGCCGCTTTCGTTAACCTGCTGGCAGCGAATCGATTGTTCGCAAGCTCCTGCAAACTTACGGTCGCAACGGCGCCTCGAAACAGATGCTCCAGCACGCGCATCAGAGTCCCCTTGCCGTTTTGGCCCCCACCATGAAGGATGGCGTAATACTGTTCGCTGGTATCGAAACGCGCCATGGAGTATCCAAGGTACTCCAGCAGAACGTCCCGAGTTTCATCGTTTGGAATCGCCGCCAGAAGATACTCCATTACAGCCTCCTCCGTGCGTTTCATCTCATCCGTCCACTTCGACCGACTTTCAAGCCAACAGTTTGTCCAGTAAGTGTTGAGATGCCATGTGCAACGATAATCCGGATGAAACGACACAAACTTCGGATGTGACATGTCGGACAAATCAAGGATTCCGTTTTGGAATGGAATCACGGGTTGCGCGTCGAACTTTTCATACACTTCCTCGTCGGACAAGCAAGTGTCACGCCCTTGTACACGCATGAGGAATAGCG
Organism: Alicyclobacillaceae bacterium; assembly: GCA_019683615.1. Taxonomy (GTDB): domain Bacteria; phylum Bacillota; class Bacilli; order Alicyclobacillales; family Alicyclobacillaceae; genus JADGIC01. The sequence goes on along the minus strand of JADGIC010000049.1, from coordinate 6,676 downwards.
CATAGATCTCTTCAAGCATGCTCCGGCGTCCCCAACTTGGGTTGAGCGCCATTAATGCAGTGGATATGAAATCTTGGACGAAGGCTTTGTCCTGCTCTGGCGTCCAATGGATTTTCCCATTGTAAACATGTATGGTAGAATAAAAGTAATATGGCTGAAAATCCCGATACAACGCTTCCGCAAATTGCGGCGGACTGAGCCGCCACGTCGATTTTTCCTCGTCGTACCACATGAATCGCTCGCGCGCCTGATGCGCCCATTTCGCCGCAAGCTCTCGTTTGAAACCTATGACTCGCCAGTCTGTGGACTGGCCTTTTTCTTGTGCGCTGAAATCCAAAGCATTTAACGCCTCGTCATCTTCAAAACGATAACCCTCGAACAACGACTCATCGTCTTCCGTAAACACCGTGGATGTTTGGTTTTCCGCACCAGCCGCCTTTCTCAAATCCTTGCGCGCGGGGAGGGCGTCGAAGATAATCCCGTCGATCTCGCGCCCGTCCAACCCCATCTCCTCCCTCGGCTTCCCGAAGATCCCGTGTTGCCCAAGGGACTCTGCGTACTTGCATCGAACCGCCGTCGCGGGGCTTGTCTCTTCCATATACAGAGGGCACGCGTGACACTCCGGCATGGGGTCAAGCGCTTCAAACGTTGCGCACAGAATCGGCAAGCCGCGACACGAGCGGAACTTCCGCTCCGTCTCAGCCCAGTTGTAACGCTTTCCCGGCCCAAGATCGTAGCCGTGCGACCACTCGTGGAACAGCGCCGAATCCGGATTGAGCGACTTCAGCAAGCATGCCATCTTGTGCCACACTGGCTCGGACACCACGTTCGGCTCCGCCGCGTAGTGCGCCATGCGCGGGCAAATCGCAGGCAAGTGTTCACGCACAAAATCCACCGGGACAGGCGCCCAAGCCTCCGTGCTGCGCGTTTCGTCCGTGCGCAATGTCGCCGGTTCATGGACCGTCAGATCGATCCCGAGTGTCGCCGCCGTCTCATCGAGCGCCGCCTCGAATGACACCGCATCGTACTTGGCGTCGTTTTGCCGCTCGACAGACACCAACACAGGTTTCCCCGATTTGGTGTGCAGTGAACCAGGGATCCGCATCACCCGCGCCGGCTCCGCCACCGCCGGATCACTGCCCAGCAACCGCGCCAGTTTCTGCGAGATCCGCCGCCCCGCCGCTGTGTCGACCTGCTCCGCGAACCGGTAGTACACATGCCGTCCGAACCCGCCGCCGGAGCGCACCACAAACGTCGGCACAATGCCGCGCTCTTCCAGCGCAGCCATTGCCCGCTCCGCCTGTTCTATTCGCGCCGCATCTTCCGCGCCGCCGTGGTCGTCGATGTCCGCCCACGCGCCGTGGACGATCTCGACGTCCTCAGCGCTGCCGCCAATCCAGCGCGCCTGTTCGCCATCCGTGACACGTTGAAGCGGCTTATTTCTCAGGCATACCCCGAAGTACCAACCGCACCGAGCCAAGACATGGGCTTTGTACCCCTTGGTGAGATGCAGGTACAACGGGTCGAGATCCGTCGCAGGAAACGAGCGCCGCCACTTTGCCGCTTCCACCGCTGCTTCGCGGTCGTCGCGACTGTTGGGAAGAGGCCGAATCTCGATATAGCCGCTCAACCCCGAAAACCAGGCGTGCAGGAACTGCCACGAGGCGCGGGCATCTCCAAGGAACGATATACTGGATTTGCTATCACCTTCCATATGCAAACGTTCCCCTTTCTGGAACTATGTAACATTTCTCCCCGCACCCCTCACTATCCACTAAAATGCACCACATCCTCGATTTTCCTTTGCCATCTTTTTTCTTTCTTTTTTTCTCTCTCTCTCAGAGAGAGAAGAGTGACATATAAGATGAGGGGTGCGTAGGTGTGTTTAGGTCGTGCTTAGGTATTGCTTAGGTTGGTGCTTAGGTAAAAATGCCGTCATATCAAGGATTTTCGGGATTTGCTTAGGTGCAGAGGGAAGATCGTGTTCATGGTCTCTTCGTTATAAAGTTTCAATCCAGCCGTTTGACCTAAGCAGACTCGAAGAAACCCAGTCGTGGTGCGGATTCTCACGGCCTTCACACCTAAGCAGACACCTAAGCAGAACCTAAGCATGACCTAAACACCACCTAAGTGTAAATTTCTGTTAAACCGCTGGCGCGTCCGGCATGGTTGCTCTCTTGCGCAGTTCTCGCATGGCCTGCGCGATTTCCGCTTGCATGGGCACCAACCACTTGGCCCGAAACTCTATCCACTCTGCCTCATCGTTGAAACCTAATTTCGGATCTATGATGGGTTGAATGGCAAACCCAGAACCTTTGTGTACGATCTGACACCCCGCACACCTCGCGCCGTTCAGCGTCCAGCCCAACTCCTCGTCCTGCACAATCTCAGTCAGGAGCAAGTGCCAGAGCGCGTGATCCGTCGCGAGATCCGGCCTCGGATCCATACGCCAGGTCGGCACCATGCCGCTCGCCTCCATGTCGCTATGCCGTTGTCAAGGTACATGGCCGTGCGCGCTGCACATCGCTGCCGTAGTGCCGCGTCATGATGCCGTTGCGATGCGCCACGCACCGTGCCGCCCCTCGCCGCGATAGAAGCAAGGGGGATCGCCCGAACCGCGCGTCCCCGCGGCCCGGCGAGCGGGTTCGCCGCTCCGCTGGACGATGTGCCGCGTAGGCTCATCGCCCGGTGCAGGGGCGAATGCCTCCTGCGCGTTACGCGATGTTCTGCGCCCGCCAACGTCGTGCCGACATCCGCCGCTGGTACTCGGCCGCGGCGGCGTACTGCGGCCCGGCCAGGACGGCCGATTCGTACACCCTCCGCAGATCCGCACCGCGATCAATGAGCACTTCGCGCCGCTCCCCGCGCGCCCAATCGTCCAGCGCGCCATACGCCTCATACTTGCCGTCCTGGTACCGCACGCTGATACGCATCTGGTAGTGCGCGCCGTCCTCCGCCAGATAAGGCCAGTTGGCGCCCAGGTCGATTTCTCCGCCGCGCTCCAGCAACGCCGCCCGGCGCGCCCATTCCGCATCATCGGCCTGAAGATCCTTGTCGAACACACCGCCGCCCGAGCGCCGGTAACAAACCGGCCCCATGCCTCTGGCCACGGATTGCTCGTCTCGGAGCGCTCGCCCGCAGCGTCGGCACTTGTCGCTCATCCCTCAACACCCTCCTTTCCCGAACCGTGTTCCAGACCTCTCATCCATTGCGGGCGCCGTCAGACATCCGGGGAGGCGCCGTTCGCCCCTCCGTTCCGGGTCGGAATCTCCGGCCCAGGGCGCAAGGGCGAAGCCTTGCGTCGGTATGCTTTAGGTATCGGGATCAGCATCCGTAATAAGGTAGTAGCACTGCTCCTCGCTGTTCCACTGCAGGTGATCGCCGCCCGCGTCGTCGCCGTATACATACGGGCTTCCGCAGCATCCGCAACCGCCGATGATGAGTCCGTATCTCTTCGTCAGTTCGGATAACTCGTCCAAAAACGCCTGCAACTTCTCCATGCTTAGTCCCGCCTTACGTTGATGGTGTTTGCAACCCGCGGCACCCGATAACCTTGCCCTCCGCGTCGCGCACCTGCTCCGCCGAGCTGTACACGTCTGTGCGGCCTGTCTTGCCGCTGCATGTGCGACCAAAGAGGCGGTGCGTTTCCCCTTCGCCCCTCCGCTGGACGATGGATGAAGGACTCGAACCTTCGGCATCCGCGGGGTGATCAGTCCCGCCTCCGCCGTGCCGCCCGCACATTCCATCGCCCGGCTCAGGGGCGAACTCTGTGCGTCCAGTGCGCAAAGGGAGGTGTCAGCATCGCAGGCAACGGTACCGGCTGATTGCGCGCCCAGCCGTTCGTCAGATTTCTTTGACCTCGGTAATGTCACTGCGTTCCCAAACGTTCACAGGCTCGATTTTCCCGTCGCACACCATGTTGACAGCCTCTTCACGGCTGGATGCCTCTACCTCATACTCCTCGAACGTCTCAGAGACAAACGTGATTTTGTACTTGGGCACGCCATGATCACCTTCGGTGACTTTAGGAAAGGTTCGTCCTTCCGCCGGGCGATGAACCCATTCGGCTCATCCCCCGGCGCAGGGGCGAACGCCCCGTGCGCTGCTTAAAGGAGATGGCGCCGTAGCGTGTGTTGTTTTGCCCCGCATGCGCGGGGTGTGGTGCCAGGTTGTTTTGTCCGGCACACGGAACGCGCACAACCTGGCAAGGCGCTTCCATTAGGCGGTTTGTTCGGTGGACGATTCGTTTCCAACGGCCTCACTCTCATCGCCGGACGATCCGCCGCCGATGCTCAAGTAATCCTCGATCTCGACCGTCACCGCCCGGTGCTTCGCCTCCAATTCTTTGCCGATGGCGATCACCCGTGCCTTCTCAAGCGGCGTCAGTTCCCGGATGATCTTTGGCGGTTGTAACTGACTCCACATCATGCTGCCGTTCCGACGCACTTCGAGGCTCAGCTCGATCTCGAAGGAACTCACCAACTGTCCCCGGAAACGAAGACTCGACACGAACCGGTCCCACGCCCGATGGCTCGACGGCGGCAGGTTCAGGATTGCGGGCACTTTGGAGTTTTCTTCCAGTAAATACAGGCGCCTTAGAGTTTTGCACGCTTTCCCGCGGCCGCCGTTGTAGTCCGAACCGAACTTGTCAAACGGGCAGCCCAGGCACTTGCGGTACGACTGGATGCCGTCCTCCGCCGTGTACCGCCCAATCTTGCCGTCGTGGCTGGTGCACAACGGCGGTGCCGACTCACCTTCCGACGCCGGCGCGAACAACACCCTCGCGGTGTGATAGAACGGAACCCTCACGCGAAGCTTGGGAACAATCTCGCCCGTCGCCTCGCTAGAAAATGCCGCCGCCTGCGCGACGATCCGATAGCGAACCGGAACGATTTCCGCGTGTTCCTCCAGCCGCGCGGCCTCCTCCTGAAGCTCGGCATACTCTTCCAACGTGATGCCGTTTGCTGCAAGTTCCTCCGCCTGCTCCGCAGTCAGCCCCAGCCGTGCAAGAAGGTTCTGGTCGTACACCGCCAACGCGTTGGTCGTCATTGCACATCTCTCCTTGTCTTGGTTTTTGGCTTTGAACCTTGAAACCTTAAACAGCTTCCGACAGTTCGTCGTGCGCTGTCTGGCTGACTCGGTACATTGACTCGCGCGCACCCTCGACGCCGAGGCACAGTGGTCGGAACGGGCATCCGCCGTAGAGTGAACAGTTGGCGGTGTTGTGCCGGATGACGCCCGTCTTTGTTTGCCACAGCCGCTCCTGCGTCTCCAACCACAACTCAGCCTCGAACTGCGCCAACTGCTCAGGAGTGCGCTCCACTGTGTCCTCCGCCAGATACTTGTCTGGCTCCGCCTCATACGCGGCCAGCAGGCGCGCCTTGTACTCGTCCCAGGACTCGACGATCTCGCCGCCTTTTTTCTTCGGTTCCGCGCGGCTCTTGACGACGGCCCGCACGATGATGCCCGCCACGGGCCGTTCCAGCATGCGCGATACCGCATAAGCGTACAGCGTCAGCTGGTTGTTAAGCCCGTACGTCTCGCGGAATTGTCCGATGGACGTACCCGTGGTTTTGTTCTCAACAACCCACAGCCGTCCGTCCTCGTCCTCCGCGATGGCGTCCACTTTGCCGCCCAGGGCGAACTTGCGGGACTTCCGGCCCGTCGCCGGATTGATGATCGGAAGCAGAAACTCCTTTTCCACGGCGATAAACTTGCGCGGCCGGAACCGGCGTGCGGCGAATCGAATCATGACCTCGATCCGCGCCCGCTCCAGGTCGAGCTTGTACTGCTCCTCCTCATCCGCAGGCCGGATCCAATCCAGCGCCGCAAGCCCCGCTTGCACCGCCTCGTCCTCCGAAGCGCCCTTGGCCAACGCCTCGATGGCCGTGTGCCAGACCGACCCAACCGTAAGCGGCCACTGGATTTCAAGCGGACGCAGACGCTCGACGTAGTGCAGGTGCTCCTTCATGGGACACTGCTGGCGCATCACGATCCGCGTGTGTGTCAAGGTTTCCATTTCTTCACGATCCCCCTTGCCAGCCCGCGGCGTTCGCGGTATACTGGCGGTGTTCTAAATCCTCTTTGTTGTCTCTCCGCTCAGAGAGACGCCTCTTTTTGTTCCTCGCTGTCGGCGGTATCCGCCAACTTCTCCAAGTCACCCACGGTGTATTGAGCGCGTTCCCGCGGATCGTGGCGGTCGCCGTCACAGAGGCGGGCGATGATGCTGTTGGTCACTGGCTTGCCTCCTTTCTCATTTCACCCACGCGCTTTGCAGCATCGAGGCGGTGAACCGCAGGCTTCGCGCCATGTTCTTGGCAACAGGCAGATTCAAACTCCCCAGTTTGTCCGCCGCCGCGGAGAACTCGGCGATAAGCGTCGCGTACGGTTCAGGCCGTGTGCTCATGCGGTTTGGCCTCCTTCATCGATTGCTCGACCTCCGGTACCCTGGACAGCAGCATCGAAATGTACGCGTTCTTAGATACCCCGAGTTTTTGAGCCTGTGCAGTGAGTTGTTCATCCAAAGTTTTGGTAACCCGGAGAGTCAGTTGCACACGCTTTGGTGAATTCACTTTGATTCACCTCCGCATCCTCATTGTATAGTGAATTCACTATGATTTCAATAAGAATCTTTTCTGATCACCGCTTGTTGTGTAGCATCATCATGACTGCACTT
>JADGIC010000048.1 GCA_019683615.1 Alicyclobacillaceae bacterium | reverse complement strand
CGTCTGGAGGCAAGACACCGTCTGCAGGAAGATCTGAAGGACACGTCGAATATCGAGCACAGAGACCTCACTCCTTAACCGCGCTGCAACGCGGGTTTTTTTTTGGTTCTGTCGTGAGGTCTCTTCTACTTTTGTCCTCCCCCTTCCTCCCAGGGAAGAACCCCTACTGAAACATTACACGCTCGCCAGAGGGGTGCACACCCGGAGACAGCCAATCCGGGCGGCAGGGGCAAATTCTGGAGGAAACATTCGGCGCACGGGCAGCAGCAACGTCTCGCCACCGGACCGCCGGCAGGTCCAAATTCACCCGGGCGTCGTTAACACCTTGACGACGGCGGCGACGAAGGACAGAGCCATGCAAACCACGTACAGCGACAACAACCGCATGGCCCAGCGGTGCTTCAAAACGTACAGGCACAGCCCGATGGCACCGCCGATGACGGCCAGAAACCAGGTCACGACGATACACCTGGCCTGCCCCCAAAACGGTACGCAGCTGCCGATAGTAAACAGGATGGTCGCCGCGGCGATGGCGGCGGCGAGAACGCCGAGCGCTGTTCGTGTGCGCGGCTTGGACCGGCGCATTTGCTCCATGCGCTTCTTCAGTTTCCAAGCACGCATGTCGATCACGCGCCCCTTGGGCTGCGCTGACTGCGGCTTGCGCCGCGGATGCTTTGGGTTCCCGTTCGGCCCCTGCACGGCGTCATCCTCCCACCCGTTTGGCCTTGATCGTACTCCCGCGTTCCGACATGTGCAATACAAGTGCGAAATTTCGCAAGCATCATGGATTCCGCCCGCAGTCGTTGTTATAACCGTCTCGACAGACATCACACCCTATTTTGCGACAGGCAGGTCGAATCATGATAGGAACGTGTCTCGGAGCTGTCCTCGACGGTATCGAGTCGGTCGTCGTCCAGGTGGAGGCCGACGTGGGGGCCGGCATCCCCCACTTCACCATCGTGGGCTTGCCGGACTCCGCCGTAAGCGAGTCCAAACTGCGCATCCGGTCTGCCATCCGTAACTCAGGCTGGCGATTCCCGTCCAAGCGGATTACCGTCAACCTGTCGCCGGCCGGCCTCCGCAAGCGCGGCGCGGGCCTGGACCTAGCCATCGCCGTGGCCATTCTTCGCGCGGACGGGCAACTGCCACCGCTCGCCAACCCGGTCGTGGCGTGTTGCGCGAAGCTGAGCCTGTCCGGGCAACTGGTCCCTGTCCCGGCAATGGTCAACCTCGCCCTCGCCTTGCGCGGGCGGGCCGACCGAGTTGCTGTCAGTATTGACCAACGCTGCGTGGACCTTCCTGGCCTCGCATGGCACCCGTTTGCGACTTTAGCGGAAGCCGCCCGGGCGCTGAGCAGTGCGAACACCCTGCCTGCACCTGTGCTTCGCTTGCCGCCACCGGCGGCAGACTCAACCGCTCCTCCCGAAGCAGCCGATTTCGCCGAAGTGGAAGGGTTGGAAGAAGTCAAACGGGCCTTGACGATTGCAGCCGCCGGCCGCCATCACGTGTTGCTTATCGGTCCGCCCGGCTGTGGCAAGACGATGGCAGCGGAACGGTTCCCCACCTTGCTGCCGCGCCTGACCCCGGAGCAGGCTCTGCAGGTGTACGCCATTCGCCAAGCCGCAGGGCTTCCGGACGCGCCGACACTGATTCCGCCCCTGCGCAGCCCGCACCATACGCTTACAGTACCAGGGATGATTGGCGGAACCGCGCAACTGACGCCTGGCGAAGTCACTTTGGCTCACCACGGTGTGCTTCTGCTCGATGAACTGCTGGAATTTCGCCGCACCACGCTGGAATCGCTGCGTGAACCGCTCGTCCACCACTGTGTCCGACTGACGCGCGGCGGTCGGACAACAACGTTGCCGGCCAACTTCATCTTGCTGGGCACCCTCAACCCCTGCCCGTGTGGCCGCCGCGGCTTTGGGGAATGCAGATGTGGCGATGCCGAAGTGAGCCGCTACTGGTCCCGCCTGTCAGGGCCTTTGCTGGACCGCATCGACCTGGTCGTCACGATACAGCCCCGAACCCAGCATCCCCGCACCCCGTTGCGGGAGGATTCAAACGCAATGCGCATGCGCGTCGAACACGCTGTCCGCCGAGCGCAAAAACCGGTTCCGTGGTCCCATGCCTCGGCGCAGCTGCTGCGGCGGGCGGTGGACGGACTCCACCTGTCCCGCCGGGCAGCCGATTCTGTCCGTCGCGTGGCGGAAACCATCTGTACCCTCAGCGAGTTCGAGGAGGTACGCCCAGAGCACGTGCACGAAGCCCTGGGCCTGCGCGGTCAGCTCCACATGTCCACAGCGCCGCGCAGGTGAATGAGCGCTTGCACCACGCCGTCAAATGCCGTCAGAGCCAGCACGTCAACCCGCACATCGGCATCGTCGACCACACCTGCCCGCGCCATCCACACCGGCAACACGCGGCGCAACTGACGGACCTTGCGCTGATCGACCGCCTCCACGGCCGGGCCCATCCAGCCAGGCTGCCGCGTGCGCACCTCGACCACCACCCATTGCCTGCCCTCCCGGCAGACAAGGTCCAGCTCGCCCAACCGGCATCGCCAGTTCCGAAAGACGATTGTCCAGCCCAACGACCGCTCCACGTACTCGGAGGCGAACTGTTCGCCGAGCCGCCCCAGTTCGGAGCGTCCGATCCGCTGCAGACGCCCGCGCCGTCCGCTGCGGGTTCCCTGCCGGTCCGGGGTCAAACCAGCATCACGGGCGCTGCCGCATGACATACGCCAGCACCTCGGCGACCACGGCGTACAGTTCCTTGGGAATCACGCTGTCAACCTCCAACGCCATCAAGGCGTCGACCAGAGCGGCGTCCTCGTGCACGGGAACGCCGGCGCGCTGGCTGCAGCGGATGATGGCTTCGGCCAATTGTCCCGCTCCTTTCGCCACCACGCGCGGCGCGCTGTCGAGATGCGCGCGATACCGCAGCGCCACGGCCCGCCGTTGGCTCATCCCCGTCCCTCCTCTCGCATCTGCAGGGGACCGGCCGTACAGCGTTCCAGCCGCCGCCCGTGGCGCTCAAGCGCCTGCGCAAGGTGTGCGGCCCCGTTCCGCAGTCGCTGACACCACCCGTCGTCGTCGCACCCCACGTGAACTGACAGCGACGTGCCGGCAGACAGCAACCAAATCTCCAGCCGCCGCCCGTTGAGACGGAGTTCCAGGCGAATCCGGTCTACCCGCCCCCCGGCAGAGTTCGTCCGACTGTGACGTTCTGCAAACCACCGCACGGCCTCCTCGGCCCCTGCAGCCGTGCGCCTTGACTCACCCTGGCCGAAGGCGGTTTGCGATGCTGCAGATGGGTCACTCGCGGGTTTGTGTGAGCCCGCATGTCCCGGCCAGAACAGCCCGCCGCCTTGGAGAACGCCGCCGCTCTCACAGACCGCCGAAATCCACCGATCCCGAATCAGCCACCGGCCCAACCGCTCGTGACGGAACCAATGGGGCGAGTGGACATCCGCGAACACCAGCAACGGCTGGTCTGAGGGCCACCCGGCGCGCTCCAGTTGCCCAGCCGGAATGACCCACTCGTGTGCGTCCTCTTCTTCCCCGGCGTACGATGCGAACAGCGTCCACAACCCGGCTACTGCCTGGGCCAACGTACCGTTCTTGACGTTCTCGGCCGCCGACCCTTCTCCACTGCCCGTGTCACCGATGTACGGATGCGCACCTCCGCCAGCGCTGGCAGGAGCGTCCGGCTGCGGGGGAGACGGGGCAGGCAGGCGCCCGCTGTCAGCCTGCTGCACCACCGCGCCTGACGACTGCAACACTCGTCGCCATGCCCACTCTGCCCCCATCCATCGTGGATTGGCCAGCAGTTGCGCAGGTCTCTCTGCCTCCGCCGCCCAAGCGTGTTCATCCCGGGAGCCGATGCTGGACCCGGCGGTTTTGACCCGGTCTGCCCGCGCCAGCCGGGACGCATTCGACGACGACAGTGACCCGACAAGCCGGCGCACCGGTTCGGACGGGGCCACGGGCTTGGCCGGCGGGAGGCCGGATGCCGGGATGATCGGGCGGTCTGTCATGGCACGTTCAACCTCACCTGCAGCCACTGACGAACCGGGCCAAACGAACGGCGATGCGCGGGACAAGGACCGACCCTGCGCAAAGCCTGGAGGTGGGCAGCCGTGCCGTATCCTGCATTGCGGTCAAACCCGTATTCCGGATACCGGGCGGCGAGGTCTGCCATGTGGCGATCCCGCTCCACCTTGGCCACAATCGAAGCGGCGGCGACCGACAGGCAACGGGCATCGCCGTCCACCACCGTCAAACTGGGCGCCGCAGGGGTTCCCGTCCAGAGAGGGGCGTGCGAACCGTCCACCAACAGCAGTTCGACAGCGGCGCCGAGGTTCATCACGGCACGACCCATCGCCACGCGCGCCGCGTGCAGGATGTTCCATTCGTCAATCTCCTCGACTGTCGCCATCCCCACGCCGACAGCCACCGCACGTTCGCGAATGCGCTGATACCAACGCTCGCGAGCTGTAGCGGAGAGTTGTTTGGAATCGTTGAGACCGGACCATTCCTCAGGGCCACCCCCCAAAACAACGGCAGCTGCGAACACCGGACCCGCCAGGCAGCCCCTGCCCGCCTCGTCGACGCCCGCGACCACCGCTGCCCCACGGCTCAAAGAGCGCTCGTACATCCACATCTGGCAGGCCTTGTCCAAGTCATTCCCCGGCCGAAAACGAGGCGTCGAGCGCGTCTTGCCGATGCGTGACACGTTGGCACCTCCCGCTGGTTCTGCTTCCAGTGTAACCGGCAGATCAGTTGCTGGCCAGTGCTGCGAGAAAAATTTGGCGTACACAGCGTCATTCCGCCGGTGCCGGGGGCGCGGGTTTGAGCGGCCCGGATTCGGCCCACTCGAACGTCATGCGGCCGAGAACCCCGGTTTGCACCTCCCGCAATACCACCTGAGCAGCCCGCTCCAGGTCCTCCTTGCCGCCCGCACCGATCAGGCCGCGCCGTTGTGCGATCTGGGCGAGTACCGGTTCGACAGCTTCCCATCCTTCCGCCGGGCCCGTCCAGGTTGTGTCCGGCAATGCGGTAATGCCGTAACGGGACCGCAAAGCATCCGGATAATGGCTGGCACACCAGACGAGAAAGTACGCGCAAACAACAGACGGATCGAGAATTTCCGCCTTGATAGCTCCGCTCACCGCGAGTATGTACGCGGACGTCTCATCTTCAAACTTCGGCCACAACACACCGGGGGTATCGAGCAGCTCCACGTTACCCAAGCGAATCCACTGCTGTGTCTTTGTGATGCCGGGCCGGTCCCCGGTCTTCGTGGCCGCCCGGCCGGCCAGCCGGTTGATCAGCGACGACTTGCCGACGTTCGGGATCCCGACCACCAACGTGCGCAACGGGCGCGGCCGAATGCCACGGGCCGCGTCCCGCTGGCGCTTCTCGGCAGCGGCCTGTTCCAATGCCGGCAGGACATCCCGAATTCCGCTGCCTGTCCGCGCGTCGACACAGACCACGGGCCCGTCAGCACGCAATTGCTGCTCCCAACGGCGAGTCTGAACCGGATCGGCCAAATCACAGCGCGTCATCACCAACGCCTTCGGTTTCCGGCCAATCATGTCGCGCAACATCGGGTTCGAGCTGGCTCTTGGCAGTCTCGCGTCGACCAGTTCCAACACAGTGTCCACTCGTTTCAACGATTCTGTCAACTCCCGCCGGGCTTTCGCCATATGACCGGGAAACCAGTGTATCGACTGCACGCTGTACCCCTCTTTGTGCCGAGATCAAAAAGCGGGGGACTGTCCGTCCCCCGTGGTCAAGCTTGCCGTATCTCTTTGATGCGGGCGGCCTTGCCTGACAAGCTGCGCAGATAGTACAGGCGCGCACGCCTGACTTTGCCTCGCCGAACCACTTCAATCTTTTCCACCTTCGGTGAATGCAGCGGAAATGTCCGTTCGACGCCGACACCATACGAGATCTTGCGAACCGTGTACGTTTCGCTGATCCCGCTTCCGCGCCGGCGGATCACGACGCCTTCAAACACCTGCACGCGATCACGCTGGCCTTCGCGAACCTTCACGTGCACGCGAACCGTATCACCAGGCCGAAATGAAGGAATATCCGTACGCAGTTGGTCCTGCGTCACCGCACGAATCAGATCCATCCCGACAGCCTCCCTTCCCCACGGTGTTCATGCCCAGTCTCGAACCAATTGCGGAACCGCTGGAAACGTGCTCGGCCCGTCCGCTCGGGCAGAGGACCACCGGAATCACACCGGGTTATTGTATCACACCAATTCATTCCGGTGCAATCGAGCGTCAGTTCCCAATTGCCAACAAGGATCCAAACAAACTCTTCGGTATGGTTACAAGGGCCTCCTCCCGACCCAGGTCGAACAACTGCGTATCCGTGTGGACCTCCATCGCCCCCACGTCCTGAAGCTGACCGACCGAATCGGTCGTCACCTCTCTCAATTGTCCATCCTTGCGCCCGATGTAAAAGGTGTATACGACATCGCTCATATCGCGGGGATTGACGGTCCCCCAGTCGGCGAATCGCGGCACCAGCCTTGCCGGAACCCTTGCTTGGTACACCGCGCAGTACTCGTCGATGACAAACTGGTCCTCGTTACTGCGCAGAATCGGCACGCGGGCGCCGGCCGAGCGCTCCACCAACCGGGCATAGGATGGAAATACGTCAACATCACGCAGAGCCGAAACCTGACCCCACCGCAGGTTTTCTTGCGCGTACGCAGAACGCCCCTGTTGGTAGTAGTTCAAATTGTCGCTGTTGACGTGCAGACCGATCGAAGCCCGGTCTGGAGCATTCACGCTGCCGTACACGCTGAAACCGCTCTGTATCGAACCCACGGATACCTGAACCGAAATTTTCTCCTTGTACACGAGGGAACGCAAGCCCAACCGAACGGCGTCCGCCACCGGCGCCCAACTGTCGGCGTGCCAGCCGCCCGACCCTCCCGCCGGAGCAGGTTGGGCCGCCTCCCCATTGGCTTGCGGGGTCGGCGCGCAACCAGCCGCACAGCCCAACAACAGCGACGCCGAAAGTACCCCCCTCATGAACCGGTGGAAGATGGTTGTATTTCGGAGTCCGTCGGTCGATCTAGGCATGTGTCCGAACGCTCCCTCCTCGGCGGCGGATGCGAATGACCCAACCCGAAACAATCACGAGACCCAAGACCACCGCGGTGATAGGCACCACTGGCACAAAATGACGCTGCAAGATGAAGAATTTTCCTGTAGAATAAACAGCCGCGACGATATAGGTCGGCCCGTGAGGATCGAACTGGATGGGTTCGACGTTCACAACGTTGGTGTGATACACCCGCCAATTTCGGTACAGCTCGCCCGACCGGTACGTGTAAGACGTGAAATACCGGGTCGGTACGTTGCGAACATAGCTCGGGTCGTCCGAGATGATCTCCGGCGTTTGATCCGGAGGCCACCGGACGGACCCTTCAAATCGGAATGACGTGTTGGGCGCCTCATATACAACCTGCCACGGTCCGGTGGCGGACGCTTTCAGGATGAATGCCGGCGCGGCGTTGACAAAGATGACGTCCCGTCCGGAGTTGTCAATGGGTCCGAAGCGAATGTCATTCGGCAACGGATGGTCAGCCGACCCATGATAGGTGGACACCACCTGCCCTCCCGGTGTGTCCAGCGATACAATCTCTAATTCATTCGCACCCTCCAACAAAACTTCGCGGGTGCCAGGCTTCGTGAAAGACCCGACGCCGATCACGGCGGAGGTCTGCACGGGAACATCGACGCGGCGCCCTGCCAACACCCCCGTCAGCCGGCCGTCCCGGACGGACAATCCAGCCACCGACGGCGTGACGCCCAATTCGTCCAGTAAGTGCCCCCAATCGGCCAGCTCCTGTTGCTCCGTTCGCTTCGCCAAGGCAAGGACGTTCGCAGGATACCCGGCAGGCGCGTTCGCCAGCCGGGCGAGCTGAACGGCCGACAGCGAATTTGCCATGTACTGGATGACCTGCCCGTGTTCAACAGCCCAATACGCCCGGGCAAATGGAAAGAACGTACTCACCAGTTGGTTCGGGTCGATTTGCGCGACCGCCGCAGGAGGAGCGGGTGTCTGCACAAACTTGCCGTCCTTCAGAGACACCTCAACCAGTGTGTAGCGGTGACCAAAACTCCCGACCACCTGCGCCAAGTCGTCAGGAGTGGCGCCCGCCGCACTCACCGCTGCCTCGACATCGGTGTGGTTCTCCTTTGCGCGCGTCAGCGTCACAATGGCCATTCGCCCGTCCGCTGTCCGCACCGTAGCGAACGGCAGTGCCAAGATGTCACTTGGCAAGACGTTCTCCCGCCCGTAGTACGCCACGCGGAAGTGTGTGAAGAATGACCAGTCCGCCAACGGCAGGTACAGATTGGCGAGCCACAGTGCAGCTGCACTGCTGACAAGTGCCGACCAGCGAATGCTGGCAAATACCCGGGCGACCAGAATCAGGCCGAGACCGATGACAAGACTCAGTTTGACCCGGGAAGGCCAGTCATAGTAGGCAATGGAAGAAAATCCTTGACCGGCAAACAGGCTGAACAGCGTGAACGGTATCCACTTTCGGCGACCCGCTGCGGGCACGCTGGTGAGCCATGCGACGACCACGAAAAAAATGGCCAAAATCCCGAGGACGGCGTAATCCTGTGCCAGCGGCGTGATCAACCAGACGTTGCAAGCGTTGACAAACACCGCCCAGAGAAGGTACGGTATCCATTCAAGGCGAAGGCGAGTCGACCGCTTCATGTACAACCTCCTTGCTCAACCCGCGCTCCTCGCCCAGCCCGCGCCCCCACGTCAGGAAAAGCGCCGCATAGACGAAGTAAGCAGCCGCCATCGGGCCGAACTCAAACACGTTTTCCATGCTGTTGTGAATCAGGACTGCCAGCAATCCTGTAAACCCGCCAATGGCGATGTACCTGGCGCGGCCGGAGGCCTTCCGAAGCACGCCGCGGAACAAGTCTCGCATCAGCGCGATGTGCATCGAGATGAACAGCGTGAGCCCAACCAGACCGACCTCACCAAGCGTCTTCGCGTAATAGTTGTCTGAATAAATGCTCTTATGATAAATCGAGGCTACGGCGCCTCCGTAATGACCGAGCCCGACGCCAAACAGGGGGTTCGTGCTCATCAGGTCGAACGCCTGCAACCACCGGGAAATGCGGCCGCTGGAAGCGGATTTCATCCAGTAGACCGGAGAGAACAGTTCGCCGATGCGGTGGTGAATCGGTGGCACGAAATACGCCAGCACGGCAATCAGCACCAAAGCGAACAACAGGCGCCGTTCAAACAGCACCGACACGATGAACAGCGACAGAACCAATGCCACCCAGGCGCCGCGGGTGAACGTGAACAACAGGGTTAGTGCACAACAAACAGCCCCGCCTGCGTACAGCACGCGGCGCCAGCGGTCGGTTGTATGTATCGCAAGCCCGGCAATCAAAGGGGTCATCAGTGCCATGTACGAGCCAAGTTCATTCGGGCTTTGCAGGACCGAGTACACGCGGGTGCGCACGTGTTGGGACGTATCCACCCATGCCGCCGGCATCGGAGCTTTCGTAATGTATTGATAAATCCCGTGGACTGCGATGAGGATTGCGGTCATCGCTCCAATGTGCAACAGCAACTCGACATCCTCAGGCTCCACGACGATTGGAATCATATAGGCGAACAGAATGTAATAGACATCGATGCGATACCCCTGAATGGCAATCAGCGGACTGGCCATTCCGGCGAACATCAACCCAAGTCCGAACACCATGTACCATACGCCGAGCTTTTGCCAGGAAAACCAGCGTGGCCGAACGCCTGACAGGTAGCGCCAAACGACGGTGCACACCAACACCAGCAACACGAGCTTGTCCCATATCACGCCCAAGGGGTGAACCCCGTGTAAGCGCAATGCAAAGTCGACGATGGGGAACGACATCATGCAGTACATGCCGTACCGCACCAGTCGACTGCGGGCCAGGCCGCCGGCATCCGGGGCCGGCGCGGTCAACCCCTGAACAACCCCTTGTCCATCCATTTTTCTGTCACTCCACTTGTCAAACTGCATCCCATTATATCACACCGGATCCCGACTGCTTGGATTGCTCCCGCTGGACAAACTCTTCCCCTCAGGAAGCGAACCCTGCAACCGCGCCAGGACGGGATCGCTTGCACCGCATCCGAATGCCGTTGACTCACAGGTCAAGAGGCTGTGAACGTTCGTGCCGGCGGCAGAACCGGTCGGCGGATCCGGTAGAAAAGCGCGGATACTGGAGAGGCATCCACGAGGTACCAAGGACGGTGTGCGCCAGATTGTACGCCACAGCGCAGGTATTCAGCCGGATCCGTGAATCTCTCGCCCTTCTCGGGCGCCTTCCCGTTCCAACTTGCGCTGTCGGCGCATCTCGAAGCGCAGAGGCGCAGATTCAAAATGGCGGCGTTCTTCATCAGTCTCGGGAAACACGGGGGGCACTGGAACCGGTTTGCCATCCGCACCAATGGCGACGAACGTGAGGTATGAGGTGGCCGTCGTTCGAACGTCCCCCGTCATCAAGTCTTCGGCCTGGACTTTCACGAACACCTCCAAGGAGGTATGGTGTGTCCAGGTGACAAACGCTTCGAGTTGAAGGGCCTGTCCCAGCCGAACAGGGGCCAGAAAATCCAGACTGTCGCTCGATGCCGTCACAACCGACTGCCGCGCGTGGCGCATGGCAGCGATGCTAGCTACCTTATCTATGTGAGCCATGACGCGGCCACCGAAGATCGTCCCGTAGTGGTTGGTGTCTCCCGGCAGAACCAGGTCGGTCATGACGGTGCGGGACAAACGCGCCGGTTTTGCATCCACCATCCGCACCCCCTGGCGTGTTCTTCAGCTACCTTCACCAGCTCGCACCTATGAAATCCATCCCTTGACAATACAGCCCTCGTCTGAACCCGCTTCCTCAAAACATTTTCCAGTGTCGCCGGCGCAACACATGTCCAGGCATGCTTGGAGGCAGGTTCAACCGCGCCTGCTTTCGCCAACCCCGAACGGCGATGGCCAGCAAGTACAACGCGACCAACCCGATCACGACATACAGCAGCCAAGACACTGTACGGCGCAGGCAGACAATCAGCGCCAACCCCTCAAACAGCAGTGCGATGACGGCAAACAGCAACAACCGCCGGGTGAGTTTCATGCAGACGGTTCTCTCCCTTGTAAAAGCTCGTGTTTAATTGTACGGGGGAACCAACTACCCCGCAAGTTTCGACACTGTTGTCCAGCTGTCCCACCCGTGCGCAAAGTACTCAGCTCGCTTCTGGCGCTCACTGCCACTGCCAGGCGTCAGCCGGGCGAAGCCAGGATGATTTTCTGGGGCTGTCGTTCCCATTGTGCCAAGTATGGCGATGGGCTGAACGCCCACTCGTAGCGCCCGCTGTCTTTGTACATACCGAAGTGCAGGTGGGGCGGAAATTTGCCGCTCGTGCCGGGCGGTCCATAGCCGCTGTTGCCGACGTAACCGATGACCTGACCTGGCTGGACCAAATCACCACGCTTCAAGCCCTTAGCGAAACTCGATAAATGTGCATAGTAGTAGTACACGTTGTTCAGGTCGCGCAAGCCGATGCGCCAACCACCGTACCGATTCCAGCCAATCGACTCCACGTATCCGTAACAGGACGCCAACACAGGGGTACCGTACCCGGCGAAAATGTCCACACCTTCATGCCTTCGCCGGCCACCCCACGACCGGCCAGCTCCGAACGAGTGTTTGACCGTATAGTTATACCGTTTGGCGATTGGAAAACAATGGCCTTTGGGATGCTCCCCGAACCGCTGGAAGATGCGCGCAAACGCAAAGATGCGGTCCATCGCGACCGGGTCTTGGAACAAATCCCAAATGGCCGTCTCCGCATCGTCCTCACCCGATGCACTGTCAATCCAGCGGGCCAGAACCGGGATCCGATCCGCCGGATCCCACGGTAGCGCAAACCCGTCGTGGTTTCCGTCCAGGCCAAGCCCGCCAAACAGCTGAATAGTATTCGGATTGACGTCAGACACATTCGGGTTGGCGATTCCGACCCACGCCGCTGGCCGGAAGGCAAATCCGTAGTACGGTGCCTCTCGGCGCACGGACGGAGGCTTGGTCAACTGCGCGTAACGATCAATGGCCGCCAACAGCTCCCACGGAACGTCGTACTCCTTGGCACACCGGCGATAAATGGGAAACAGGGAATCCTGTTTGAGCGTCGCGGACGACTGGACTGATGCGCGGGAGCCGCTGTGGCGACTCGAACCGTCTGCCGCCCCGGTCCGTACCGCAGCCAAGGCTGCCCAGGCGGCCAATAACGCCATTAACGCTCTGCTCCACAGCTTCATGTTCGGCACTCCCGTGTAGGATGGTCATCATGGGCGCTGGGCCCAACCTGCGCGGTATTACCCTCTCCCCGGACCTTAACGGCTATGCGAAGTGCGGGAGCGGCCAGGGGTCAAACGAACAACTGCCGTGCGCCGTCTGGATGCCGACGGAGGAGCGAAAATGTGTTATGCTGTACCCGTCGCTACAGAGACTGAGCCAAGGTGTCCGCAGAGGAGGCCAACCGGTTGTATTCTGTATCCGAAATTGAAATTCAGGTTCGTTGCACAGAAATTGACGTTAACGGCCACGTCAACAATGCGAAATACCTCGAGTACCTGGAGTGGGGTCGAGAGGATTGGTACGAGCGGCGCGGATTGGACTACGACACGCTCAAACGCATGGGCGCCGTCACAGTGGTAGTTCATGTCAGTGCAGACTACCGCCGGCCGGCCGTGCAGAATGATCGCCTGCGCGTATTCACGCAGTTGGCCGATGTCGGCAACACCAGCTTTACGATGCGGCAATGGATCGACAACCAACATGGGGAGCGCGTTCTGGACGCAAAGTTCGTCATCGTGACGATTGATCCTGAACGCCGCAGCAAGGTCCCGGTGCCTATGCAGATTCGAACATGTCTGGAAGCCGATGCACAGCCTGAATGACGTCAGACTCCTTGTAGCCCAACCGGGTAAGCTGACGCTGGAACGCATCGGGCAGCGGGGCGTTCCAGCGCCGACCATCCGCCAGCTGAACCCATGCCGCGTGCAGCAGGTAGTGGGCGAGCCCCATGGACGCGGCACGGCCCCCATACCTTACGTCGCCGCATAGCGGATGGCCAACAGACGCAAAGTGGGCGCGAATCTGATGCGTGCGGCCAGACACCAGCTCGATTCCAACGAGGCTGGTCCCGCCGGCACGGGCGATACAGACGAACCGGGTCACGGCAGACTTGCCGTTGCCGTCAGCGTTGTTGAGCACCAACGTCCGGTTCTCCTCTTCGACCCGAGCCACAGGCATGGCCATTTCGCCCCGTTCCGAAAGCGCCCGCTGCACAACGCCGACATACCATTTGCGGATGCGGCGGTTCGCCAGGTCACCCGAAAGTTGCCGCAATGTATCGCTGTTCTTCCCAAACAACACGATCCCACTCGTGTTTCGGTCCAGGCGATTGACAGGCGCGGGGGTAAATACCTGCTGCTCAAGCGATCCCTTGCGATGCAGATACGCCAACACCCGGTTCACCAGGGTGTCGCGAAACTCCCCAGGGGCCCCGTGTACCAACAGTCCCGCAGGTTTGTTGACGATGAGCAGGTTGTCGTCCTCATACACCACGTCAATGTGGCTGGGAACCCCGGAAAACTTCTTGGTGTGCTTGCTGACGCGCGCAAAATCCGCCACATCCATGTAGAGCTGAATCTGGTCGCCGGCATAGATGACGTCGTCCGCCTTTGCCCGCCGCCCATTGCGTTTGACGCGACCCGTGCGAATCATTTTGTAAATGCCTGACAGGGGGACCCCGGGAAGCAGCTGTCGGATGTATCTATGTAACTTCTTTCCTGATTCCATCGATCCGACTGTCCGCTCAATCAATCACTCGACACCCCCACCTCCGCCATCCATTGGCGCTGATACCATTTGAACAGCGCCTGTGTGCCGCTGTCCTCTTCCCCCCAACTGGCAATCGCCTCATACAGGCGTTGCGCCAATCTCACTCCGGGGAGGTCGAGGTTCAACTCTTCAGCAGACGACAACGCAATGCGAATATCTTTGAGAAAATGCTTCACATAAAACCCAGGTGCGAAGTCCCCTTTGATGATGCGTGGCCCAAGCTGGCTCAAGGACCAGCTTCCCGCCGCCCCGCCCGTGATGCTCTGCAACACGCGTTCCGGGTCCAAACCGGCTCGTTTCGCATACGCGATCGCCTCACACACACCAATCATGTTTGATGCAATAGCAATTTGATTGCACATTTTGGTGTACTGCCCGGCGCCCGCTTCCCCTTGCCGGACAATGTGCGTGCCCATCCGCTGTAACACCGAAAGAACAGCCTCAAAGTCGGCTTCGTCGCCCCCGACCATGATTGACAAGCGGCCCTCCCTGGCACCGACGTCCCCGCCGGATACGGGCGCATCCAACGCGTGGAGATGCCGCTCCTTGGCCGTCCGGTGAATACGCTGAGCCAAAGACGGCGTCGAGGTCGTCATGTCAATCAGGTACGTTCCTGGCTTCGCGCTCGCCAATATTCCGGCCTCACCAAAGTAAACCTGTTCCACGTCAGAGGGAAATCCCACCATAGTAATGACCACATCCGCATCTGCCGCCAGCGCACCAGGACTGCTCCGCCACTCCGCTCCTTCCCGCAGAAGCGGCTCCGCCCGTGCAGGTGTGCGGTTGTACACCCGCAACGGATACCCTGCCCGCAAAATATGTGCGGCCATGCTGAGCCCCATTACTCCTGTACCAATAAACCCGACCCGGGTCGTCCCTGGCTTCAACGTCATCTTCCCATCTCTCCCGCATTCAGTCTGCCCAATCACCCGAACTGTACCAGTCCGTTGCACACGTCTGCACACTGCCGATGAAGGCTGGCAGCTGCCAACGACAAACCGGGCTCACTGCTCCACGAATATCATGAAAGTGGTGCTGTGTTTTTGCAAGCGGAGTTGCCGTCCTCCTCCTTTGCCTTCAACTTCCCGCGTCTTGAAGACGAAAAAAGCCCGGCGCCAAGGCGACGGCAGGGATACCCCCGCTCGCTCGCACCCGGCGCCGGACTTTGTTCACGTTGCTCCTTCCGCCTGGCAGCGTCCTACGTTCCCAAGCGCCTTC
>JADGIC010000047.1 GCA_019683615.1 Alicyclobacillaceae bacterium | reverse complement strand
ATATTATAATACACACGGCGTCCGAATGGAGTATTCCATTAAAAATTGAGCACCTTTCTGTTATATCACTGACTCATGAAACCAATATAACAGAAGAACAGGAGGCCATTCTGTGGAACACCTGCAGAACGCCGGCACCGATCCGGCACCAGCCCGTTCTGCGGCGCCGGAGCCGCTGGCGCCGGGCCCGGCGATGGAGCCGCCGGTCCGCCGCATCATCAAGAATCATCAACTGTACAGTGCCCATTTGCGGGAAGAACGAACCATCAAGATCTGTTTGCCGCCCGGTTATGACGAAAACCGCCGCTACCCGGTCTTGTATTGCCATGACGGGGCGGAGTTTTTCACGCACGGGCGGATTGCGACCATCGCCAACGGGCTGATCGCCGAAGGGCGACTTCAGCCCCTCATCATCGTTGGCATCACCGTGGCTCGCAGCCAGCGTACGGACGAATACGCACCCGACGGCGCGAGGCATGAGGCGTACCTGGCGTTCGTCAGTGCGGAGTGCATGCCTTGGGTGGAAGCCCGTTACCCGGTGGATCCGCATCCCGGACGGCGCTTTATGGCGGGCGTCTCCTTGGGGGCGGCCGTGTCGCTGGCACTGTGTGTCCGTCATCCCGCATCGTTCTCCCGTCTCATCCTGTTTTCCGGCGCCTTTTACCCATCCGCCTTGGCGCTCATCCGGGAGGCCCGTCCCTTGCCGGGCGTCGCGGCGTGGATGGTGGTTGGGCGTCAGGAGACGGCGGTGGAGACGCCACACGGTGCGTTCGACTTTCTCTCCCTGAACCGGTCGGCCCGCGACCTGTTGGCCGGACGAGGCGTTGACGTCGAGTACCGGGAAGTGGACGGGCGACACACTTGGGGGTTTTGGCAGGCTCAGCTGCCATCTGCTCTCGAATGGGTTCGTGCATCGCTCGACCGGCCTTGACCCGTGTCGGCGGGCCGCCCGTCGACGAGCCGTGCCGCCGAACACCCGGGCAGATGGAAGTCAACTTGCATAGCCTGAATATACCCCAGGGGTGGACCCGCTACCCGGGCGACAAGGCGGTGGCCGGCCGCCAGCCTTGGCCGGGCAGTGGACCCTGGTGGTCGAGGTGCGTCATGTGGCCAAGGGGAACGGGAATATAGTCAGATAAGCAGCGTGAATCGGATTCCCAGGGGCGGTTTCCCAGTGCCGGCGTAAGCCAACCAAGCGGTTGAAGACGCGCCGCTGCTCTCGACTGAGACCGCGACTTCAGGGCGAGGGCCCGAAAGAAGGGGGATGTCGCCGTGAGCTTTCTGGATCGACTGAACAGGTATCGGGCCGAGGAAGAATCGCTTCGCTGGGAGGGCACCTTCGCAGACTATCTGGAAATTGTGCGCAATCATCCCGGGGTGGCCAAAACCGCCCACGCCCGGATTTACGACATGATTGCTGCTGCCGGCATCGACGTCGACAACGAGGGGCGCCGGCACTATCACTTCTTTGACCGGGAGTTGTTCGGGCTGGACGCCACCTTGGAGCGGTTGGTGGAGGAGTACTTCCACGCGGCCGCCCGCAGGTTGGATGTCCGTAAACGCATATTGCTTCTGATGGGCCCCGTGAGCGGGGGCAAGTCGACGATTGTGACGCTGCTGAAGCGCGGCCTGGAGGCGTACAGCCGCACCGACGAAGGGGCGCTGTACGGCATCAAGGGCTGTCCGATGCATGAAGAGCCCTTACATCTGATCCCGCACGAATTGCGGCCCGAGTTCGAACGTGAATTCGGGGTCAAGATTGAAGGGAGTCTGTGCCCGTCGTGCCGGCTGAAGCTGGAGACGGATTACGGGGGCGACATCGAGCGGGTGCAGGTGGAACGGGTGATATTGTCCGAGGAGCGGCGGGTTGGCATCGGCACGTTCAGCCCTTCGGACCCGAAGTCTCAGGACATCGCCGACCTGACCGGCAGCATCGATTTTTCCACCATCACCGAGTACGGGTCTGAGTCCGACCCGCGAGCGTACCGGTTTGACGGCGAGCTGAACAAGGCGAACCGCGGGTTGATGGAGTTCCAAGAGATGCTCAAATGCGACGAGAAGTTTCTTTGGCACCTGCTCAGCCTGACACAGGAAGGGAATTTCAAGGCCGGACGGTTTGCGCTGATCTCAGCGGACGAGATGATTGTCGCCCACACAAACGAAGCGGAATACCGCGCGTTTGTGTCCAATAAGAAGAATGAGGCGTTGCAATCGCGCATGATTGTCATGCCGATCCCGTACAACCTCAGTGTCGACGCCGAAATCAAAATATACGAGAAACTGATCAAGCAGAGCGACCTGCAGGACGTGCACATCGCGCCCCACACCCTGCGAACCGCCGCCATTTTCTCAATATTGACCCGGCTCAAGGAGTCAAAGAAGCAGGGCGTCGATTTGCTGAAGAAACTGAAGATGTACAACGGTCAAGTGGTTGAAGGCATGAAGGACAGCGACGTCAAGGAATTGCGGGAGGAGTACCCGGACGAGGGCATGACCGGGCTCGACCCGCGCTACGTCATCAACCGGATTTCGACCGCACTGATTCGCAGGGACACCACTTGCATCAACGCGTTGGATGTGTTGCGGGCGATTAAAGACGGCCTGGACCAGCACGCCTCGATCTCCAAGGAAGACAAGGAGCGGCTGCTCAACTTTGTGGCCATCGCTCGCAAGGAATTCGACGAGATGGCCAAGACCGAGGTGCAAAAGGCGTTCGTCTACTCGTTCGAAGAATCGGCCAAGACATTGCTGGAAAACTACCTTGACAACGTCGAAGCGTACTGCAGCTGGCAGAAGATCAAAGACCCGTTGACTGGCGAGGAGATGGACCCTGACGAAAAGCTGATGCGGTCCATCGAGGAGCAAATCGGGATCTCTGCAAACGCGAAGCGGGCGTTCCGCGAAGAGATTCTGATCCGCATCTCGGCATATGCCCGGAAGGGGAAGAAGTTCGAGTACAACTCGCACGAGCGGTTGCGCGAGGCGATTGAAAAGAAGCTATTTGCTGACCTCAAGGACGTGGTCAAAATCACCACGTCGACGAAGACGCCAGACGAACAGCAGTTGAAAAAATTCAACGAGGTGGTGGCGCGCCTCATTGACGAACATGGATACTGCCCGGTGTGTGCGAACGAGTTGATGCGC
The DNA here is from genome assembly GCA_019683615.1 of Alicyclobacillaceae bacterium. Lineage (GTDB taxonomy): Bacteria > Bacillota > Bacilli > Alicyclobacillales > Alicyclobacillaceae > JADGIC01. The sequence continues at coordinate 12,175 of JADGIC010000047.1, read as the reverse complement.
TACACGGGGAGCCTCCTCAACCGCTGACGAACAGAGGGTGACACCAGTCACGGCCCGGGCCCGCAGGACGTCCCACGACGCCCGCGGGCCCGGTTGTCAAGGTGGCAGTCCGGGACCGGCCCGGAGGGTACCGAAGTACGCTCTAGAGCGCTGGGGTGCGCTGCGGTCGTTGGTCCGCGCCATTGCCGCACGGACGGCGGCAGCAACCGGGTTGATATGGCAGCGTTGAGACAGCATGACGACAAGGAGGGATGGCGATGGGGGGCTTAATGTGGAGCTTGCACCGGGAGGACTGGTCGCTGCACCGTAAAGGGCAGCAGGATCAGGAACGGCACCGGGAGAAGGTTAAACAGGCAATCAAAGAAAACCTGTCGGACCTGATCAGCGAAGAGAGCATTGTCATGAGTGACGGACGGCAGATTGTGAAAATCCCTATTCGGTCCTTGGAGGAGTACAGGATTCGATATAACTTCAACAAGAGCCGGCAAGCGGGTACCGGTCAGGGCGGCACCAAAGTTGGCGACGTGATTGCCCAAGGCAAGCCCGATGGCGCGCAGGCCGGGCCCGGCCAGGGACAGGGCGCGGGAGATCAACCGGGGGTGGATTATTACGAGGCAGACGTGACGCTCGAAGACATTGAAAGCCTGCTGTTCTCAGAACTGGAACTCCCCAACCTGGTCGCAAAAGAACCGGATCAGTTGGTCACTCAAAACATCGACTTTCGGGATGTGCGGAAAAAAGGGTTAACGGGCAACATTGACAAAAAGCGAACCCTGTTGGAATCCATTCGCCGAAACCAGCTGTACGGGACGGGGAAAATCCAAATCACGCCTGAAGACCTGAGGTTCAAGACGTGGGACGATTACGACCGCCCGGATTCAACCGCGGTGGTGCTGGCGCTCATGGATACCAGCGGGTCAGCGCGTGTTGCGTGATTGAGAAACCAACGTGCAGGGGGAAGGGGATGGGGTCTTGGCCCGCACGGAGATTCGCGGAATCCAACACATTACAGCGTTGGCGGGAGATCCCCATCGCAACGTGGACTTCTATACTGGGGTGCTGGGGTTGCAGTTGGTGAAGCAGACGGTCAATTTTGACGATCCGGAGGTATACCACTTGTACTACGGCGACGAGGTGGGCAGCCCCCGGACCATCATGACGTTCTTCCCGTTCGGCGAAGGGCCGCGCGGCGCGCCGGGTGTAGGGCAGGCCACCGCCGTCGCTTTTTCCGTACCCGAGGAGGCGCTTCCGCATTGGGCCGAGTACCTGCGCCGGTTGGGCCATTCCAAGGCGAATGAGCCATCCGGCTGAGGCCGAGTCGGACGGGACAAAGAGGAGGAGCTGGAATGATGCGAATGTTGGCCCTGGTGGGCAGTCTTCGGAAAGAGTCGTACAACCTTCGCTTGGTGTTGACCATGCAGGAGCGGTACCGGGACCGCTTTTCCCTGGAGGTGGCGGACCTCGCCTCGCTTCCGCTGTACAATCAGGACGCGGAGGACAACCCGCCGGAACCGGTCCGGCGCCTGAAACAAAAGGTGGCCGAGGCGGACGGCGTGATCATCGCGACGCCGGAGTACAACTGGTCCATACCGGGCGTTTTGAAGAACGCCCTGGACTGGCTGTCGCGTGGGGAGCGAGTGTTGGTCCAGAAACCGGTGTTGACGGTGGGGGTCACGCCGTTCATGCTCGGGACCATCCGGGCTCAGCTGCACCTGCGCGAGATCCTGGCGGCCCCCGGTATCTCAGCGCGGGTGCTTCCGCCGGCTGGCAATGAGATCTTGATCACCTTCGCCAAGGACAAGTTCGAGGAGCCCAACGGGCGGTTAGTGCACGCTCCCACGCTGGAGTTGCTCGACACGGTGGTGGACAAGTTTTTGGATCTGGTGCGGTCGGCCGGAACAACCGGCCGGTGATCCTCCGAAATGAGACAACGCCCTTCTCGCATAAGGTGGATGGCGAGGGGGGCATCGTCCATGGCAGACGTGAGTTTGGAGCGTGCGCGGTTCACCTTTGCCGAAGGGGCGCCGCCGGTCACCCGGTGGCTGTGGACGGAATCTGTTCGGTTCCATGAGGCCGCAGCCAGGGAGCCCAAGGACCGTGGGGCTGGTTCCCACGCGCGAACGGCGGAGGATGACCAGCTCGCGGACGGGTGGCCGGAGGCGCGGGCGCAGCTGCAAGCGGGGGCACAGGCGCGGGGGGTATGCTCCCCGTGGTGAAGGTTTGCGCGGTTTACGCCCGGGTGAGCACCGACATGCAAGGGGAGAGCCTGGAGAACCAGGTGGAGTACGCGAAGGCGTACATCCAGCGGCTGGGCGCCGGTTTCCGGGTGGATGAAACGTGCGTGTACACCGATGCGGACCAGAGCGGTTACTACACCCGCTTCCTGCACCGTCCGGCCATCCGCGCGGCCCTCCGGGATGCCGCCCGCGGCCGCTTTCAGGTGATTGTCTTTAAGGAGATCAGCCGCATCAGCCGGGATCAAGCCGAGCACATCGAGATTGTCAGCCGCTTTCAGATGCACGGGGTGCGCGTCATCGCCATCAACGATCACCTGGACAGCGACCGCCCCGAGACGCTGGACTGGCTCGGTATTCACTCCGTCATGTCCGAACTGGAGAGCAAGCGCATCAGCTCGCGCGTGTCCTCGGGCAAACGGTCGCTGGCCCGGCGCGGGGTGTGGAACGGCGAAGCGCCTTTCGGGTACCGGTTGAACCCGGACACGCGGCGCCTCGAGGTGGACCCGGTTCACGCCGACACCGTTCGCCTGATCTTTCGCCTGTACGCGTTGCATCGCTGGGGCGCCCTCCGCATCGCGCAACACCTGAACCAGCAAGGGATGCGGACGAAAAACGGCCTGCTGTGGTCACGCGTCACAGTGGCGCGGGTGCTCCGCAACCCGGCGTACGCGGGGGATACCGTGTACGGCCGCACCCGCAACACGCTGCGCCGCATCTTCGACGAGCGCGGGTACAGCAAAGTCCAAGGGCGCAATGCCGTGCCGCCGGAGGACTGGGTGGTGGTGCGCGACACTCATCCCGCTCTGGTCGACCGTGAAACCTTTCGGCAGGTCCAGCTTCGCATGGGGCGGAAGGAGCAGACCTCTTCTGCGCAAGGGCGCCACCCGTTGTCCGGCATCCTGCGCTGCGGCCGGTGTGGGGCCGGCATGGTGGCGGTGTGCAAGCGCTGGCGCGATCGCCAGTACCGTTATTACACCTGCGGGCGGGCCTTTCGCAGCGGCAGAGCGGCCTGCGGGCAGCCGAACCTCGCCGCCGACGGCGTGGAGCGCGTTCTGTGGGAGCACCTGTTGGAACGCCTGCACCCGTACCGCCAGCGCTCGCTCGAACCGCCGCCCCGGGGGCCGGATGACGCGCCGGAGCGCAGGCGATCCCGCGTTGTCCTCGCTCTTCGCCGCGCCGAAGTGGCACTGGCGCGGGTGATGGCGGACGAGGACATCCCGGAGGGAACGCGGGAGCGGCTGAAGGCCCGGTACGTGGGCGAGATTGACCGGCTCGAACGCGAGCTGAAGGACCTCGAGGGAGCCCTTTTGCCTTCGGCGACAGAGGAACTCACAGACGGGACCGCCGCCGCCTATCTCGCTTGGCTCGCGGCGCTGGGTTCGGGGGACGGCAGCGGGGCTTCACCCGGGCCGGACGACCCTGCAGGCCGGGGCGAACGGGGAAGTCCGCTGGATACGCGGATGGAGCAGGTGTTATGCGAACGGCACCGCCTTTTTCACGGCCTGTTGCGGCAAGTGGTAGTGGACGGGTACGACATCGTGAATGTGGAATTTCGGTACCGTTTTGACTGAAGAGGTACGGGTCCGGTGCTTGTCTTTGCCACGACGGAAACCGCCACATCCATGGGGTTGTTTGAGAAGTACTGTGCCCGGACGTTTTTCTTCTGGATGACGCGGTTCCTGAAGACCCGGTACGATCGCGTGCAGATCCGCTACATCGCCCATCACACGGAAGCAAACGAGGTGAGCGAGGAGCAGTTTTTCACGAAAGGGGAGAGCGGCGGTACCATCTGTTCGTCGGCCTACGAATGCGCTCTGCGGATCATCGAGCAGGATTACCCGGTGTCGCAGTACAACATCTACCCGATTCACTTTTCCGACGGTGACAACTTGACGTCTGACAACGAGAAGTGCCTTCGCCTCGTGGAGGAGTTGTGCGGACGGTCGCAGATGTTCGGATACGCCGAAGTCAACCAGTACAAACGATCATCCTGTAACCGAAACCGATCAAAACCGCATTCTGATCTCTAATTCAAACTGTCCTTGTCGGGTCCAATTTTGCTTGCGGATATAGTAAATGCGTTCCACAACCGAACGCAACAAGTCGTTCTTTTGCTTCGCCGTCTCGGCGGCCCGGTACGCGTCGAGCGCGGTGGCCAGGCGCGGGCCGAGTTCGTGTCGTCGTTGGATGCGGCGTTGTGTGTCCGCTATCTGCGCATCCAGTTGCGCCAGCTCTGCCTGTGCCGACTCGATTCGTTCACCGATAATGCGGTTTCTCTCCTGGAACGTGTCAACATCGTACACTTTGCGCTCCAAGAGATCGTGCAGATTCCCGCGTTGGATATTGAGTTCTTCAATGTTGTTCTGCAACTGCATTCGCCGGCCCAACAGAACCTGCAGATCAACCGAAGCGTCGCGCGTGTGGGCAAACTGGCCCATGTCAAAGCGGAACTCGCGCAAAATTTCAGACAAGGATTGGATGATGCGTTCTTCCACCAAGTCGAACACCGCGCCGCGCGTATCGCAGCCGGGAGTGACGCACAGCAACATGTCGTGGGGGCGGTTCGTCCGCGGCAGTCGGCGCATGGACCGTCCGCACTGCGAGCAGTACACGAGCGACGCGAGCGGATTGCTCAACGCGCGTTTATCACTGACCTTGGGTTTTTGGGATAACTGAGTTTCATAAAGACGAAACGTTTCGGCGTCAACCAACGGTTCGTGTGCATGTGGATGTACGATCCATTGCGTCTTGTCCGCCTTTTTCCGGTCGTATCCACCTGCAGCTCTTTTTCGGTATTGAAGGCGGCCCCACACGATGTGTCCGCGGTACACCGGATTTTTCAGAATGGCTTCGACAGACGAACGATCCCAGCCTGTCTTTCCAGACGGAGTGGGAATGCCGAGTTTGGTCAGCCGTTTCGCTATGCGAAGAATGCCATATCCATCAGCTGCCAGTTGAAAGATCATGCGCACCACAGGGGCGGTCTCCGGATCAGGATAGAGGCGCAAATCATCGCCTCGCAAATACCCGTACGGCGGTTTCTTCGCCACGTGCCGCCCTTCACGTGAACTTTCACGCCTCCCGCGCTGCAAACGCCGAGTAATGATCTTCAATTCGCGGCGCGCCATGAAGGACTCAAACTCGCTCCACTCTTCGTCGAGTTCGTCATCCAAGTCGTACACCTTGCGCGGCGTGATGATGAGTGTCTCGGACGTTTTGAACGCCTCATGAATGAGCCCTTGATCGATCATGTTGCCGCGCCCCAGTCGATCAATATCCATGCAGAGAACGGCAGTGTACTTGCCTTGCCGAACATTCTGCAGGAGCCGTTGCATTTCGGGGCGGTCCAGAATCCGTTCCCCGGATACGATTTCTTCATAAATATCCTCGATGTCGTAATGGTATCGCTTGGCCAGTTCCATCAACGTGCGCCGGTGTTTGGACAGCGTTTCGCCTTCACCACGAGCTTCCGCTTCGAGGTCGGCTCGGGATTTGCGGAGATAGATGGCAACGTGCCGAAGACCCACTGGATATTCCATGGCCTACTTCACCGTGCTCCTTACATTCTTGTGGGATGCTCGTGCACCTTGCGCATGATCAGAAGACTTCGGTTCTTTGCACAGCATCATCGAACCTCTTGGGATTCCAGTACCAATCATACTGTCATCACAGGCACAGTTATTTCACTTCAATGATCTTCCCACCGTCTGATGCGAGGTGATGCCGGAGACGGCGCAAGTGGCCAAGCTTGACGCGCATACGCTTCCATGGGAGGCGGTGAGCGTGGCGGAAACGGTCGTTTGGATTGGCGAGACCAGGGTCACTGTCCATTCGCCGTCAGGGCTAAACCAGATGACGTCGGAAGAAAGAATGGCATGGTTTGCCGAGCGGTTGCTCAACGATGCCCTCGTGCGGCGTGTTGCGGAGATTGCTGCGTCAATCCTTTTCCGTGCAAACGACCCGGAACGATAAACCATTTCAATAAACCACTTCAAGGTGATGGCTGGCGAACATGCACCGAAGCTCTCGGTTTGGGAAGGGGCCGAAGCGCCGGACCCGTCTGAAGGGATCCGCGGACCCTGGCCCTTGATGGTTTGGCGCTTGTATGTAAAGGAAACTTGACACATGTTCGGAAGCGTACTATGCTCTTTGTAAAATTTACATTACAACGAAATGGGGCGACTTGATGATGAAGGGCCCGGTCAGACGATACGTGGTTCAAGTTATCAGCCTGATGGTGATGTACGCGGGATTGTTGCTGTTGTCGATTTGGTTGTTGGGCAAACATCCTGCCGTTTTCTGGAGCTATCCGATCGCCATGTTGCCTGCCATTCCGCTGTGCTTGGTCGTATGGTCTGTGATCCAGTTCATTCGCACGATGGACGAATTGCAACGGTCAATTCATTTGGAGGCCGTCACGTTCTCGTTCCTGGTCACCATTGTCGTTTCGTTAACCTACGGGTTCATGGAAAATGCGGGGTTGCCGCGCATCCCGCTTATGTGCGTGCCGGTCTTCATGTGTTTCCTGTGGGGAATAGGCGCCGGACTGGTGAGTCGGAGATACCGATGAAGAACCGGATTCGAGAATTACGTCTGCAAAGGTCATGGTCTCAACAGCAGCTGGCAGAAAGGTTAGGGGTGTCGCGGCAAACGGTTCATGCGCTGGAAAGCGGCAAATACGACCCCAGTTTGCCACTCGCGTTTCGGATCGCTCGTACCTTTGGCCTGTCGATCGAACAGGTATTCCAACCAGATGACGAGTGACGGATGGACGAGTCAGTCGATTCGTGCGGTGTTTCGCGGGATACGTCCGCGCCAAGCGAAAGAAACTTGAAAGATGCGGACAAATCCGTCACAATAGGGTCGACAAAATTACCCAAGGTTCGACATGGAAGCACAAACAGTGTATCAGGGCAAACCAGTGGAAACGCTGGGACGCAAAGCCACGGGTCTACGGACGATTCTTGTTGTGATCGTCTAGGATCGCCGGGTTGCCGCTGTTTTGGTGTCAGAATATCCGGATGCCAGCAGGCAGCCCGCATGTACAGGGGCTGCCTTTGACGTCTTTGGGCGTGGCAGGTGGGTGAGCATCGTGGCGCATGGCGGATGGAATGGGAGCCGGCATACATCCATCGAGGACAAGCATTCCTCCTGTGTGTCACGGAGCTCGTTGGAATCACGGCTTTGTGGCACGGTTTGGATGATGTATCGTCCGATTGTCGACCACTGTGAAGGACGGGTGTTTGGTTACCAGGCTTTGAGTCGTCCCTTCGTCAGTGGAAGATGGATCGCGCCCGACATGTGGTTCCGTGCAGCTGCCGCATGCGGGAAAGCTGCCGAGGCCGACTTGTTGTCTCTGCGCACGGTGGTCCATGACCTTGGCCAATTGCCCCGAGCATTTGACTCTCTCCGCTGGTTTGTGAACGTGACCCTGTCCAATCTGTGCGATCCCACCTTTCAGGAACGTTTGGAACAGGTACTGACGGAGGGTGCCACACGCTCGCAGTGGGTCCTCGAATGGGTAGAAACCGTTCCTTACGACCTCCGTAACGTGGCGCAGCACGTGCGCGCTTTCCGGCAGCGCGGCTGGCGGATCGCCTTGGACAACGTCGGAGCGGACGCCTCGAGTCTGCGTGCCTTGGCGGAGTTGGAGCCGGACTTTGTGAAGGTGGGTCGCTCGCTCATTCGGGGGATATCGACGTCCGCCTCGGCCCAGCGCCTGCTCGCCCGCCTGGTGTCCTTCATGGGATCACCGGATGCCGTCATTGCGGAGGGCGTGGAAGACGACGAGGACTTGTTGGCCTTGCGGGAAGCGGGGGTGGCGCTCAGTCAAGGGTACTATTGGAGTCCGTCGTTGTTAGCCGGACAACTGGAGTTCTGGCATGCCTGGATGACGGAATCGTATCTCCGGGCGTGGTCACAGGACGACTTGGCCGTCGTCCCGAACAGGAGTTGCACGCGAGCGCCATACATAAGTCTGGATATGGATGGACGTCGAAAAGTGGATGTAACGGGATAACATCGGACGGCAGGTGCCCGGATTGAACGACGAGGAGGAGCGATGATGAAGGCGACAGGCGTGTACCGGAGAGTGGATGAGTTGGGCCGTGTTGTGCTCCCCATCGAGTTGCGCAGAACCAAGGGGATTGAAGTTGGTGACAGCGTGGAGGTGTTTGTCGACGGGGAGCGGATTGTGCTGCGGAAATACGAACGGGGTTGCGTGTTTTGCGGTGAGGTGGAACACGTTCTGCGGTTTCGTGAGAAATGGGTGTGCCGGCAGTGTCGGCGGGAGTTACGCAGCCTGATGCCGGTTACACCGGTTGGCGCGGGCTGACATCCGGTACTTGGTCTCATGGTTGCCATTGGCCCACAGAGGCGATTTGCCCTGACCCCTCCTTTCATCTGCTCATCTGCTCAGGGAGTGACATGCGCAACAAGACAAGGGATCCAAAGCCGAGTGTTCCCATAGAGATACTTGACGAATGAATTGCGGTATGCTAACATAGTCACAGCCAGCGTGATAACTGGATTCGTTGCCGACTCGACGGCGAGAGGCAGATTCTCACCAGAGTGCGTTCCAGCACTCGGTGCAGGATCTGCCTCTTCGTGTTTGGGCGACGAAGCGCCGCATCAGGCGAGGGGGAGCGAGGGAATGCCGAAGAGCGTGATCGTCTCCGGGACACTGTCGGAACCGTCGAAATTGGAGGTGGTGTTGCAGTACGTGGAGGGGAGTTTGCGCGCAGCAGGACATGAGGTGGAGTGGATCCGTGTCCGGCGACTCCCGCCGCAGTCACTGCTGTCGGGGGAAGCGGTCAGTGAGAAGCTGTTGGATGGACAGACTCGTTTGGCGGAGTCGGACGTGGTGGTGGTCGCTTCGCCCGTATACAAGGCGTCGTACACCGGTTTGCTCAAGGCCTACTTAGACCTGTTGCCGCAGCACATTCTTGCCGGAAAAGTCGTGCTGCCCGTAGCCATGGGCGGATCGTTGGCGCACATGCTGACGATTGACTACGCACTTCGCCCCGTGCTCTCGGCGCTCGGGGCGGAGCATGTGCTGCGCGGGGTATACGTGACGGATGATGCCGTCGAATGGCGGGATGGCGTAGGTGTGATTCGCGATCTCGATGTCCTCAGCGAGCTGGAGAGAACACTGAACCAACTGCGGGAAACGAATGTGAAAGGAATGGGCGTGTGATGGACAACCGCCGCATTCACGTGGCTGGACTGGCCGCGGGGCAGGCGGTGCGGTCGCAGGCACCAGCGACGGTCGGGGCCCCGACAGCGGCACAGGTGAACCCCTGCATGTTCTACCAAATCCACCTGATTCCGAAAAAGATCCGGGTGGCGGACGACGCGTATGCGGTGCCTTGGCCGAATCACACGCATCCTGCGAAGGAGGCGGTGCACTGATGGAGATTCTATGGTTCATCCCCACTCACGGGGACGGGCGATACTTGGGTACAGCGTACGGCGGACGGGAATTCGATCACGCCTACGCCGGTCAGATTGCGGTGGCGGCGGATCGCCTGGGATATGACGGCGTGCTGCTGCCCACCGGCCGGTCTTGTGAGGATGCCTGGATCACAGCGGCGTCGCTCATTCCGCTGACGCGCCGGCTCCGCTTTCTCGTCGCGGTTCGCCCAGGACTGATGTCTCCCACCCTGGCGGCACGCATGGCTGCGACGTTTGACCGCTTTTCCGAAGGCCGCCTTTTGATCAACGTGGTCGCGGGGGGTGATCCGGTTGAACTTGCAGGTGACGGGTTGTTTCTGGATCACGACACGCGTTATGCCCTCACCGATGAGTTTCTGACAATTTGGCGGAGAGTGCTGTCGGGTGATGAGGTGACGTTTTCGGGAGATCACTTGCGCGTCGAGGGTGCGCGCGTCTTGTTCCCGACCTTGCAGAAGCCGTACCCGCCGCTGTACTTTGGCGGGTCGTCGCCGGCTGCCATGGAGGTGGCCGCCAAACACGTCGACGTCTACTTGACGTGGGGGGAGCCGCCTGCGCAGGTGGAGGAGAAAGTGCAGGCTGTGCGGGCGCTGGCGCGCCGTCACGGCCGCAGCGTACGCTTTGGCCTTCGCGTGCACATCGTGGTCCGGGAGACCGAGCGGGCAGCTTGGCAGGCGGCGGAAAAGCTGATCCAGTACCTCGACGACGAGGTGGTGGCTGAGGCGCAAAAGGTGTTCGCCCGCTTCGATTCGGAAGGCCAGCGCCGGATGGTGGAATTGCATCGCGGACGCAGGGACCAGTTGGAGATCGCCCCGAACCTGTGGGCAGGGGTGGGACTCGTGCGCGGCGGTGCCGGTACGGCCATCGTGGGCGATCCGCAGACGGTCGCGACCCGCCTGCTCGAATACGCGGAGGCGGGCATTGAAACGTTCATTCTCTCGGGCTATCCGCACCTCGAAGAGGCGTACCGGGTGGCGGAGCTGGTGTTCCCGCGCCTTCGGCCGGGCCGTGCCAAGAGCGGGACCGTCAACCGCCTGCTGGGGCCGTTTGGTGAAGTGGTTGCCAACGAACACCCGCCTGCGGTGGGCGCCCAGTGATGGTGCCGGATCCGGGGCGCGGGAAACCGGATGGCGCCGTGTAAGCATGGAATCGAAGGAGTGAGACAGATGCGGAATTTTGGCTTGCGGACCCGGAAGTTGGCTGCTGTGGTTGCTGTGGTTTTGACAATCGGCGGACTGGCGGTGCCTTTGGTAAACTTCGGCATTGCGGATGCGGTTCGGGCTGGCACCGCGCAGTCCAAGCCTTCTGTGATTCGTTTGGACTATGCGTACTATTCTCCCCTGAGCCTGGTGCTGAAGCATGAGAGATGGGCCGAACAAACGTTTGCAAAAGAGGGGATTCGAATTCAATGGGTGCTTGATCAGGGAAGCAACACGGCCATCCAGTATTTAGACGGTAACAGTATCGACTTTGGCACCACTGCGGGTGGGGCGGCGGAGATTGCGAAGGCAAAGGGATCTTCGATTGAATCGGTATACGTGGTCTCGAAGCCGAACTGGACGGCCCTGGCCACCAACCCAAGCACCGGCATCAAGAGCGTACGTGACCTGAAAGGAAAGAAGGTGGCTGTCACCATTGGAACGGACCCGTATATTTTTCTGGTTCGAGCGCTAAAGCAAGCGGGGTTGAGCATCAACGACGTACAAGTTGTCAATCTGCAGCACAAGGACGGGGCCGCCGCCCTAGTGCGGCATCAGGTGGACGCGTGGGCGGGGCTGGACCCGTACCTGGCAAAACTGCAGCTGCAGGACGGCGTGAAGTTGATTTACAGCAATCCGAACTATAATACATTCGCCTTGTTGAACGTGCGCGATGCGTTTGCTGCCAAGTATCCAAACTATGTGACCCAGGTCCTGCAGCTCTACGAGAAGGCACGCTTGTGGACCTTGTCCCATCCTAAGGAAGCTCTGAAAATTGTTGAGACGGAGGCAAATCTGGACCCGCCGGTCGCCAAGTTGGTGTTGTCACGAAATGATTTCACGCATCCCGTACCGGATGTTATGGTCAAGCAAACTCTCATTCAGACGGGAAACATTCTGAAAGAGGCCGGAATCCTTCCATCTAACGTCAACGTAGCTAATGTTGTGAACGGGCTTCTGAAGCCTACCTACAGTCAAAGCATTGTGAAGACGAAGCGATGACTGACGACGCGTTGCAAAGGGGATGGGGTCATCGAGCCATGTTCCGGCATCGCCAGATTTGGTCTCCTCACTTCGGACGGAGGCTGCTGATGGGACTGCCTCTCCCCGCGGCCCTGGTCCTGCTATGGCAACTGCTGTGTACCCATGGCGTGTTTCCGTCCGATCTTCTTCCAGCTCCAAGCAAGGTATTTGAGACGATCGGGTCGATGGTATGGACTGGGAGTCTGTGGATGCACGTGAGCGCCACTTGTGTGCGTGTCGCGTTGGGATTCGTCTGCGGGGGGG
>JADGIC010000218.1 GCA_019683615.1 Alicyclobacillaceae bacterium | reverse complement strand
CATCAGGTACACGCCGGGCTTTGCCGGCAATAGTTGCAACTTGCTGCGGATGATATCGTCCACCGTCCAACCCCCTCCGCGCCATCCCCACCGGCGCCCGCCCGGCGCGGTCAGTTCGCCCGGGCGACGACCAACTGACCCTTGTCTGCCGCCGGTATCCACACCAGCGAGCCGCCCGTCACCGTGAGCGCCGTCACCGTTCCGTCAAGAGAACTCGCCGGCGACGGACGCTCACCGCTTCGTTTCATCAGGCCCATCAGCACTTGAAACTGCGCCTTGTGGCCCGTATCGGGCGTGGTTTCGACCCAGTACGTGTCCCCCGTCTGGCCGCACGCCACCCAGTGCGGCTGCCCGTCGTTCGGCGGGCCTTGCCACATCTCGAGGCGTCCCTGCCAATCCAGGTGATACCAAGTCTCATAGCCGACCGCCGAATTCTCAGAGGCAGCCTGGACGCCCTGAAACACGATGCCGTCCTGGGTGACCACCGGAGACCGCATCAGTCCCGTGGTGACGTGCAACGTCACCGGGCTGCCTAAAGCCGTGCCGGGATCGGCACCATGCAAGCGGAACACCTCTACTGACGAGCTGACCGTGGTCGATTGCCCGGGCGAAGAGGGATTCCCGATACCGCGCTGAATCACCAGCCGGCCGGCACCGGCCGCAACCACCTCAGTGCCCGACTCCCCGGAGACCGGACCCAGACTTTTAACCAGGCCGGCGCGACCACTCGGCCAATGAAGGCCGTAAATCTGCGTGACGACTCCACCCACAGGATCTGCTCGAGTCCACTCCGCCACGGCCAAAACCCACGGGCCGGTAACCTGCAGATGCCAATCCGACAGGTCCCACCCACCGCCCGCCGCGGGCGGGTGCAACCGCAACGTGCCCGACGCGCTTAAGACCGCATCCAGCGGTTTGCCCTGCCGCTGCAAGCGTGCCCGACGCACGGTGATTACGGCCCCCGTACCCTCCATGCGGACAGACGGGACGTACAGGTACTGGTTGTCAACCGCGATCCGGCGGACCAGCGACGGGCCTTCCCCGGCAGGAATGCGAAACTGGCCCTGCGGGATCACGGGCAGCCCGGCAGCCGACGGCGACAACGACGATTCGCCCGGGCGGGCGCGGACCGGCAGTGGTGTGGGCCGGTACGCTCCGTATGAGATGGCCGCAGCCGCAAACAGGAAGGTCAGACCCGCGGCCACCCGAATCCACGCCGGGCCGCGGTGGCGGCGTTCCGCCAGGCGCTGCTGTTCGCAGGCGAGCAGCAACTGCGTCAGCCGTATCCGCAACTCGGGCCGCACCGCACCGACATCCTCCGCCACAGCCGTCCCTTCGGCATCTGCCGCACGGCCGGCGTCGTGCCCGCCCGCGTGCACGTTCCCGTCCGCGGAAACTCCCACGTTGGCTGCCGCCGGACGCACGGTCGGGTCGTCCCCCCTGCGGCGCTTTGCCTGCTCCCGCGCCAGCCCGTCTGCCAGTCTCAACAGCCACGCTTGCTCGTCCTTGGGCGGACGCCGCGGGTAGACCCGGTACGCCTGCAGGAAGGTATCGACAAACAGCGACTCGGCAGCCGAGTCGTCGCCCGTCCGTTGCCGAGCATAACGCATCACAGCGTCCGCGTGCGCGTCTATCAGCGCCTCGACCGCCTGCCAGCGAGCGCCCTCCGCATTCGCTGCCGCCACAGCCCTTCCCCCTCGTGTCCGTCGTCGAATGAAAAAGGCAACCTCACAGACGAGGTCGCCTTCGCCAACTGCACAAAACCTGAACAACCTGGATTTCGACATGCCCAGCCCACTCCTGCAGGAGCCGCCGGGCCGTTCGTTCGAAACGATACCTGGTGGGTCATGAAGGACTCGAACCTTCAACCGCCCGATTAAGAGTCGGATGCTCTACCAATTGAGCTAATGACCCAAGTGGTGACCCTACGGGGATTCGAACCCCGATTACCGCCGTGAGAGGGCGACGTCCTAACCATTAGACGATAGGGCCACGTGGCTGCCGGACTAGGACTCGAACCTAGGCTAACTGATCCAGAGTCAGTCGTGCTACCATTACACCATCCGGCACCTTCCGGCGGGTGCCACAGCAACCCGCCGACAATTGAGCATTATACCGGCGGACATTCAGGTTGTCAACCGTCACGCGCGGTTTGTCCAGCGTCCAAGCTGGTCAGCCCGTCACCGCGTCCCCCGCGGCACCGCCCTCCCCGGCCGCCGCAGTCTCCCCGCGAATCCACGCCGCCGCCCGGCGCAGTCGGCTGACACACTCATCCCGGCCTAACAACGCCATCACGTCAAACAGTCCCGGTCCGACCGTCACCCCGGTCAGCGCCAACCGCGTCGGGTGGATC
>JADGIC010000217.1 GCA_019683615.1 Alicyclobacillaceae bacterium | reverse complement strand
TACACGCAGTCCGTCAGCAGCTGGCGTAGGCGGGCCACATCCTGCGCATCGATGTTCGTCCGCCCAATTCCCTGCCATTGCTGGCGAAGTTCCCGGATCAGCGCGCGGCATCGTTCGTCTTGCTCCGCCAAATTACTCATCTCCTGGCTCAGATGCTGAAGCGCCGCATCCAGGTCAGGATGGCGTTTGGACATCAAGACGTCCGCAAGCATCGGTACTTTCTCACCGAAGTCCGCCCGTGTCCTCGCATTCTCCAGCAGTTGCTGGTACTCCTGTTCAAACCGGGTGAACTGCTCCAGGCACTGCCGTAATTCCTGTAATACCGCCTGAAAGTCGAGTTTCCAACAACCGGCGACCACCTGTGAAGCCACCACTGCGCCGAACACGCATACGCCGCATTCGCCCATCACAGTGGAGGACAGTACGCTTCCATTCACCTCCACCTGCCCGGTGGCGTGAATGAAACTACCATCCAAGACCGTCCCAAGTACCCGTACATCGCCGTCGAATTCCACCCTTCCGTCCCTTGGCGTCAGGTCGTGGTCGATGATAAGTTCTGGAACTACATCGATCAGGAACCTGGTGAACCGAAGGCGGCCGCTGCGAGTCGCCACCACCCGTCCTCCGACCTCCGTGACGCCGCGGCCCAACCTTGGCAGAGGACGAGGCGATGGAGGCAACACCTCGTGCCCAAACACATCCTGTCCCGGCGTGCCGGGCAACCCTGGTTCCAGTACTGCAACCGTGGCCCCCGCCGGAACGGTCATCAGGTCCATCCTTCGCCGTATCGGGTCGTATACCTTCGATAGTTTCACCGGCTTGTAGCGGGCCGGTTTACCGGGTTGGGGAGGCCTGCCCCGCAGCACCACCGCTTCCATGGTCGCTTCGGCGCGGCGGACGGTCTCAAGCGCGGCGTCATCCAGGTCTCCTTGATACCCCGCGTTCGCCAGCTGCGCGAGGATGGCCTCGCGCTCAACAGGAGCTGGGAACACCGGCTGCGCTTCGATCTCTAGTACCGCGTGGTGTGCACCGTCCACGTCCTTCAGTCGGTACGTCTCCCCGGGCGTGACCTCAACACGGACAAGCACCGCCATTTTGTCGTCTGAGACTCGGATGGACAGCCTTCGCTTGGACTCCACAGGATGAAACATGACCTCCACCCGGTCGTCCTCGGTCACGAAGGTCCGGGCCGTGCACGGCCTGCCGTTGATTGTCACGGTCACACGCGGATCAGGAGGGATTTCCAGAGTTGCGAATGACCCCTCGGCGTCGGGGTTGGTGATGAACACCTGGTTGTCACGCACGCTGATCTCGCCGTGCCGAACACGCTGGACCTCTTCCTGCACGACCCAGTCTAGCGATGCGAACGATTGCGGGGATGGCGGCTGTGGATTCGGCTTCCGAAACCAATGTTTCACCCGTTCGAGTAAGGGTTGCATCCGTCCAACCTCCGGTCCGGTTTCGCCCGGTCACACTTCGAGCGCGGCGTCCTATGGGGCCAAACCTGTCCAGACTCACGGCCCAAGGAGACGGGATGTCTCCGTACGGCGCCAGCGACGGCATCTGGAAAGCACCCGGACTGCCCGTGGGCGAGTATCGACGATGAGAGTTCGGTCATCCGAGCATGCCAGGTCTCCAATTGTCTGGCCACCAATGGCGGGCTCCAATAATACTCTTGGCTGAGCCAGACACCCGCTTCCCGCACAGCCAACAGGTTGTCCTTTTCTTCCACACCCTCCGCGATGACGGAATCGGGCGACCCCATAAACGATACCAGGTGGGCGAGCAAGCGCTGCGTTGTGGAGGATGTCGCGATACCTTGAATCAACGACCGATCCACCTTCACAACATCCGGTTCCCGATGAACGAGTGCACACAGGCTCGCTGTACCCGTCCCGCCATCGTCCAAGGCGATCCGCAATCCAAGCTGGCGCAAAGCGCCTGCGTGATTTACCAATGTGAGGGGTATACGGCATGGTCTCAACCCGTTCCAGCACCCACTGCGCAGGCAAAAGCCCTTGACTCAGCACCTGTTCCGACCGATCCACAAACGTTGGGGCAACTGTCGAAGATAGGCGACTGCGGTGGTCAGAGCGACGAGATCCGCCTCGGCCGCCTGGCCGCATGTGGCGGCTGCACCAAACCACGTCTCCCGAGGAATCCACGTACCCATCACGCAGAGACGGCTCAGGGCCTCGTAGCCGAATCCCACTCCCTGACGGTGGTCGATGATTGGCTGATACACCATGTGGAGCCTTCCACAGGTCAGTATCCTCGTAAGACTATTTCGCAGCCATGAGGACTTTTTTCATCATCAGGTCCCCCGGAAGAGTATATTTTCTATTTTATGTTATTGTTACCTTTAAAACACTTTCTCCCATACCCCTCACCCAA
>JADGIC010000216.1 GCA_019683615.1 Alicyclobacillaceae bacterium | reverse complement strand
GGTTTGACCACCTCCGCAGTGTCCAATCCACCGTATGACAAGCACGGGGGGAATATACGCGGAGGCCGGAACACATGCGGTATCGGTTTCCGGGGGCCGGGCGCGGGGGGTGGAGGGAACGACTGTACGCCTGTGCCGGCATGTGGTATGATGATGCCGACAAATCAGAATCTTGCTGTCGACATATTTGTGACAAATTTCACAAATGAGTGCCGGGCCGAATGTCTGCCGATCATCAGGGTCCGGCCGGGGGGAGAGGAGCGGCGTGCTGCACATCGCGGTCTGCATCAAGCAGGTGCCGGACAGCCGGGAGATGCGAATCGATCCGAAGACCAACACCCTGATCCGCCAGGGCGTACCGGCCATCGTCAACTACTTCGACTTGCACGGCCTGGAGGAGGCGCTGCGCATCAAAGACCGGTTCGGTGCTCGCGTCACGGTTCTCACCATGGGCCCGCCCAGCGCTGAGCAGGCGCTCAAGCAGTGCATCTCCATGGGAGCGGACGAGGCGGTGCTGGTGACCGACCGGGCGTTTGCCGGCGCGGACACGCTGGCCACTTCCTACGTGGTGGCGATGACGATTGAGAAGATTGCCGAGACCTGGGGGCCGGTCGACATCGTGTTTTGTGGCAAGCAGACGCTGGACGGCGACACCGGCCAGGTCGGGCCGGGTGTGGCGTGCCGGCTCGACATGGAGCAGCTGACGTACGTGGAGAAGGTGGAGATGCTGGACCCGGAGCGGCGGGAGATCATCGTCCACCGCCACCTGGAGGACGGCGTCGAGCGGGTGAAAGCACCGTTGCCGGTGCTGATCACCGCGCTGGCGGAGCTGAACCGGCCGCGGCGGGCGAGCCTGCCGGGAGTGCTGCGGGCGGTCCGCTATGAGCCGGTGGTATGGACCACCAACGATTTCCCGAACCTCGACCGGTCGAAAATTGGCCTGCGCGGGTCGCCGACGATTGTTGCCAAAAGTTGGGTGCCGGAGCCGAAGCCGGTGCACACCGTGACGGTGGAAGGGGCCACGCCAGACGAGGTGGCGGAAAACCTGTTCAACCGGCTGTACGAGACCGATTTACCGGTCAAGCTCGGATGGGGGGCGTGAGCGATGGCGGAACTGGAACGAGCGGCGGAAACGAGAGAGACGGCCGCGGCGCAGCGGCGCAAGCCGGCGGTGGGGCTGCAGCCGGAGGGGGACGTGGACTGGTCGCAGTACCGGGGCGTGTTGGTCGTGGTGGAGCAGCGGGGCGGGATTGCGAAGAAGGTGTCGTGGCAGCTGCTTGGGGAGGCGCGGCGGCTGGCGGCGAAGCTGCAGGTGGACGTGATGGCCCTGGTCATCGGGCACCAGGTCCGCCATCTGGCACAGGAGGCCATCTACCACGGCGCGGACAAGGTATTCCTGTGCGACTCATCGGAGCTGCGCGACTACCGCACGCGGCCGTACAGCCGCGTCTGCCTGCACGTTATCCGGACGTACCGGCCGGAGATTGTGCTGATGGGGGCCACTTACACTGGGCGCGATCTCGCCGGGGCCATCGCCACTCACCTGCCGACGGGCTTGACGGCCGACTCGACGATGCTCGACGTCGACGAGAACCGGCTGCTGCTCGCCAGCCGCCCGGCGTTCTCGGAAAAGATGCTGGCGACCATCCTGTGCAAGCAGTTCAAGCCGCAGATGGCGACGGCGCGGGCGGGCGTGTACGAAGCGCTGCCTCGGGACGAGACGCGGACGGGCGAGATCATCGAGGTGCCGCCGCAGATGCCGCCCGCGGAGATTGCTGTCGAGGTGTTGGAGTTCATCGAGACGAAAAACCGGGTGAACCTGGAGGACGCCGAGATCATCGTCGCCGGCGGCCGCGGGCTGGGCGGCCCGGGCCCGTTCAAGCTCCTCAAGGAGTTGGCGGACGCTTTGGGCGGCGTGGTGGGCGCCTCGCGGGCAGCGGTGGATTTGGGTTGGATTGGCCACGAGCACCAGGTCGGTCAGACGGGGACGACGGTGCGGCCGAAGCTGTACGTCGCCGTGGGCATTTCCGGCGCCGTGCAGCACGTGGTGGGGATGCAGAACTCGGAGTGCATCGTCGCCATCAACAAGGACCCGAACGCGCCGATCTTCAAAATCGCCCACTACGCCATTGTGGGTGACCTATTCCAGATTGTGCCGGCCCTGACGCGGGCGGCGCTGGCGCGCAGGCAAGGGCAGGCGGGTAGCGAGGTGGCGGCGTCCGCAGGCGCGGTGCCGGCCGGTGCGGCGGCATCCTCGAGGGGCGGCGCAAAAGCTGAACTCAACGTCTGACGGGTGCGAAAGGGGATGGGAACGATGGCGGATGAACGGTTCGACGTGGTCGTGGTGGGGGCGGGACCGGCGGGAACTGCCGCGGCGTACACCGCCGCCCAGGGC
>JADGIC010000046.1 GCA_019683615.1 Alicyclobacillaceae bacterium | reverse complement strand
CTCACACCCATTTGAACTTTTTGGGCGACATTTTCCCCATCACGATTTGGCCACAGAGCATCATCAGCATCGGGGACATTGTCTTTTCCATCGGGTTGGTCATTCTCATCCAGTACGCGATGCGGTCCGGCAAGGGAGGAGCAGCGGGTGTTGAAACACTGGCGTAGGTGGTCCACCGCGGTATATGCGGGTACCTTGTGGATCGGCCTTGGTTTCTGGACCGCCACACACCGTCCGGCTCCCACCGTCGACGATTGGGTTGTCATGTACACCTTGGCGGGTCTCCTCCTGCTGGTTCGCAAATTTTCGATTCCCATCACGGAACGGGATCGCTTGTACTTTGACACGGTCTACCTCGTAGGGTTTTCACTCGCTTACCAGGACAGGCTGCAGGTGATCGTGTGGGGCGGGCTCATCTACGCAGTTGTATCGGCGTTCCAGGCAAAGCGCAGACCGGCCGCACAGCTTACGGCGGGTACTGCTTTCACCTACTGTGCATTCGTCTCCGCCGTGGTCACGCAGAACTGTTTCGCGGCCCAACCGTTATTCTCGATCACGCAGGTTTTGCCGATTGTCTTGTACGGTGCCGTGTATTTCACCTTAAACGTCGTGCTTGTGACTGCGTACTTCGTTCTCGACATGGGCATCAAGGGATTGCAAGAATTTCGCCGCGTGTTTTCCGTCCAGTTTGTGATGGTGTACGCGATTGAGATCCTCATCGGCCTGTTGTTGGCCCTCGTCATTCACGAGGCGGGGCTGGCAGGCGCCATCCTCTTGACCGGGCTGATCCTCCTCGTCTCCTATTCGTACCGCGACTACTTCAAGTTGGCCCAACACTTCAAGCAATTGGCGATTCGCGACGAACTGACCGGGTTGTACAACCACCGGTGGATACAGTCTTGGATTGACAGTCGGATAGAGGCGAGCCAACCGTTTTCTCTGCTGATGGTCGACATCGACCGGTTCAAGCGGTACAACGAGATCTTCGGTCACGTTCAAGGTGACGAAGCACTCAAGCTGATGGCGAACCTTCTGCGGGAGACGTGCTTGCCCGGCGAGGAGGTGGCGCGGTACAGCGGTGAAGAGTTTGCCATCGTCCTCCCGGGTGCCGATGTCAAGCAAGCGGAGGCGCGGGCGGAGAGCTTGCGCAAGGCTGTCGAGCAGGCGTCTTTTCCCGGCGTGCACAAGCTGCCCGGACAGCGCTTGACCATCAGTGTCGGGGTGGCGTCCTACCCCGATATGGCAGACAACAAGCGGGACCTGTTGATGATGGTCGACGACGCCCTTTACAAGGGGAAGTTCACGGGCCGCAACAAGGTCTCCATCTACACGTCGGTGCTGGACGAATTGAAACGCGAGCTGGCAACCGACGAAGAGCGGGAGATCATCCAGACCATCAAGGTGTTTCTCGCCATCCTCAACTCCAAGGATCGGTACACGTACGCCCACACCGAACGCGACGTGCGCTATGCGGAGGCGCTTGGCAGGCGCCTCGGGCTTAGCGAGTCGGCGCTGCGCAACCTTCGGTTTGGCGCTTTCTTGCACGACATCGGCAAGGTGGAGATCCCGCTGGAGGTGTTGACCAAGCGCGGGCCGTTGACGAGGGACGAGTGGAACATCATGAAAAGCCACGTCGAGATTGGCGTGCGGATCGTCGAACAGATCCCCAGTCTCGCCCCCTGTTTGCCGATCATCCGGCACCATCACGAGCGGTACGACGGCACCGGTTACCCGGACCGTTTGGCCGGGACCGAGATTCCCCTTGAGGCGCGGATTTTGACGATTGCCGACAGCTTCGACGCGATGACGACCAGCCGTCCGTACCAACAGAAACGCACTCTGGAGGAAGCGTTTGCGGAACTCCGCTCCTGTGCCGGCAAGCAGTTTGATCCAGACTTGGTGGAACCGTTTATCGAGGTCGTCGGGGAAATCGGCCTGCTCAGCGAGGAAGCTGAGCAAGACCCGGCCTGACCCCCATACCGGCTCCGAACGCCAGGCGCGCGACAAGCGCCAGGTCTGGCTTGAATGCCGCCGGCCGGCTATCCAAACACATCCATGCAAACCTGCTCCAACTGTTCAGCCGCCCTCTGCGCATCCTCCCACTCCCCCGTCTCCGCATACCACTGCACGAGCAATCCCCATACCCGCAGCCTCGTGCGCGCATCGTCATCGCCGGTGACTGCTTTGGCGACAGCCTCCATCCGGCGGATGGCGCGATCGCGCTGGCCCTGCTGATGTTCGGCCTCCGCCTGGCGGACGGCGAGTTGGCGGCGGTAACGGGCGCTGTCGAACGGGGCCACGGCGGTTGCGGCAGGTGCGGGAGTGGCGCCGTTGTGTTGGGCATCTTCATCGTAATCTTCGAGAATGTCGAAGCACCGCCGGATTCGGCGCGCCGCTTTGTCGGTCTGCCCTTGTTGGAGCAGCTGGTCGATGCGTTCCAATTCCATGTCAAGAAACGCCCCGGGGCTGACGGTTGCCATGGAAAGAGCCGCTTTCGACCATGGGTCGACGAGTTGTGAATGGTCTTCGGCCGTGCTTTGCTTGACCTGGACGCGGATGAACAGTTCCACCCAGCGGGCTGCATCGATGAGGGCCACTGCTTGGTCAATCATGTCCTTGGCCCTGGCCGCGTCTTGGGCAGCCAAGGCGGCCAGACCGTCTTCGATGTAGGCGGCAGCCAGGTCCCGGAAGCGGGCGAAGCGGCTACACCAGTTGGCCGCCTGTTGCAGGTAGAGGCTTGCTTCGTCCGGCTGGTTGAGGCGCAGATGGAGGTCGTGCATGAGGATGCAGATCTCGGCCAACCAACCGTGCAGCTGGACGAGCGGGAACCCGTCGGCTGGCGACAACGTCTCTCCAAAACGCAAAGCTTTCAGCCATTCATGCCT
Source organism: Alicyclobacillaceae bacterium (assembly GCA_019683615.1). Taxonomy (GTDB): domain Bacteria; phylum Bacillota; class Bacilli; order Alicyclobacillales; family Alicyclobacillaceae; genus JADGIC01. The sequence continues at coordinate 12,716 of JADGIC010000046.1, read as the reverse complement.
GGCGCCGAGCAGGTTATCCATGGCATACTCAACGTGTCCGGATTCCCGGCAGACTTGAAAGTGCAGGCGGTCATCCTGCATGCGGAACGCGTGTTCGCGGAGTTCTTCGAGAATCCGAACGGCGTCGTCCCAGCGCTGCTGGAGGCGGTATGCGCGGGCTGCGCGCAGGCAGTACTCCTGGTGGTTCAGGCCGGGAGACTCGGGTGCAGGTACGGAGCGGAGGACCCGCAGAGCCTCGTCGGGCTGTTGCGTCAAGAGATAATATTCTGCCAGTTGAAAGTGTGTGGATAGGGTGAACTGTTCTTCCAAGTCGCTCATGAAATGTTCCACGGGCATGCCGAGCCGGTTGGCCAGCATGTTCAAGAGCGCGTAGGAAGGCTTTGCCCGCCCGGCTTCGATTTGGCTGATCATGCTTGGACTGACGATATCGGCGCCGAGATCCGCCTGCGTCATTCCCCTCTGCATCCGCGCCTCGCGGATTTTTTCACCGAGGGTGGCCAAGGTGCATCACTTCCCGTTCAGTATGGCCGGTCGTGCGTTCGACAAACCTATGGTAACACAGAGGATACCTGGTGCATACCTCACAGTGCCAGTTGATTCAGAGGATTGAGAGGATGGTTCGCGTCATGGCGAAGATCGCGTTTGTCACGGACAGTACTGCTTGTTTGACGAAGGCACAGGCAGAACGTTACGGCATCACCGTGGTTCCCTTGTCAGTCATTCTCGACGGTCAGTCGTTTCGCGAAGGGGAGGATTTGACCGCCGCCGAGTTCTACCAACGCTTGCGTTCGTCGCCGTCTGTGCCCACGACGTCGCAGCCGCCGGTGGGGGAGTTCGCCGCGGTGTTCGAACGGCTGCTGCAAGATCACGACACGGTCTTGGCGCTGCTGTTGTCCAGCAAGCTGAGCGGGACGTTCCAGTCGGCGGAGGCGGCGGCACGCATGGTCGGCGGCGACGTGGTGGTGGTCGACTCGCGCATCGCGAGTTACGGCATTGCCGGCCCGCTGCTTGACGGCGTCGAACTGCACCGCCGGGGCGGCGGCAAGGAGGAGGTGTTAGCGCTTTGGGAGCGGGAGTTGGCGCGAGAGAAGGCGTTCTTCGTGGTTGATACGCTGGAGCAGCTGCACAAAGGCGGACGCATCGGCGGCGCGTCGGCAGCGTTAGGTTCACTGTTGCAGATCAAGCCGATTCTGACCATGGTTGACGGGCGCATCGAGCTGTTCGAAAAGGTGCGGACCCACCGGCGCGCGGTGGAGCGCATGCTGGAAGAGTTAGACCGGGATGCAGCGGGTGGCAAGCCGCTCAAGGTCGGCGTGGTGCACGCCGACCGCGAAGGCGACGCCCTCCGGCTGCGGGATCAATTGACTCAGAGGTACCCGCATGTGCAAGCAGAGGTCTGTGAATTGGGCCCGGTCATCGGTGCACACACGGGACCGGGCGTACTAGCACTGCTCTACTACGAGCCGGTTGACGGCAGCCACTGAGCAGCACAGACGGCCGCGGGCACAGCCACACAGTCGACGGAGGTGGTCACCCGTGCCTCTTTGGCGCCGGTGGACGCTGCCCTTTTTGGCGCGGCGGTGGTTGAACACTGCCCTCAACGTGCTGTTCCCGGACAGCGCCGGGTCCTTGTGCGACTTGTGCCAGAGGCCGGTGGACATCGACATCCACCCCGGGCGTCCGACCACGGTCATCCGCCGCCGGCCCGACGCGGCATCAGCACCCCGTTTCGACGCCGAGGCAGGGAATGAGCTGGCGGACGTTCTGCCGGACCTGCCTGCGCGATTATGCTTGTTCTGCAGGCAGGAGACGGTGGGCTGCCAGCCGCGCCCGCGCTGCCAGTTTGTCTCTTCCGCCAAGTTGCGGGCGGCAGCGCGCCGGGGGCGTGTGCCGGTCGTCTCCGCCATGCCACACAGCGGCTTGGTCCGCCACATCATCCGCCAGTGGAAGTACGACGGCCGCACCGAGTGGACCGCGTGGCTGGCAGACCTGATGTACCTGTCTGCACCGACGTTTGACCAGGCACATCCGCATCCCGTCGACGGCCTCGTTCCAGTTCCTGCGTCGAGCGCGCGGTTTCGGATGCGCGGCTACGACCACGTGTGGCTCCTCGCCGCGCACCTTGCGGAGCGCCTGGCGGTGCCGGTTCTGCCCGTGCTGGAAGTCCGGGCCAACCGAACGTTCACGGCTGTGCCGTCCCGATCCGGCTCTCCCCCTCTTCCGCCCTCTCCTTCACCATCTCCTTCATCCTCGCTTTCCGGAACGTCTGTGCGCAGCGGACACGGGCGGCAGGCATTGGTCTCCCAGACAGCCAAGGGGCGGTGGGAGCGTCAGGGCGTTCAGCAAGGCGTTTACCAGTTGCGGCCGGGCCAAACCGTCCGCGGCCTGCACGTAGTCGTCGTGGACGACATCGTGACCACCGGTTCGACGGTGCTCGCGTGCGCAAAGGCGTTGTATGAAGCGGGTGCTGAGAACGTGACGGCTTGGGTGATCGCCCGGGAAGAATGAGTGTCCGGCGCGGGCGGATGAAAGCGGCGATGGGCGGCTTCTGGCCGCTTGTGAAAAGATTGCGTATAATGGACCCCGAGAGGGGGATTGACCATGCCCATTGCCAACTGTGCCCGTTGCGGACGCATTTACACCCGCGTGCGCCGGGACATTTGTCCGAAGTGTGTGGCGGAAGAAGATCGGGCATTCACCCTCGTGCGCAGTTACCTCAGTGAACACCGGAATGCGGACATGGCGGAGCTGACCGAGGCGACAGGTGTCGACGCTTCCCTCGTCGTCGCCTTGATCCAGAACGGCCGGCTGATCCTGCGTAACAACCCCAATCTGTCCTATCCCTGCGAACGCTGCGGAGAACCCACGCAGTCCGGCCGGTTCTGCAGGCGGTGCGCGAAGGAACTGAGCTTGGCGCTGTCGGCGGCGAGTGCACAGTTGCGCACCCGGGCCGCCCGGCCGCAGCGCGGCAGACAGAGGGGTTCTGTTTCGCGCTGAAGGGCTATCCTCCTCAAAGCTCACTCCTCGCAGACGCCTCGCAGGCGAGTGCACCCGAAGGAGGCCATTCATGAACCGCATCGTCTCATCGGATGGCGAGCGGCAACTGACGTGTTCCGAATCTCTCTTCCAAGGTGAATCGTGGTCGGCGTGTGAGGAACTCGTCCGGCGGATCGCCGCCCGGCTGAAGCGGAGGCTGCCGGCCCACGTTCGCTTGGAGGACCTGGTGATGGCTGGCCAAGAGGGCCTGTGGGACGCCGCGCGCACGTTTGATCCGTCCCGCGGTGTGCCCTTCCTCCAATACGCCAAGGTCCGCATCCGCGGTGCGATGGTGGATGAACTCCGCCGCACGGGCATCTACGGCCGGTCGCAGCAGTGGCGCCGGGCCCAGGCGGCGTATGGCGCACAGGCTCAGGTGGCACCTGACATGATCTCGCTGGACGAACAGGGCCGCCACGAGTGGCTGGTGGACGACACCGTCCGCACGCCGGAGGAGGCGGCCGTACGCAGCGGCGAGATCGCGGAGTTGAACGCGGCGTTGGCGAAGCTGACGCAGCAGGAACAGTTGGTGCTGTCGCTCGTGTTCGTGGAGGAACTCAACCTCAGTGAAGTGGCGGAGGTGCTGTCGCTGTCGAGGAGCCGCGTCAGTGCCATCTATCACCGCGCGCTGAACAGTCTGAAAGGCTCTCTCTTGCGGGCTCGTGCACGGTAGCCGGCAGCCCAGCCGTTTATGTGACGCCGTGTTCAACGCACTGATTCTTTCATGGGTACGGATGGGTAATGCTTCCCTTCCGTTACCTCCGGTTGCGGTGAATTGCACAATCTATCATAGATGAAAACGGGTGAAATTCGGCGAAAACGACGCAGATTGGCGTCGTATTTTTATTTCATTGACGTACGCTGTCGAATATGCGGTGAAAGAGCGAATTTCGCACGTGTTCATTCGCGCCGGTTGAGTCGATTCCTGTATCAGAAGGAGGGGGAGGACAGTGAACGGACCTGAGTTCCGGCCTGTGTCACCTGATCCTGCGGCGACGAATTCCCTCGACTCGGCGACAGCCAGCAAACGGAATGTGGAACGCCACCAGAAGATTGCGGAGCTGAAGGCTCGCATCGAGTCGAATCAGTATGAGATAGACTTGCAAGCCTTGGCAAGACGGATTCAGGAGAGCGGTGTGCTCCGTGACGGATGACTTGTTGGACAGGTTCATCGACCTGCTGTGCCAAATGGAGAACGCTTTGATCGCGAACGATGTACCGTCCGTGAAGCGGCTGACCGATGAACAGCAGACCTGCCTGCTGGAGCTGGCCCACGCTGCCCGGTCTCAGCCCGAGGTCAAGCAGGCGGTTCGTGCGCGTGCAACGGAGCTCCACGAGCGGCTTGCCCGCATCCATCACCTGCTGCAACAGGGCATCGACTTGGCGGATGCAGCGGTTCGCGCAGTGTACGGGGTTCGCGCTTCTGCCCCTCACCCGAAGGCGTTGGCGCGGCTGTCGTACCACGCGTAATCCAACGTGCAAAGGAGGCCGACCATGCCATCCACGTTTCTGGCTCTGCAAATCGGTCTGTCTGGCTTGGAATCCGCTTTGATGGGCGCCGAGACAGCCGGCCACAATATTGCGAACGCCAATACGCCAGGCTATGCCCGGGAAGTGGTGGACAACGAGACCCAGGCCTCGCTTGTCATTTATACGGATCACGAAACGTACCTCGGGCAGGGGGTCAACGCTCGCGGCCAGAGGCGGATCGACGATACTTCGTTGGATCAGCAGTTTTGGGACAACAACACCCAACAGGCTTATTGGCAGAGCCGGAGCACGGAGTTGAGTCAAGTCGCCCAGATCTTCAACGAACCCAGTGGCACGACGTTACGACAAAGCATTGAGGGCTTTTTCAACGCGTGGAGCCAATTGGCCCAAACGCCGGCCGACATGGGGGCACGGGCGGCTGCTTACGAGGCGAGCATGCAGGTGGCGGACGCGTTTCGAACAACCGCCAGCGAACTGCAACAGGACTATGCGCGCTACCAGGCTGAGGAGGCGACGGCCGCCAGCCAATTCAACTCGCTGCTTTCCAATCTGGCGGCCGTGAACCAACAGCTGATTCGCCTCGCTCTACAGAGCGCGAGCGGATCCGGCGGAAGCGGGGCCACGAATCCCTCCCCGCCGAATGATGTGTTGGATCAGCGGGACGCTCTGTTGGATCAGCTATCCCAGTATGCGAAACTGAGCGTGACCTACCACGACGACGGGTCGGTGGACGTCGGAGTCTACATTAACGCCAACGTCACGGCATTTAACAACACGGCCCCCATTCCGGTGTCCATGGTGACCGGGGGGCAGGTGACGGGCAGTGTGGACGGCGCCATTCCAGCCAATCCAAGCAACAAGTTGAATAACACCGTCAGCGTCCAGGACCTGCTGGACGGATCGGGGCAGCTGAAGAGCCTGTACGACATGGCCCAGTACATCCAAAACGCTGGTGCCAGCGGAGTCCTCGACCAGGTGAACGCCCTTGCTCAAGAGTTCATGGAAGCTGTCAACAATCAATTTCTCCAGGGGTACGACCTCAACGGCAATATGCCCGCAACGGGGCTGTTCGACGGCACGTCCGCGAGCGACATCGCGGTCGACCCGACCTATAATCCTGGTGCTTTGGACCTGCTGGCGGCTGCCGGACCGCCTTCCGGAGGCGGACCGGATCAGACAGACGGAACCAATGCGCAGGCCATCGCCAACCTGATGACCAACTACGACGCGGTGGGTGCCGGCCTGCTGGGCAGCGGATCGGTTGTGACGTACAACGGGATTGTCACACAACTCGGCACGGACGGCCAGGCGGCCAATGAAAAGAACCAGACGTTCAAGGCGCTGACCACGCAGGTCACCACGCTGAGGGAGTCGGTGCGCGGGGTGAACATCAACGAAGAGATGGCCAACCTGATTCAGTACCAGCAAACGTACCAGGCGGCAAGCCGGCTCATCGCGGTGTTCAATGAGATGCTCAACTCATTGATGGCAATCGTCTAAGGCCGGGGGGTGTGGATGTGCGAGTCACGACGTTTGGCATGAACGCTCGGTACCTGCAAGATTTGAGCGACATCATGAGCAAGTATCAGGATCTTCAGCAGCAACTTTCCACCGGCCGCAAGCTGAACCAGCCGTCGGACGATCCGGTGGGATTGTCGGTGGACATCACCATTCAAACCTCGTTGGCGCAGATCGAACAGTGGAAGAACAACGCGGACAGCGGCCTGACCAAGCTGCAAACCGCCGACGCGTCGCTCAATTCCCTGCAATCGGTGTTGGGAAACATTCGTACAGAGATTCTTCAAGCAATGAACGGGACCAACACGCCGTCCGATCTGAACCAGATTCAAAGCGTCGTCTTGCAGCAGATACAAAACGTGGTGCAGATTGCGAACACCAATGACGGCGAGCAATACATATTCGCAGGCGTCACCGGGAAGCAGGCGCCGCTGTCGATGTCCGTGGCCGGAACAACCATCACCTTCACGTGGAGCGGTGGCGGAGCCCAGAAGACGACCATTGGCGGCGGCAACATGCGGATTCCGGTGAATGTCGACGGCGCCCAGGTCTTCAACACCTCTCCGAGCGGGGGTGTGCCGAGCCTGCTCGCCAATTTGGCGGATATCTACAGCGACTTGTCGAACAATCCGGCCAAACTCGATGCGGACCTGCAGAGCCTCGACGCGAATCTGGACCACATCTCAGCCATTCGCGCCGACGTCGGCGGACGCATGAGCCTCCTGCAGGCCACGCAGACACAGTTGAGCGCGATGGTAAACAACCTCCAACAATCCAAGGGGAAGGTGGAGGACGCGGACCTGGCACAGGTCATTACTCAATTGAGCACGCAGCAGACCGTTTACCAGGCGGCCCTGGAGGCCGGAATCCGGCTCATCCTGCCGACGTTGGCTGACGTTCTCCAGTGAACTACAATAAATACCAATAACTTTCGGTGCTACCAAGCGCAACGCTTGTAGCCATACACACAACACCTTGTAAGGAGGAGTAAGAGCATGAGTTTCACCATCAACACGAACATCGCCGCGATGAACACCCTGTTCAGCCTCAACATCAACCAGAACGCGATGCAGAAGGCGGAGCAGCAGCTGTCCTCCGGCTACAAGATCAACAGCGCGGCAGACGACGCGGCCGGCTTGGCCATTGCCACCAAGATGAGCAACCAGATCACGGGTTTGACGCGCGCCACCCAGAACGCCCAGGACGGCCTGTCTATGCTACAGACGATGGAAGGTGGCATTGCTAGCCTCCAGAACATGCTAGGCCGCATGCGCGACTTGGCCTTGGAGGCAGCGAACGGTACGGCGACGACGTCGGACCGGACTCAAATTTATCAGGAGTTGGATCAGCTTCAACAAGAAATCACGCGCACAGTAAATTCCGTTCAGTTCAATACGAAGCTTCTTCTCACTGGAATAGCGAGTACAGGTATCGTATTCCAAGTGGGAGCCAATGCGGGGACGGATCAGAAAGTTACCTTGAAGGTGAAAAGTGCCAATCTCCGTGCGTCCGCGTTAAACCTGACAAAAACGTTGGACAGCTTCAAAAACAATCTCAACCAGAAGGTTGCATCGCATTTGGTAAGTGTTCTTGACATTGCTCTATCTCACGTATCACTGTTCCGCGCGAACGTGGGTGCCGTTGAAGACCGCTTAAACTTCGCCATCAACAACCTGGGCGTGGAGAACAACAATCTGTCGACCGCGAAGTCCCGCATCATGGATACGGACATGGCGGCGACGATGACCCAGTTCACAAAAGAGCAGATCCTTGTCAACGCGGGCATCTCGATGCTGGCCCAGGCCAACCAGTTACCGGGTTTGGTTCTGAAGCTACTGGGCTAATCCATTTGAGACGTGGGGCCGTTGTCGCGGCCCCGGCCTTGTTCTGAAGTCGCACGTTGGAGGTGCGGGGCATGTCACTCAACCTCGGTGGAATGCAGGCGCTGTCCCTGATGTCTGGAACCATCGACTACTCACAAATCGTCCAGCAATTGTACCAGGTGGCGCGACAACCAGGGGACGCGTTGAACCAGACCATCCAGACGCTGCAGTCGAAGCAGAACGACTGGTCCAACATCGCGTCGCTGGCGGGGAAGCTCCAGGATGCCCTGATGGCACTGGCAGATTCGAGCACATTCAGTTCCTTCACGACCAGCGTCGGCGGAACCGACACAGACGCCATCACGGCCACCGCGTCTGGGAGTGCCGTGCCCGGCACCTACAACATCTCGGTCACCGCTGGTGCTCCGGCCACGTTCACGAGCAGCGCCGGGATTGGCGCCGCTCCCACCATGTCCACGGCGTTGTCGTCTCCGGTGTTTTCCCAGCCTGTCACGGCGGGCAACGTGACAGTGACGGTGGGGGCGACCTCAAAAACAATTTCCATCAGCGGGTCGGACACGATTCAATCCGTGATCGACAACATCAACACGGCCTTCGGCAGCACCGTGATTTCCGGCGCGGCCATCACGAACAACCAGTTAACCTTCACGAATGCCAGCGGGCAGACGCTTGTCTTTGGTAGCGCTGGCGACACGAGCAACTTCTTCCAGGTCATCGGGCTAGACGGAGTCCAGGTTGGGGCGGGCGAGAACAAGACGAGCGGGCTGTTGGGCCATGTGCAGCTCACCTCGTACCTGCATTCCGCCAACTTCGCCATGTCCGTGACCGCCACGAACGGTGACATGCAGATCAATGGCGTGGACATCACCTACAATGCCCAGACGGACACGCTGCAAGCCATCATCAACCGGATCAACTCGTCCGCGGCCGGCGTGACGGCGTCGTACGATCCGCTCACGGACACCATCACGCTCACCTCCAAGACTTCACAGCCCATCACGGTCTCGGATGTGCCGGGGATGGGGAACCTGGCGGCAGCGCTGAACATCGCAGGCACTTCGCAACCCGGCACACCGTGGTCGTACACCATCAACGGGTCCAGCGGCACCAGCGCCGGGCCGACGGTGTCCAACGTGATTCCGGGTGTGACGTTTACCATCCAGTCGTCCGGGTCGTGCACGCTCACCGTTGCACAGGACACCAGCACATTGACGAAAAATGTACAAGCGTTTGTGGACGCGTTCAACACGCTGTACAAGCAACTGCAGACCTACACTCAGAAGGGCGGAGACCTGCAGGGCGACGCGGCGATGGCGCAGCTCGCGTTCAAGTACATGAACGATGTGCTGTCGAATGGCCTTCCGGGTGTTCCATCTCAGTATGCCAGCCTGACCGTCCAGGCCATCGGGATCAACAACGGCGCCGTCGGTTCGGCCCCGGGGACCACCAACTCCCTCCAGGTTGACACGAATACATTGATCCAGGCTTTTCAAGACGACCCGAATAAGGTCGCATCCTTGTTGACAGGCATGGCGACCAAGCTGAACAATGATCTCGTCAACCTGACCGGGCAGTTCAACAGTTTGACACCTATCTCTCCTTCCAACATGAACTTGGTCGGCATCGCGCAGGCGGAACAAAACATGTATTCAAATATGATCAACGACACACTGCAGCAGCAACAGACCATATACGACCAGGCGCAGGCCGAGGCTCAACAGTTAATGGCGGAGTTCCAGCAATTGCAGCAGTACCAAGCCCAGGCCGCGATGGAACAGGCCGCGTTGCGGGGCCTGTTGTCGACAATCGGCTGACAAGAAGGGTAGTCACATGGATGATATCTTGCAGCGCAACCTGACGGTGCTCGGCGAGCGGTTTCCGAAAGTCGCGCGCCTCGTGGAGGGGGCGTCTCTTCCATTCGATCGCCGGGTGGAGCACACGGGCGCCGGTGTTTACGTGTATCAGTATTTCCAGGATGGCGGTTGGCGGAACCTGACAAGCCGGTACAACCCGCTTCGTGAAGCCGAGCAGCAATTGTCCCATGCGGACTTCGAAGGGGCAAAATTCGTGTTCATGGTCGGGGAGGCCGGCTTCTACCACGTTGAGGTTGCCCTGTCCCGTCTGAAACCGGATGCGCGGATTTTATTCGTGTCACACCGTCCGGACTACCTCCGGGTGGTGTTTGCGAGCCGCGATTTGTCGACCGTCTTGTCGGACGAGCGGCTCGTGTTTCTGGTGTCCGAAGACATGCAGGTGATCCAACAGGGTATTCTTTTCGTTGTGGGTCGCGACCAATATGACGTCCCCACGTTCGCGCACTGGGCGCATCCTGTGGAGGAACGCCTGCAGAGCGATTTCGTCACGGAGATCTGGTCCTTTTTGCACTACGTATTCAACGCGGAACTGGTGAACTTGCACACCACGCGTTTTTTTGAACATTGGTGGGCGCGGAATTTTGTTTGCAACATCCCCGCGCTGTTGCAGGCGAAGCACGTGCAGGAACTGGAGGGGACTTGGCGGAACCGGCCGGTGATCGTCGTCGGGGCCGGACCGTCGCTGAACAAGAACATTGAACTGTTGCGTGAATGCCGGAACCGGGCGTTGATTTTCTGCGTGGACACAGCCTACCGAGCCCTGGAACGCCGAGGGATCGAGCCCCACATGGTGGTGACGCTGGACGGCAGCCCCATGAATGCAGAATTGATGTGCGGCTGCAATTACGACCGGTATCCCCTGTTTATCGAGCCATATTCGCACTATGAGATCGTGCGGCACCACCAGGGGCCAAAACTTGTATCCTGCGAGGCAGGGGCTCACGAACACTGGTGGAACATGGTCCTGCCGGAGCAGCCGCGTACAGCCAGCCGATTGCCCATTGGCGGATCGGTGGCTACGGCGGCGTTCAGCATGGCAAGGTTCATAGGCGCGGATCCTGTGATCTGCGTGGGGTTGGACCTGTCATACCCGCAAGGGCAGTGTTACGCCGCGGGAACGTTGCATGATCAGCGCAAGGTCGAAGATCTGCGCGGGAACCGTGAACTGTACGAGGTGGAAGACATCTACGGCGAGACGGTGTACACGACGCACGACTATCTGTTCTACCTGCGGTGGTTTGAGCGGGAGGTGAAAGCGGGGGACCGCACGTATGTGAACGCGACTGAAGGCGGTGCGCTGAAGCACGGTTGGAAGGTCATGACCTTGCGAGAGGCCATGGAGCAATACGCGAGTTCCGATGTACCGACAGCCGAATGGATGGATGCCATCGTCTCCCGGCGTCCGGATCCCAGTACCATACACACCGTGCATCAGAATCTGAAGCGCTCCCGCCGCCAGCTGCGGGCAGCACGCAGATTTCTCACCGCGATGATGGAATCGCTGGTTTCCTATTCGCAGGGGATCGAATCGGGACACGAGCCAGACCCAGGGGGATTGAGCCGGTTGCAGGAGGCCCAGCGCCGCCTGCGCCGGCTGCCGTTGGCGCTGGCCTTTCTCGACGCCATTTCATTTGACACGGTGTACGTCGACATCAAGCTGTCGGACGCCGTCGCCAAGGACTCATCTGACACCGATGAGCGGGAACGGCAGCGGATGTGGGCCAATAAGAGCGCCCTCCTGATCCATCGCTTGCTGGAGCTCACGAATGAGTCGATTAATATACACAACGAAGGTATACAGATCTTTGAACAGGAATTTCACAGGGAATTGAGGGAGGCGCGCCATGTACCCGCAGAGTGCGTATAAGCAGGTGGGTATCCACACCACGCCGAAGGAACGCTTGCTCATCATGCTGTTTGACGGGTTATTGAAGTTCGTGGCCCAGGCAAAGACGGCCATCGATGCCCACCAAGTGGAAGCTGCCCACAATGCCTTGATTCGTGCACAGGACATTGTCCTCGAACTGCAGCGGACCTTGGATCATAGTCAGGCACCGGAGCTGGCGGAAAATCTGGATGCGCTCTACACCTATTTCTACAAGCAATTGGTGGAAGCGAACCGGCGTAAGTCCCGTGAAGTGCTGGACGGTATCGAACCGCTGATTCGCGATCTGCGCGATGCATTCGCACAGGCGGAGCGGCAATTGGCGGCGGAAAGGCAGGGGTGACCTGTGCAGGTTTGGGTGGACGGTTGTCGGGTGGAGAGTGCTGGGTCTGTTGAGCAGGTGCTGGACGACGTGTACCGGCGGAACCGATTCGTTCGAAGGGTGGTCCTCAACGGTGTGGAGAGGTCTATCGAAGAGGTGGCTGGCCTCTCACCGGATGACACGTGGGAGTTGCAGGTCGACACGTGCACCCTCGACGAGCTGATCGAGGACACGATGGCCTCGGTGGTGGAGATGATTCCCCCGCTGTACAAGCGGCTGCAGGAAGCCGCGGACGCCTTCAGGGTCGGCAATATCGCAGAAGGCGCGGTCCATTTTGCCGAGTCTGTGCCGCTGCTGCAATGGAATCATACGGTCCTGAATCAACTGACGCGGTTACAGCCCGGGGCCGGTTCCTTTGTGCATGAGGTGAGCGCTGAGGGGGAGCGAGTCGTATCGAGCTTGATGGAGGCTTGGAATCTCGAGGATTACATCCTCATTGCAGATATATTGGAGTACGAATTGCTTCCGTGGTTGGTTAAATGGAAGGCAGGCTCGGATCTGTTTCAGTCGCTCATGAAGCTCGAACACACGAAGAAGTCTGTCGGCGGCCATGAACTGCAATGACGGTGAGGAGCGGGCGAGATGGACGCAGTCAGGTTGGTCTTGGGGAAGAGGGGACACTGGACTGTACGAGTGGAGTCGGGGCAGATGCGCTATTTGCACAGCCAACATGACCCGTACAGTGA
>JADGIC010000215.1 GCA_019683615.1 Alicyclobacillaceae bacterium | reverse complement strand
CTCGGCGGTTGTGTATAAGACACAGCCCACGTAGGGTCACCTCCACCAATCCGCCACCATTGTTAGGCATCTGGGTCTATGCGGGCATGGGGCGGGGACGGGTTCCCTGCTCAAACGGAACGGGGGCCTTTCCGGCCCCCGGCCCGGACCACCGCCACATCGCCCTGACGGACTCATTCACAGGTTCATAACACGTTCCAATCCGCCGACCACCTGTTTTGGGCTGGGGATCCACTCGTCTTCGATGAGGGTGAACGGGTACACCGTGTCCGGCGGTGTGATGCGCAGCACAGGGCCCTCCAGGTGGTAAATGGCGTGCTCGTTAATCTGTGCAATCACTTCTGCGGCGACACCCGCCGAGCGTTGTGCCTCCTGAACGACAACGGCCCGGTGGGTCTTTTTGATGGACGTGACGATGGTGTCGATGTCAATCGGGCTGATGGTGCGCAGATCAATCACTTCCGCTTCAATGCCACGCGCCTTTGCCCATTCGTCCGCCGCCTTTATCGCGGTGTGCACCATCGCGCCATACGCGATGACGGTCACGTCTTTGCCCGGGCGCACCACGTTCGCCTGGCCGATAGGCAGGGTGTACGCCTCGTCCGGTACCTCTTGCCGGAACGAGCGGTACAATTTCATGTGTTCAAGGAACAACACGGGGTCGTTGTCCCGGATGGCGGCAATCAACAGACCCTTTGCGTCATACGGGTTGGAAGGAACGACGACTTTCAAGCCGGGGGTCTGCACGAACAGCCCTTCCAGGCTGTCGGAGTGCAGTTCGGGCGTCTTCACGCCTCCGCCAAACGGCGCGCGGTAGACGACTGGGCAGTGGAAGCGGCCGCCGGTCCGGTAGCGCATGCGCGAGGCCTGTCCGGCGATTTGGTCCATCGCCTCAAACACAAAGCCGAAAAATTGGATTTCTGCGACCGGTCGAAAGCCTTGAATGGCCAGTCCGGTGGCCAATCCGCAAATTCCCGATTCGGCCAGCGGGGTGTCGAAGACGCGCTGCGCGCCGTATTTTTTCTGCAGCCCTTCGGTGGCTCGGAAGACACCCCCGTTGTGGCCGACGTCTTCTCCAAACACCAATACGCGTTCGTCGCGCTGGAGTTCCAGGTCTAGGGCGTTGGTGATGGCCTGGATCATCGTCATTTGAGCCATGGCTGTGTCACTCTCCTTGGGCGGCGAACTCAGCCCGTTGGCGGGCGAGGTCAGCCGGCAGGGACTCGAATATGCTGTCAATCAAACCAGGCACCGTCATCTTCGGGTACTCGTCGGCTTTTTTCAGCGCGTCATTGACGGCGTTCTTGGCATCCTCCATGGCACGCTCCTCGTCTGCCGGTGTCCACAGCCCACGCTGTTCGAGGAACGCACGGAAGCGGACGAGCGGGTCCTTTTGTTCCCACTCGTGCTCCAACTCCTTCGTGCGGTACCGGGTGGGGTCGTCGCCGCTCATTGTGTGCGGACCGTAGCGGAACGTGAGCGCTTCAATCAACGTTGGCCCGTCGCCGGCCCGGGCGCGTTCCACCGCTTGCTGCACCGCAGCGTACACCGCCAGGACGTCCATACCGTCCACCTGCACACCTGGGATACCTGCGGCGACAGCCTTTTGGGCGAGCGTTTCAGCCGCTGTCTGCAGGCGGACCGGCACGGAAATCGCGAATTGGTTGTTCTGGACGATGAACACGGCCGGCAGCTGGTATGCCCCGGCGAAGTTGAGTCCTTCATAAAAATCGCCTTGCGAGGTGCCGCCGTCGCCGGTGTACGCCACCGCCACCCGCGGCTCGCCTCTGAGTTTGAACGCCATGGCGACGCCGGCCGCCATGACAATCTGCGCACCGATGATGATCTGCGGAGGCAGGGTGTTTACGCCTTCCGGAATCTGTCCGCCGTGCTGGTGGCCGCGTGAATACAAGAACGCTTGGTACATCGGCCACCCATGAAATACCGCCTGCGGGATGTCCCGGTAGCCCGGGAGCAAAAAGTCGTCCTTGCGGGTAGCGTACTCGCTGCCAATCATTGACGCCTCCTGCCCGGACACAGGGGCGTAAAACCCGAGCCGGCCCTGGCGCGTCAACTTGACGGCACGTTGGTCCCAGATCCGCGTGAACACCATGCGGTACATCAACTCCCGCAGCTGTTCATCGCTGAGTTTCGGCATCAAGGCCTGGTTGACCACGCGCCCGTCCGTGTCCAACACCTGCAGGAACGGAACAGGTTTCGTCTCCAAGACTGTGCTCACTGAGCTTCACCTCGCATTGATGTCGTCCGGCGCGCGCTTGAAACGGAAGATGTCCGCCACAGTGACAAAGCCGCGCATCTGCGCACGGCGGTCATCCAGCGTTAGTACAGGATCTTATTATATTATAATACACACGGCGTCCGAATGGAGTATTCCATTAAAAATTGAGCACCTTTCTGTTATATCACTGAC
>JADGIC010000045.1 GCA_019683615.1 Alicyclobacillaceae bacterium | reverse complement strand
GATACCTTACACTTCGTGGAGTTTCATGAACCGCCGTATGCGGACCCGCACGTACGGTGGTGTGAGAGGACGGGGGCTAGGCGCCCCCTCCTACTCGATATCAAATTGCGCTCGTATAATTCTATCAAATTGTAGACCATCTTGAATATTTTCGATAGAATACCGGTGTGGGCAGACATCTCGGAACATTTTGTGTATGGCAAGGGGGATACATAGTGAGCCAACATATGGTGGCAAAGGCGTGGGCGCGCAGCAGGACCGGGCGGCTCACGTTGGCGGCGGCAGTGATGGCCTGTACGGCGTTCGCGCTGCCTGCGGCAACGTTCGGAGCCAGCTCCGGGGATGAGCGAACAACCACTCCGGTTCACGGCGGGACGCTGAAGATCATCGTCGAGGATCCGACGGACAACATCGGCTACCCGGCTTCTTCTTCACAGTTGGATTACTACTACAGCTCACCGGCGCTGGAGACCTTGGGGCGGTATGACGCCAAAGGCATCATGCATCCGTTCCTGGCCAAGGGCTGGAAGGTCGATCCGGTGCACAACACCATTACGTTCTATCTGCGGCCGGGCGTCAAATTTCAAGATGGCACCGACTTCGATGCACAGGCGTTAAAGTGGAACATTCAGCAGTTCCAGCAGCAACACCGCCCCGAGGTGGACGGCATCCGGTCAATGAGCGTGTTGGACAAGTACACCCTCCGGTTGAACCTGGTGAAGTGGGACAACCAGCTGTTGGAGTCCATCTGTTGGTTTGTGCAGATCATCTCGCCGACGGCGGTGAAGAAGCATGGCGTGGACTGGGCCAAGACACATCCGGTCGGCACAGGGCCGTTTGCATTCGTCAGTTGGAACCCGGACGTTTCGATTGTCTACCGGCGGAATCCTAACTATTGGCAGAAGGGGAAGCCGTATCTGGACGAGATTGATCTGCAGCTGATTTACGACACAAACACGGCGTACAACACGTTCGTCTCCGGTTCCGCGGACGTGCTGACGCGGGCGACGTCGATTCAGACCAAGCAGTTGGAGCAGTCGCACCAGTACAATTACACATCGACGCGCAACCTGGCTTTCGGTTCCGCGGGCTACGGGCTGATGTTGCCGAGCGGCAACCCCAAAGACCCGTTGTCCAAGCTAAAGTGCCGCTTGGCGGTCGAATACGCCATCAACAAACAGGCCCTGGTCAAATCGCTGCTCCAAGGGTATGGCATCGCTGTGGATCAGTGGTATCCGCCGAGTTCACCGTTCTACAACCCGGACGTGAAGTTTCCGTATAATCCGGCCAAGGCCAAACAACTGCTGAAAGAAGCGGGCTATCCGAACGGGTTTAACACGCAAATTTGGACGACACCAGGGTACCAGGACATGGCGACCGTCGTGCAAAACGACCTCGCGGCGGTGGGGATCCGCGCGAAGGTGAACGTTGTGGAAATTGGCCACATCATTCAAATGTCGTACGGGCGCTACAACGGCATGGCCTTGTACATCTGGCCGACCTTCCCGGATGCTCCGGTGTTGGTAGACCGAAACTTTAACCCGAACACACCGGCCTTTAAGTTGAACGTCTACCACCCGCCAGCTCTGGCGAAGCTGATTGCCCGGGCCCGTTCGGCGCCCACCCACGCTGAGGAAGTCCGGTACGTTCAGCAGATTTGGAAGGTGCTGTTCAAGGACAACGCCTTGTTTGTCCCGTTGTACATCCCGGTGAGCGATGTATTCATGAAGAAGAACGTGCACAATCTGCACTTCTTCACAACGAACGGGTACGACTGGAACCCGGAAAGTGTCTGGTTGAGCAAGTGACGGTCCGGCACGGATAAGCTGTCAGCGGCGGGTAGATAGCAATGCCCGCCGCTTGTGTGAATTCGAAGCATGCATCTGGTATGTTGAAGGAAGAAGGAAGTGGGAGCCGGAAAGGATGACGTGCATGGGACTGTTGGTTCGCGTCGGAGATTGGTATCGCCTGACCGACAAAATGGTGGTGACGGGTTGCCTGGGGGCGGTGGTGGTCTTGCCCTTGCCTGCGGGCACTGCGCAACGCCCGTCGTTCATCGAATATGAAAAGGTCGGTTACGTGGCGCGCGGCGAGGTGGCGTTGTTCATCGTTGATCAAATCAACCGCGTGTTTGGGCAGCGGTTGCCGGAAGGGTCGTTTTACCGGATTCCTCCCACGCTGGTCCACTGGTTCGACAACGCCGGGCCGTCCGACGCCACCTTGATGGAGGGCTTGGTGATCGGTCCCGACTGGCGCAGTTGGGACGACTTTGTGCCATCTGTGCCGCTTGCAGCCGATTGGGAAAATATGTCAGATTTCAAGCGGGTGCACTGGGAATGGTTTGTGGACCTGGGCCAACTTGGTCTGTCCGTCTCCGACGCGCCTCGCTGGCTGGAGCGGCCGCCGGTCGGACTCGTCAAGACGCCCCGCGAGGTCAACCCGGTGGATGTGCCGACAAACCAGAAGGTGCCGCTCAAAACGAGGGTCGCCTGCGGGGACGGGGCGACCGTGATGGTGGCGGAGCGAGTGGGAACGTACCACTCCGCGCCGCATGTGCACTCTGCGGAGCAGTTCAACCTGGTGGTGGGGGGTTCCAACTGGGCGTATGCGATGGGCCCACAAGGTCGTTACTTCGCGGATGAAGCGAAGGTGGGCGACGTGTTCCGCTTTCCGCCGTATTCTGTCCACTGGGCGTGGTGCCGGGACGGGGGCGGATCGCACATGGTGGAGTTTCACTTTCCCGGCCTGCACGGCGATCCGGACGTGGCCAAAGGGGTCGTGCCGTTGCGGGCCGAAGACCCGGCTTTGGAGCCGCGTACAGACCGCTCGCGCAACCTTTTGGTCGACCGGGCGTCCGTCCCGGTGGCGGCCGTGGAGGCCGGTACGTTGTGACGGGCATTCCGCCGGCTCCGCGTGAAGGCGGTGTGTGGCAGGCGGTATGGAGAACGCGCTCAACGGTGCAAGCGGAGTTTGAGGTCTGCAGGTGATAAAGCCTATGAAAGCCTGTGGGGTTCTGCGGTGTCTGTGCGGCTCCACAGGCTTTTTCACGGGCACGGATGGCGACGGCGACGGCCGTCACACGGGGTAACCGGCCGCCCGGAGGCGGTCTCCGCCGCCTCCGGTCCATGCGCAGGCTGAATCACTTGCTGATCCACACCTCGGCCGGGTTCCAGTCGTAGCTGTTGGTCGTGAACATCGTCAAATTCTGCACGTTCTTTTTCATGAACACGTCGCGGACGGAGAAGAACACGGGCAGGACCATCGCGTTGTCCTGGTACAAGACTTGTTGAATCTGCTGGACGTACTTGATTTCCGCCTGGCGGTTGGATGCGGAACGGGCTTTTTGGATGAGTTGATCCAATAAGGGCGGGTGAATGATGTTCTGCGCGAAATAGGCTGCATCGGAGCCGACGTTCCGCTCAATCACCGACGGTGCGTTCGGGAATGTGGGCCAGGTGTACATGGTCATGCCTTCCCACCGGGGTGCCGTCGAGTACGTCATGTTGAGCAGCTTCGCGATGTCAAGCACGTTGATCTTCACCTTAATACCCACGGCCGCGAGGTACGCCTGAACGGCGGTGACCCAACTTTGGTCCGCGGCGTCTGTCCAAATCTGCGTTTCGAACCCATTCGGATAGCCGGCTTCCTTCAGCAGTTGTTTCGCCTTCGCAGGGTTGTACGGGAACCCTTTGACAGCCGGGTTGTGGAACGGTGAACTCGGCGGGTACCACTGGGTCGCGACGATGCCGTAGCCCTGCAGGACCGAATTGATAATCGCCTGCTTGTTGACGGCGTATTCGACGGCTTCACGCACCTTCAACTTGGACAACGGGTCGTTCGGGTTACCGCTGGGGAACATCAGCCCGAATCCGGAGGCACCAAACAAGATGTTGCGCGTCGTGTTGTACTTGTACTGACTGTTGCTCTCCAACTGCTTCATGTTGACCGGGAGCGCCCTGGTCAGTACGTCCGCAGCGCCCGACACGAACGTGTTGTACGCGGTGTTCGGGTCGTAAATCAGGTCCAGGTCAATTTCATCCAGGTACGGTTTGCCTTTCTGCCAATAGTTCGGGTTGCGCTTGTAGATGATGGACACGTCCGGGTTCCAGGCCACGAACGTGAACGGGCCCGTGCCGACCGGATGTGTCTTGGCCCAGTCGACGCCGTGCTTTTTGACAGCTGTCGGGGAGATGATTTGCACGAACCAGCAGATGTTCTCCAGCAACTGGTTATCCCACTTGACCAGGTTCAGGCGCAGGGTGTACTTGTTGACCACGGTCATCGACTGAATCCCGGCAACCTCCGGCCGCTTCGCGTTCTGGAACTGCTCGATGTTCCACTTCAGCGCCGCGGCGTCAAAGTCGGTGCCGTCTTGGAACTTGACTCCGGGACGTAGGTAGAACGTGATGGTCTTCGCCTTGGGGTCCTGCTTCCATCCCTTGGCCAGGAACGGCTCCATGACCCCTTTGTGGTTGTACATGCCGAGCCGTTCGATGGCAGGAGAACTGTACCAAGAGTCCAGTTGTGGCGAGAGGGCCGGAAAACCAATGTTGTCCGTGTGGTCCTCGACAATGATGCGCAGGGTTCCGCCTTTGGAAGGGGCGACCGTCTTGGCGGCGCCGCCGGCGTTCGCTGAGCCCGTGGAAGCGCTGCACCCGGCAGCGGCGGCCAGGGCAAGGGCGGCAGTCACTCCTCCATACACCCATTTCGTGTGCTTGTTCTTGGTCTTCGACTGGTGCATGCTGCGTCAATGCCTCCTTTGCTGCAGAATGGGCTGGGTTCCTTTCCAGTGGTCGATAGTGTCGTTTGGTGCAGTGGTCTTGGAACGCGTGGCACGTTCGGCCGCGGCGACCGTCGAATTGGGTGTTTGTTGGTAAATGTCGCCGATGGTCCGCGGTCAACCGCCCCCTTCCCTCTGCAGTGTATCGAAAATATACAGTATTGTCTACGATCTCATCATTATTTAAGTCATCAATTAAATCGATATTATAAATGATTTTATTGACGATGATGGTGGCGTCTGATAGAGTACGAACAGAAAAATGAAAATTCTCTGTCCCGCGCCGACGAGTGTGGCGGAGCCGATGGTCAGACTGGCAAAGGACGGTGAGCTTGGCGATGGAACGCGGGGGTACAATTTCCAGGGATCTGTTGGAGAGCGTCCGGGACAAAATCCGTCAGGGATTGTTGCCGCAATGGGTGTTCTCGGATCCGGACATCTACCGGGAAGAGCTGCACAAGATCTTTTATCGGACATGGCAATTTCTGGGCCATGAATCGGAGATTCCCCAGCCGGGCGACTTCGTGACCCGTTGGATGGTTTACGACCCCGTCTTGCTGTTGCGGGATACGGACGGGCAGGTTCAGGCGTATTTGAACTCCTGTACGCACCGCGGGTCTCCGCTGTGTGTCGAAGACGGCGGAAACAAAAAGACGTTCACTTGTCCGTACCACGGTTGGACGTTTAACACCAAAGGCGAGTTAATCGGGGTCATCGCCGGAAACAAGGTGTACGGGGAGGAGTTTGATCGCAGCGAGTGGGCGTTGCGCAAGATCCCGCGCCTGGAGATGGTTCACGGGATGATTTTCGGGTGTCTTGATCCGCAGGCGCCGCCACTGTTGGAGTTTCTCGGCGATTTGAAGTGGTACTGGGACATTCTCTTGGGCCGTACGGACCACGGGGTGGAAGTGCGCGGCGTGCCTCACCGCTGGGTCATCCGCACGAACTGGAAAATCAGCTCTGACAACTTCGGCGGGGATCCGTACCATACGGCGATGACGCACCGGTCCGCCGTGGAGCTGGGCATTGCCCCCAAAGATCCGCTGTACGGGAGCTACGGTTACCAAGTCGTGCTGGATCGCGGGCACGGGTTCATCATCAGCACGGCCCCGCCCGGCTTGCAGATGCCACCGTACCAAGGCCTTCCGGAGGTGCTTTGGCCGGAGTTTGAGCGCAATCTCCTGCCCGCTCAGCGCTCCGTGTTCCAGAAGGCGGTTGTCATGGTCGGAACCTGCTTCCCGAACTTGTCGTGGGTCAGCCCCATGCACGGGACCGGCGGTCCCGACGAGCCGCTGACGACGTTCATCAACTTCCGCGTGTGGCGGCCCCTGGCCGCTAACCGCATTGAGGTGTGGTCGTGGTTGATGGTGGATAAGGACGCCCCGGAGGATTTCAAGGAAGCCTCGTACCGCAGCTACATCGGTTCCTTTGGCCCAGCGGGCACGCTGGAGCAGGACGACTGTGAGATTTGGACGCGTGTGGTGGAATCTAGCCGCGGATTCATGGCGCAAAACAAGGATGTCAACTACAACAACGTGCTGAACTACCTCATGGGGCTGGACCGGGTGAAGCCTGTGGACGATTGGCCAGGCCCTGGTGTCGCCTACCCGACCTGTTTCCTCGACGCGATTTCCCGCAGCTTTTATGAACATTGGGCAGAGATGCTTCTGGCTTGAGGCCGTGGTTCACCGGGCTGGTGAGGGTTCGAAGGCCTGCGGCGGGGCCACCATTTGTTGGCAAGCCGGAAGGGGAGGGGGATTCCCTGTGTCACGTCTGACGTATGGGGACGTCGTCCAGTTGCTGTTTCACGAAGCCGCTTTGCTGGACCGGCGCGAGTACGACGCATGGCTGGACCTGTTGGACGATAGCATTGTCTACCGCATGCCCTTGCGCATCACTCGGGATCCGCGCAGCGGTCCGGAGATTCGGGACGACATGGCCTTTTTTGAGGAGAACAAGGCGAGCCTGCGGACGCGGGTGGAACGCCTCAAGACGACGTCGGCATGGGCTGAGCTGCCGCCGACGCGCGCGCGCCACTTTATCTCGAACATACTGGCGGAGCCGGTGACAGACGATGGGACGTTGACGGTCGCCAGTTCGTTTTTGGTCTTGCGCAGCCGGCGTGAAAACGCGGACGTCGAGCAGATTTTCGGGGAGCGCCGCGACGTTTGGCGGTGGAATGGCGAGCGGTGGCGGCTGTTCCGGCGGACCATCTACCCGGATCAAACGACCTTGAGCGTGATGAACTTGAGCATGTTTCTCTGAGCAACGCATCGCACATCTAAGGCAAACATGCGGAGGCTGGTGACCATGTCCACGAAGCTGCGGAGCAATTTCGAGAGCAAGACGGGGATGTTTTGGGCAACGCGCAGAGCGCATTGGCGGGCGTTGGGGATTTCGGACGAGGATATGGAAAAGCCTAAGATTGCGGTCGTCAACTCATCGTCCGAACTCGCGGTTTGCTTCAGCCACCTCGACGAGATTGCCAGGAAAATGAAGGAGGCGATTCGCCAGGCGGGAGGCTTGCCGTTCGAAATCCGCACGGCGGCTCCGAGTGATTTTATCACCAGCCGGGGTCACCGGGGAGGTTACATTCTGCCTTCCCGCGACCTCATCGTGAACGACATCGAGGTCGCCGTCGAAGGGGCGATGCTGGACGGCATGGTCTGTTTGGCGTCTTGCGACAAAACGGTACCTGGCCAGTTGATGGCCGCCGCCAGGCTCAACATCCCGACCATCATTGTGGCGTGTGGCTATCAGCCCAGTGGACGGTACAAGGGCGAGCACATGGACATCGAGGATGTGTGGCTGAATTCCGCTCGTCTGCAATCCGGCCAAGTGACCATTGAAGAGTTGACCGAGATGTCGGAGTGTGCGATTCAAGGTCCCGGTGTGTGCCCGGGCATGGGGACCGCCAACTCCATGCACATCGCGTCCGAAGTGCTCGGCATGTCGCTGCCGGGAACAACGCCCGTGTTGGCGAACAGCCCGAAGATGTGGGACGCGGTGCGGGCTGCGGGACACCGGATTGTCCAATTGGTCCAGGAAGATCTGAAACCGCGCGACATCCTGACGCCCGAGAGTTTTCGGAACGCCGTCATGGTCATGCTCTCCATCTGCGCATCGATTAACACGGTCAAACACCTCCAGGCAATTGCCCGCGAAGCGGAATGTGACGTCGACGTGTACCGGTTGTACGAAGAGTACGCCGACCAAGTGCCGCTGCTCGCGGCGGTGCGGCCGAATGGCGACTATTTCATCGAGGACTTTGAGGCGGCTGGCGGGGCGCGCGCCGTGATGAAACAGCTGGAGAGCATGTTGTACACCGATGTCCGGACGGTCAGCGGCAAGACGGTTGCCGAAAACCTCGCCGACGCCGTGGTGGCGGATGAACAGGTCATTCGTCCCACCAGCAATCCGTTCTCTCGCCGTCCTTCGATAGTGTTGATCCGCGGCTCGTTGGCTCCTCAAACCGGAATCGTGAAATTGGGTGTGGCGGATGACCGAAAACTGCAGTTCCGGGGTCGGGCCATCGTATACGAGACGCGCGACCGGGCGATTGAGGGCGTATTCAAAGGCGAAATCCAGCCGGGGCACGTCGTAGTGGTGCGCGGTCTCGGCCCCAAGGGGACGCCCGGCATGGGCACGGTGTCCGGGTTGATCTTCGAACTGGACGGAGCCGGCCTCAGTGACAAAGTGGCCGTGGTCACCGACGGGCAGCTCTCCGGCTTGGTCAACCGCGGCATCGTGGTGGGCGAGGTCTGCCCCGAGGCGGCGGACGGCGGTCCGCTGGCGCTGGTGGAGGATGGCGATGTCATCTCCATCGACGTGGAGCGGCGTGTGATGGATTTGGAAGTCGACGAGGACGTTTTGAACGAGCGGCGCGCTCGGCTCCGCAACCTGGTGGATGACCGGGAACGCGGTTGGCTGTCCATCTACCAGCGGTTGGTGAGACCGCTGCCTCAGGGAGGCACCCTCGTCTGAGGGTGTCCGCTGCGAGTTGTGCGTGCGGCGCGCAGTTTCACGAACACGCGAAAGTGAAGGCAAGTGAAAGGCAAGAGAGGAGTTCGCCAATGCCGTTAACCATTACGGAACCAAGCAAAGAGATTCCGGTGATGGGTGAGTATGAGGTGGTCGTGTTGGGCGGCGGGCCGGCCGGTATCATGGCCGGCGCCGCGGCCGCCCGTTGTGGCCGATCCACGATTGTCATTGAGCGTTATGGCTTTCTCGGGGGTGCCGGAACGGCAGCCGGATTGAGCACTTTTTGCGGCCTGCATGCGAACGTCTATGGTGAGCATAAGCAAGTCGTTCACGGGTTGACGGATGAAATCTTGGAGCGGATTCGGAGTTTGGACGGCTTGGCCACTCCGCACCTGACGCTGGGCGGACGCATCATGGCCCAAGCGTACGACATTTCCGCGTACAAGATTGCCGCTGACGAGATGCTCGTCGAGGCGAGCGCGAAGGTGTTGTTCCACGCTATGGTCGCAGGCGTCATCATGGATGGCGAGCGGAAGATCCGGGCGGTGGTCATCGAATCCAAGTCGGGGCGCGCGGCGGTGCTCGGCCAAGTGTTCATCGATTGTACCGGTGATGCGGACGTGGCGGCCTGGGCGGGCGTGCCCTATGAGAAGAGCCCCAAGCTCCACGGCATGCTGTATCCGTCCACCTGCTTTCGCATCAACGGGGTGGACGTCGATGCGGCGGGCGCGGCTTGGGAGGTCGTTCCAAAACTGATGGAAGCGGCTGAACGGGAAGAGGGTCGCACGTTCCCGCGCAAGGGCGTCATCTTGCGGCCTCAGAAAAATCCCATTGAGTGGCGGGCAAACATGACCCAGATTAAAAACCCGGACGGCAGTGCCGTGGACGGGACGGACGTCGAGGAGCTGTCTTACGGCGAAATCGAGGGGCGGCGGCAAATCAAGGACATGTTTGCCTTCATTCGCAGCCGCGCCCCGGGGTTTGAACATGCGTACATCGTGGACATCGCGACTCAGATTGGGATCCGCGAGACGCGGCGGATCGTCGGGGAGTACCAGTTGAGCGAACACGATATTGTCAACTGTGCGGATTTTCCAGATGCGATTGGCGTGAACGGGTGGCCGGTGGAAGCTCACGTCGCCGGCAGGGTCGATGTGCGCTGGCAGGCGCCGGGATCGAGAGGCTTTAACCAGCTTCCGTTCCGTATGATTGTTCCTCAAAAGGTGGATAACCTGTACGTGGCCGGCCGATGTGCGTCGATGACCCACGATGGCCAGTCGTCAGCCCGGGTGACGGGACCGTGCTTTGTAATGGGGCAGGCGGCGGGTACGGCTGCCGATTTGGCGTTGCGGACAGGGACAACCTGCCGGGATGTCGACGTTCTGCAGCTGCAGGAGAGGCTTCGGGCGGACGGCGTCTACTTCGGGTAAGTGCAGGGCTGCATGTGCAAGAGAAAGTGTTGATCATAAAAGTTTATTAAATTGTTGACGATTATGTTTTTTGCGATACACTAGAGGCCAAAGGGGGGCGGTGATTCTGAGCGGCGGGAAAGTGGCGGTGCACGGACACAGCGAATTGGCCGAGCGCATCCGCACGGACATCATGAACGGGGAGCTGCTTCCCAACCAGCGCTTGGTGGAGGCGGATCTGATCCAGCGCTATCAAGCGGGCCGGGCGGCTGTCCGGATGGCCTTGGTCGAGTTGGAAAACGAACATCTGATTGTGCGCGAACCAAACCGCGGCGCGCGCGTACGGGCCATCACGCTGGAGGAGGCCATTGAAATCACGGAAGTGCGCGGCGCCCTGGAGGAACTGATTGCGCGGAAGGCCGCGGAGCGAGTGACGGACGAAGAGGCCGAGGCCTTGCAACTGCTGGTGCAACGGATGCGAGTGGCCCAGGAGGCGCTGGACATTGTCCAGTACTCACAGGCAAACCGGGAGCTGCACCAACAATTGTACCGGATTGCCCGTCATGAAACCGCCGTTCGCGTACTCGAAAACCTGCGTGCTCAGGTCGTGCGCTATCAATTCCGCGTCTCTCTGGTGCCGGGCCGCATGGATGTGTCGCTGCACGAACACGTGGCTATTGTGGATGCCGTCGTGCGGCGGGATCCAGCGGCTGCGCAGGCCGCCATGCGCGTACATATGGCGAGCGTGGTGGATGCATTACGGCAAATGCCTAAAGACGGCCTTTACTGAGGCGGGTATATGGAGGCTCATCCCGCCTCAAAGGTTGTGAATGACCAGGTGAGAGGAGCGCTGAAAAAGATGAGCGACAACCGGCAGACATTGTTGGTTATCAGTGCCCACTCTGCCGACTTTGTGTGGCGGGCAGGAGGGGCCATTGCCTTGTACAGCAAGCGCGGGTACCGTGCGCGAGTGCTCTGCTTGTCTTACGGGGAGCGCGGAGAGTCGGCGAGCATGTGGAAGGCCGGGAAGACGCTGGCGGAAATCAAAGCCAAGCGCCGGGAGGAAGCGGAACGGGCGGCCGATATTCTCGGCGCGGAGATTCGTTTTTTTGATCAAGGGGACTACCCGCTGCGGCCGACTGCGGAACTGATTGACGAATTGGTCGACGAGTTTCGCACGTACCAGCCGGTTGCCGTTCTGACCCACTCGCTGGTTGACCCTTACAACATGGATCACGTCCGGGCGACGGAGTTGACGCTGGAGAGCCGTGTGTTGGCACAGGCGCACGGGTATCCGGGGAAGCCCGATGTCATCGATGCGCCGCCGGTCTTTTTATTTGAGCCTCATCAGCCGGAACAATGCGAGTTCAAGGTCCACTTCTTGCTCGACATCACGGAGGTGTTTGAACAGAAGCGCAGGGCGATGGAGTGCATGGGGGCGCAGGAGTACCTGTGGGAGTACTACACCGATCTCGCGAAGCGCCGAGGATTGCAGTGCAAGCGCAACGGCGGGCCGAAGACGTGCGTCTACGCGGAGGCGTACCAGCGGGTCTATCCGCAGACAGGGAGAGAGTTCGTATGAATCCGGTGATCGTGCGCAGGATTCGCCGGGCCGACGCTTCGGTGATTACCCGCTTGGGTGTCGCGGGCGTCGCGACGGTGCACGAGGCGATGAATCGCTCCGGCCTGATGCGCCCATACATGCGGCCGCTGTACCCGGCCGCCAGGGTCGCCGGCAGTGCCGTCACCGTGCTGAGTCACCCGGGCGACAACCTGATGATCCACGCGGCTATCGACGTTTGCCAACAGGGCGACGTATTGGTGGTCGGGTTGGCGTCCGACTCCACCGACGGCATGTTCGGGGAGCTGTTGGCCGTGTCCTGCCGGGCACGGGGCATCGCCGGACTGGTCATCGACGCAGGCGTGCGCGATTCGGCGGCGATTGCCGAGATGCAATTTCCTGTCTGGTCGAAGGCGATTTCGGCGCAGGGCACGGTCAAGGCCACGCCGGGTTCTGTCAACGTGCCGGTGGTGTGTGCGGGTGCGCTGGTGCGCCCGGGCGACGTCATTGTCGGCGACGGCGATGGCGTCGTGGTGGTGCCGCGCGACCTGGCGGAAGATGTGGCAGCGCGCAGTGAACAGCGCATGAAGCGCGAGGATGCCACGCGCGAACGGTTGGCGAACGGCGAACTCGGGATGGACATTTACGGGTTCCGTCAAAAATTGGAGCAACTCGGCGTGCGCTACGTGGACGAGGAGTAAGCCAGTCAGTTTCCGGGGTGGTGGCAACGTGCGGGTGGGATTCCTCGGTTTCGGCGAAGCGGCGTCCGCCATCGCGGCGGGTTTGTATGAAGCGGGCGTGACAGACATCGTGGCGTACGACGTGGCCCCCGGTCCGAAGACAAGCGAGCGGTTGGCGCTGATTGGGCGGGATCGGCTGAGCGAGCGGGCCGAGCTGGCCGGTTGTGATGTGGTGTTTTCCGCCGTTACTGCGGATACGTGCGTGGCGGCTGCCGAGAGCGTGGCGGCGGATTTGCACCCGGGTCAGGTGTACGCCGACCTGAATTCGTGTTCGCCGACGGTCAAGGCGCGGGTGGGTCGGGTGGTGGCCGCTTCCGGCGCGCTGTTTGCGGGGGTGGCGGTGATGTCGGCTGTCCCACCGCTTCGCCACCGGGTGCCGATGTTGGCGGACGGGCCTGGCGCCCTGGCCTTGGCGGAGCGGATGGCAGCCTACGGCATGCAGATTGAGGTCATCCCAGGGGACGTGGGCGCAGCGGCGGCGATGAAAATGTTTCGCAGTGCGATTGTGAAGGGCATGGAGGCGCTCTTCCTCGAGGCGCTCCTGCCGGCGCGTCGGTTCGGCGTGGATCAGCGGGTTTTGCAGTCACTCTCTGAATCGTTTGGCTCCATGCGGCTCGGAGAATTGGGCGCGTACCTGCTGGAGCGGCACGCACTGCACGCGAGCCGGCGTGCCCACGAGTTGGCGGAGGCGGCCGACACCATTGCGGAGGCGGGCCTCGAACCGTACGCGGTGCGGGGCGGCGCGGAGCGGTTGCGGTGGTCGGCGCAGCGCTTGGCGGACCGAGAAGGCGTGCCCGGGTCGGGGTATGAGGGGTTGTTGGACGCGTTGTGGTAACACACGTGCAGCGATATTTGCCGTAGTGCTGTGATGGGTCATGCTGCTGTGATGGACATGCGCATGCCAGAACGGGGCCATGGCTGGCCGTGCGCGGCTTCGCAGCCGTTGGAGCGTGAGCCAGGTCCCGTTCCGACTGTTGGGTTGCGAGTTTCCAGACGTGTTCATCGGACATGTGGTCAACTGAAGGGCTACTGTTGACATCACCAGAATACTCGGTATAATCTAACTGTAATCAAAATGATTGAACAATTTTGTATCATGCGTTTTCGCTCCTCAACTGTCCCCGCATGTTGTACGTCTGCAGCCAATTCGCAGATCTATCAGCACGAACGCCGCCAAATCACGAGGGAGGTTGGTACCGTGTTAAGCCCTGAGGACAATGAACTGTTGTGCAGGGTCGGTCCGGGCACCCCGATGGGGAATCTGATGCGGCAGTATTGGATACCCGCCCTGATGTCGTCGGAATTCCCGAAGCCCGACTGCGATCCGGTGCGCGTGATGCTGCTCGGCGAAAAGCTGATTGCGTTTCGGGACAGCCTCGGCCGGGTGGGCTTGATCCAGAACCACTGCCCGCACCGGGGGGCGAGTTTGTTTTTCGGCCGCAACAGCGAGTGCGGGATCCGCTGCGTCTACCACGGCTGGCAATTTGACGTGCACGGGAACTGCATCGATATGCCGAACGAGCCGCCGGAAAGCGATTTCAAGCACAAGGTGAAGGCGAAGGCGTACCCGTGCGTGGAGCGCGGCGGTTTGGTGTGGACGTACATGGGCCCGCGGGAGACGCCGCCGCCGCTGCCGGACATCGAGGTGAACCAACTGCCGGAAGAGGAGATCCTGATTCTACCTAGCCTTGTGGAGTGCAACTGGCTGCAGGCGCTGGAAGGCGAGATTGACACCAGCCACGCCGGGTTCTTGCACTTCGGCTCGATGATGCCGGAGGACACGCAGGAAGGCACGTTTTTGCACTACACGGTCAAGGACCGGGCACCGCGCTACGCGGTCGTGGACACGGAGTACGGGGCGATGTACGGGGCGTACCGTCCGGCGAAGCCGGGGTACGTGTACTGGCGGATTGCGAATTTCTTGTTCCCGTTCTACGCACAACCTCCCGAAGGGGTGCTCGGGTACCATGTGCAGATGGATGCGTTAGTGCCGATGGACGACTATCACACGATGGCTTACATCATGGTTCGCAAGCATCTGGATGAAAACGGCAAGCCAATCCGGTTGCCGATGCAGGGTTGGTCGGATAAATACCCGCCCATTCAGGTGCCGATGTTGCCGAACACCACCGACTGGTTTGGGCGTTTCCGGCCGGCGGCCAACGCCAGCAACGACTACATGATGGACCGCGAGTTACAGCGTGGTCCGGATAACTATTCGGGCATCCGGTACCTGATTACGCAGGACCGGGCGGTGCAGGAGAGCGAAGGTCCCATCTACGACCGCAGCCAGGAACGGCTGGCGGTGTCGGATGCGATGATCATCCGGGTGCGGCGGCGCTTGTTGGCAGCGGTGCGGGCGCTGATGGAGAACGGGACGGTGCCGCCGGGGGTGGACCAGCCGGAGGTGTACCGGAACCGGTCGGGCAGCGTGCTGTTGCCGGAGGGTGCGGATTGGATCCGGGACACGGCGTACCTGCGTCAGGCGTATGTGGAACACCCGGAGCTTGCTCTGCAGCAGCCACAACCTTGAACGGCGCGACAGTTCCATACCACGGTATGTCGTCAAACCCCTTGCAGCCCAGTGTGTCTGGATACTACTCATCGACAAGAGGAGGTTGGTACCGTGTTAAGCCGTGAGGACAATGAACTGTTGTGCAGGGTCGGTCCGGGCACCCCGATGGGGAACCTGATGCGGCAGTATTGGATACCCGCGCTGTTGTCGTCGGAACTCCCGAAACCCGATTGCGATCCGGTGCGCGTGATGCTGCTCGGCGAGAAGCTGATTGCGTTTCGGGACAGCCTCGGCCGGGTGGGCTTGATCCAGAACCACTGCCCGCACCGGGGGGCGAGTTTGTTTTTCGGCCGCAACAGCGAGTGCGGGATCCGCTGCGTCTACCACGGCTGGCAATTTGACGTGCACGGGAACTGCATCGATATGCCGAACGAGCCGCCGGAAAGCGATTTCAAGCACAAGGTGAAGGCGAAGGCGTACCCGTGCGTGGAGCGCGGCGGTTTGGTGTGGACGTACATGGGCCCGCGGGAGACGCCGCCGCCGCTGCCGGACATCGAGGTGAACCAACTGCCGGAAGAGGAGATCCTGATTCTACCTAGCCTTGTGGAGTGCAACTGGCTGCAGGCGCTGGAAGGCGAGATTGACACGAGCCACACCGGGTTCTTGCACTTCGGGTCCATTCTCCCGGAGGACACGCAGGAAGG
>JADGIC010000044.1 GCA_019683615.1 Alicyclobacillaceae bacterium | reverse complement strand
GCGAAAGCCTCCTCGACGCTGTTGTTGTAAGGCTTCGCCATTGATCCGAAAATTTCCTTCTGGAAACTGCTTCAATGATTACTCGGACACGCTCCTAGCTTTTGGCTGGGAGGGTAGTCCTCCTCCACACCTCCGTGAAAGGAGGTGGTGGGTTGTGCGGGTTCATTGAAGCCGCCCTCGCGGTCTGGTTGTCCAGTCGGGGTCTGGCACTGATGTGCCATGGCGTCGCGGACATCATCCGGGCCGTAAATGGCGAATCCCGCCAGGCGACCAAACCTACGGCGGGATCCCGACAACCACGCAGGAGGGGCTAACCCTCCTGCCATTACAAGCCTATTCTAACACGGCTTGGCGCATACGTCGAGCGCCCGCCGAGCGACCGCTTCCGGCAGAGTGGCATACCAAGGGAAAGCACGCGAGGGGGGCCGGACGAAATTCACGGAGCATTCATGGAGGTGATGAACGCACACCCCCGGAACTTCCGCCTTACCCGTCCAGAATGCATTGACGCAAGACGTCAGCAGGGCGGCTCCAAAACAGAACGAACCCGAGTACATGTCCAGGTGAACAGGCCAAGGCCTGCGCCTGCCCACGAATCGTCCGGCCGCAAACGCCCGGCACGCCGGGGCATTGACATTGATACCGTACATGGGTATGGTTTAATCGAGACCAGCGAAGGCGAGGACTGGTTCATGGGCCCGGACCACACCGGTCACAGTTACGCCCTGCACAAGGACGACCTGTTGCGCCGGCTGCGGCGCATCGAAGGCCAGGTGCGCGGCATCCAGAGGATGATCGAGGAAGACCGCTATTGCGTGGACATCTTGGTACAGATTTCGGCCATTAAAAGCGCCTTGCACCAGGTTGGCCTGTCCATTCTCGAGTCTCACACCCGGGGTTGCGTGGCCGACGCCCTCGCCCACCGGGAGCACGGTGAGGAGAAGATCGACGAACTGATGGACGTTATTCGCCAGTTCACGCGGTCGTGAACGGTGCCCGCGGCAACCTGCGAGAAACAGCCTGCAAACCACACCGCGAGGAACCTGCGGCAGGAACCGGTCGCAAGCAACCCTTAGGGGGCGGCCGTGAGGAGGCGACCTGTGCAGTGAAGCCCACGAACGAAGCCCGGGAGATCACGCTCAACATCTCCGGCATGACCTGTGCCGCCTGCGCCGCCCGCATCGAGAAGGTCGTCGGACGCCTCGAGGCGGTGCGGTCCGTGCACGTCAACCTGGCTTCGGAAAAGGCCCGCGTGAGCTATGTCCCCGGCGTGATCGACGAGAAGGACATCATCCAGGCCGTGGAAAAAGCGGGGTACGAGGCCACCCTGGCGAACGAGGCGGCGGATGCGGACGAACGCCGGCGCAAGCGGGAGACATACCGGCGGGACCAGGCCATCTTCGCGCTGTCAGCCCTGCTGACCCTGCCCCTCCTCGTTCAGATGTTCGTCATGCTGCTTGGCGGCAGGCCGTTTTTGCCGGACGGGCTGGCGTGGCTGCTGGCGACGCCGGTTCAGTTCGGCGCGGGCTGGCGGTTTTACAAAGGCGCCTGGCATGCCCTCCGGGGCGGGGCCGCCAACATGGACGTGCTGGTTGCACTGGGCACGACCGTGGCCTACATCTACAGCGCTGTACTCACGCTCACGGGAGCGTCCGGCGTGTACTTCGACAGCTCCGCCACCGTCGTGACCCTGGTTTTCATGGGCAAGCTGCTGGAGACCCGGGCGAAAGCCCAATCGAGCGCCGCCATCGAGGCCCTGGCCCAGCTCGGCGCGAAGGTGGCGCACGTCGTGCGCGACGGCGAGGAGGCAGACGTGCCGGCGGAGGACCTGCGGGTGGGCGATCTCATCCGCGTCCGCCCGGGGGAAAAGGTGCCGGCGGACGGCGTCATTGAAGAAGGGACGACCTCGGTGGATGAATCGTTTCTGACCGGCGAGCCGATGCCGGTCTCCAAACAGCCGGGCGATCCGGTGGTGGGCGCCTCCCTTAACCAGACCCACGCGTTTCTCATGCGCGCCACAAAGGTGGGACGGGACACCGCCCTGGCGCAGGTGATCCGGCTGGTGGACCAAGCACAGGGGTCGAAAGCGCCCGTCCAGCGTCTGGCAGATACCATCGCCGGCGTCTTTGTCCCGATCGTGCTCGGGCTGGCGCTCGTCACGCTGCTCGTCTGGGGCTTAGGTTTCGGCGACTGGTCCCACGGGCTGCTCGCCGCCGTTGCGGTGCTGGTCATCGCCTGCCCGTGCTCGCTGGGGCTGGCCACCCCCACCGCCATCATGGTCGGCACCGGTGTGGGGGCTGAGTCCGGCATTTTGATCAAGGGCGGCGAACACCTCGAGGTCGCCTGCCGGGTGGACACGGTGGTGTTGGACAAGACGGGGACGCTCACCGCCGGCAAACCCGCGGTTGCAGGCCTGTGGACCCCCGAAGGTGTGAAGCGTGAGCAGCTCCTCGCCGTGGCGGCCGCCCTGGAGGCGCAGAGCGAACACCCGCTCGGCCGGGCGATTGTCGAAAACACCCAGGCGCAGGGCATCCAGATCCCGGCGGCTGCCGAGGTGGAGGCGGTGCCCGGCCACGGCGTTCGCGGCACGGTGGACGGAGGCACGGTGCTGGTGGGGAACCGCACGTGGCTCGGCGGGCAGGGAATCGCCGTCCCGGACGACGCCCTGGCGGCGTTTGAGCAAGCCGGCCAGACGGCTGTGTGGGTGGCGCGGGAGGAGCGGGTGCTCGGCGGCATCGCCATCGCCGACACGCTTAAGCCGGACGCCGCCGCCACCGTGAAGCAGCTGCAGGAAATGGGCATCGAGGTATGGATGATCACGGGGGATGAGACCCGCGCCGCCGAGGCCATTGCCGCCCATGCGGGCATCGCCAACGTGATGGCCGGCGTCCTCCCCGCCGACAAGGCGGCCAAGGTGCAAGAACTTCGCCGCCAGGGGCGGGTGGTGGCGATGGTTGGCGATGGCATCAACGATGCGCCGGCCTTGGCGGCAGCCGACGTCGGGATCGCCATCGGTACCGGCACCGATGTGGCGCTGGAGGCGGCGGACATCGCCCTGATGCGGGGGCACATGCAAGGCGTGGTGGACGCCCTCCGCCTCTCCCGGGCCACCCTGCGGAAGATCCGCCAGAACCTGTTCTGGGCGTTCTTCTACAACGTTCTGGCGATCCCGCTGGCAGCGCTGGGCATCCTGAGCCCTGTCATCGCCGGGGCGGCGATGGCGCTCAGCTCCGTCAGCGTGGTGTCCAACAGCCTGCTGTTGCGCCGCCTGCGGCTCGCAAAGGAGGTGCAGGCGGCGTAGCCGGGAACCCCGCGATGGCGAGTAACGCACGATGGCGGGAATGCTGTGCAACATGCACATACTGGGTTGTACCAGCCAATGTCGTACGAGTTGACGATGTGGACGATGCGGATGGCTCACCGAAACGCTTCATCTTCCGAGGAGGGGATCCCCGTGGCGACGGCCACCATTATGGTGAAAGGCATGACCTGCAGCGGCTGCGTGAACTCTGTCACCAAGGCACTCAAAGGCGTGAAGGGCGTCCAGGAGGCCAATGTCGACCTCCAGGCACAGACAGCCACCGTCACCTTCGATGAGTCGCAAACCAGCGTCGCCCAGCTCAAACAGGCTATTGAGGAAGCCGGCTACGATACGGAGTGACAACCCGGCCTCCAAGAGCATTGAATTGTGAATTGTATTGAAACTCTGCTGTAACTCTGCCATCCTCGTACGATCGAAGTGCCCATCAACGGTCCTCCCGCCGTCGCGGCAGGTCAAACCACAGTTGATTCAACCACTCGAGCTCCTCCTGGGTCAAATTCGGCATTTCAGCCGCACGCAGACTGGGAGCGAGCTGCTCTGGCCGGCTGGCGCCGAGGATGGCAGAGGTGATGCCCGGCTGCTGAATCACCCACTTGACGGCCGTGGTTACCATGTCATATCCGCGTTCCGCGCACCACGCGCGGTACCGCTCGACGGCCTCGAACACGGCATCGTTCCAATACCGACGGCGATACAGTGCCCCGGCCTGCGTTACGCCGCCCAGTGTGAAGCGCGTGCCTTGTTCCACCTCCTGGCCTGGTCGGTACCGTCCGCTGAGCATGCCGCCGGCCAGCGGGTTGTAGGTGATCAGCCCGATTCCTTCCGACTGGCACATCGGCAGGAGTTCCTCCTCAATCATCCGGAACAGCAGGTTGTACCTCGGCTGTACGCTGACAATGCGGCAGTACCCGCGCTGCTCCTGGATGCCGAGCGCCTTCATCACCTGCCACGCTCGCCAGTTCGAGACGCCGATGTAACGGACCTTGCCTTGTGTGACAAGATCGTCAAAAGCCCGCAGCGTTTCGTCGAGCGGCGTGGTCGGATCGAACTGGTGCGCCTGATACAGGTCGATGTAGTCAGTCTGGAGCCGGCGCAGGCTGTCCTCGACCGCTTGCATGATGTGCTTACGACTGAGTCCTCTGTCGTTCGGACCCGGCCCCATCACACCGAAGCACTTGGTGGCCAATACGACCTGTTGACGCTTGCCTTTCAGCCACTCACCGATGATCTCCTCCGTCGCACCCAGTTGTTCATACGTGCCTCCGAGCGGATACATGTCGGCCGTATCGATGAAAGTGACGCCCGCGTCGAAGGCAGTATCGAGAATGGCGTGCGACGTGCGCTTGTCCGCCTGGTTGCCGAACGTCATCGTGCCCAGACACAGCGCCGTCACCTTCAGGCCCGACGAACCAAGGGACCGGACTTCGATGGCCATGGTCAGCACCGCCTCCCCATTGTCATGCATTCGCGTACATGTTACCACTATTACCATGCATTTGGGTATCCGCATACGAGCGTCATGGCGACCTCATCAGCATGTCAAGCCTTCCGTTTCTGCGAGCGGCAACATGACGACCGCCATTGACATCCGCGGGTCAGACGCTGAGCCAAACCATCGATCACGCTGCAGAAACAGCAAAGCAAGCGACAGCCAAGACGGGGTTGGCCGCGCGGTCACGCGTTCCATCCAGCGCAGCGTTCGCGGCAGTCCATCTGGTGTTTCGGACAGAGCGCTTCCTGACTTGTTTTGTATTCGTTTGTCCGCAGACCCCTTCATCCACCGCAGCCCACGTCTGGTCGAACCATCTGCCACACCAGGCCTGGACCATGCGGCGAGATTAGACATGCGCGCACAAACCAGAAGGAAGGATGCCAGGCTTAGCAACCATATCATTGCAAACATTGTCCAACGCGGCGCCCATCCGGCTTTACCAATCCCGAGTCCCATGAACGCTCCCAACACACCCCATTGCAGGACTGGTGCCACCCATCGAAACGACCGGCCCCAACCGCTCTGGAACGCCAAAGGAAGCAGCGTAAATGCAGAACCAGCTGGCAACACTGCGAGCGCCCAGGCAACCCCGCGCAAGAAGAGCATGGTACCAGCTCCGCGCTCCACGAACTCCGGACGTACATGCAGTGCCCATACCCAGACGAGCGTCGCAAGCGCTGTGACGCCCAACAACCACTTCAGCCCCGACCACACGATGGCCAGCCACTTCGCCAAAACCAACTGCCAGCGCGGAAACGGGCAGGACAACCAGTAATCCACACTCCCGCGGTGAACGATTCCCGGCCCGATGGACAACCCGAGCAGTACCAGACCCACATACCACACGTCCCAAGCGCCCAATACCAGAGTCGCGGCGCTTCCCACGCTGTGCGCCAGCCAGTGAACGGCCAACAGCAGCACCAACAGCGAGTACAGCCACCCCGACGACCGCTGCCTGGCCTTCCCGGGCTGTGGCCGGCGCCTGAAGACGCTACGACTGAGTTCCAGCGCAAGCAGGGCGCCGAATGCCTCCGTCCGCCGCGCTGCCGCGCACCGATTCATAGCCGATTCGCCAGGCCGTTCGGCTATGTGCGTCATGTGGCACCACCTCCTTCGTCCTCCCCCTTGGCGAGCCGGATCAACGCCTCGATGGACATTCCCATCGACGCGGCGATCCGCTCCACATACGCCACCGCCTCCCGCGCCAGCGCACGCCGACTGGCGGTCACCACACTCCGGTCCCGCGATACAAACGTGCCCTGGCCTCGGAACGTCTCAATCAATCCGTCTCGCTCCAACTCCTGGTACGCGCGCATGACCGTATTCGGGGTGACACGTACTTGAGCGGCAAACTCCCGCACCGGCGGCAGCCGCGTTCCCGGCGCCAAGCGGCCGCATGCCAACTCGGTACGGATCAGGTGGGCAATCTGGTCGTACAGGGGCCGACTCGGATCAAGCGACAACGGTGGCGGCTGCCATGGGGGATCCAACGTCACCTCGCTCACCTCTGTTCATATTGTATTAAATCACTTGATACAATATCATGCATTGTGGTCCGCGATCGTGTTCCTATGCTTCACCAACGACGGCTCAGCGCTGATTCTGACCCCGGCACAGGTGGACAGGCGCTGGATCGGAAAGCGGGCATACGCGAGACGATTCGAATCCAGGATCCTGGGAAATTTTGAGGCGGCATGAGTTTCAGGTGGATGGAGAAGTTGTTGATAGAGGAACGGCAATGAGCCGGTTGCACTCGTGATGTTCTTTTAGCAGGCGCGGCGGCGCTGCGGGTGCGGCGCGAACAAGAGCTTCATGATAGTGTCATCCGCCGTCATTCGACGCGCGGGCTGGCATCCGGCGCTCCAGCATCTCTTTGACTGCCTGCGGATCTTCGACGCCAATCACGACCGTCGAGTAGCGGCGGTGTCCGAGGTGAAAGTCTGCCAGCGTGATCGCAACCACTTTCTCGGGGTCTTCATAAGACAGGAAGTACCAGTCCTCGCCGTGCCAAAAGTGACCACCGCGAATGTTCCCGATGGCTGTCCCGCCCAAGCGCATCAGCGACTCCTGCGGAGGAGCCTTGGTGTCCACCCTCACGATGCAGCGGTACGGGATTACTAACTTCCGTTTGAACGCAGCAACCGCCGTCAAGCCGGCCAGGTGCACCGTAAGGGCATCCGCGCCCCATTCCAATCTGCGGCCCATATGCCCCACCCCCTCGGTTAACCAGCCACGCTCTGCGACGCGGGCCCGGCCCACAGCGGCACTGCTTGGCCCAAGCCATCTGGTGATATTTGTAATGCTGCCCATGCAGGTCAAGACTGCGGACTCGACACCTGGAAATTCGACACCGGAAGTACTTTTACAAGACCTGGATGGTGTAAATGAGGTAAAAGGCACTGAACACAACAGCCCTCCAGGACCTTCGGTACAGTGTCGCGTGGTTCATCAGGGCCAGCAGCCACAGGCCCAGCGCCACCCCGGTGACCGTTGCGGCCGTTCGCACCTCAAATAGTGAGGTGAGCGCCATCCCGAACGCCACCCCCCAGAGCACATACGCTGCGTTCCGCTTCACCAGACTCACTCTCCGCCGACCGCATACTCTTGCCTCCAGTCTACCATCGGCGCCGGCGCCCCACCAACCCTCACATCCTTCGGGATAGTGGCGCACAATGGAGTCTCTCCTCGCCCTGGGGTATGATAGGAATGGATGAGAGAAACGGTGCATCTCGCGAGAGGACGGGACCGGATGGCTTGGCGCTGGATCTTCCTCGCAGTGGAAGCCTTCATGCTGCTCTTTCTCATGTTGCACGACTGGATTCATCTCCCGCCGTGGACGGACGCGCGCGCAACCCGCCGCGTCTACACAATGTCGACCAACCTGCGCAACACCCTCCTCAACAGCGTCCCGGTCGCGATTGCCCTCCTGCTCACAATCTACTACCTGAGCGCGGCCATCCCGGGCTGGGTACGAGGGTATTGGATTCTCCTGTACGCGCTGTTGTTGCTCGGGGAGTACCGGGCTTGGTGGCACCCGTACTGGTTTGGCTGGGATCCGAAACGGCTGGCACGTTACCGCGAACTGTTCGGAAACACCCACACAATCATGCCGGCTCGTGGCGGTATGGCGCCCAATACGGCGCACGTGCTCCTGCACGCGTGCACGGCCCTTGCCTTCGTGTTGTCCATCGCACTGCCGTCGTGAGGTGATGCATCGCGTGCCTCCCGCTTCACCGGACAGCCTCGCGCAGGACCTCGCCCGCCTTGGCGTGAATCACCAGGTCGGCTCTCGCATCAAAGCTGGTGATCTCCAGATTGACGATGACCACCCGGGTCCGATCCCGCTGAGCACACTCAGGCAGACTGGCCACCGGCTCGACCGTCAAAGAGGTGCCGATGACCAGCAAAAGATCCGAGCGGTGGATGGCCCGGATGGCCTCGTCAAAGTGGCGCACCGGCTGCCCGAACAAGACCGTGTCCGGGTGCAGCACCGCGCCGCACACGGCGCCCTTCGCATCCTCCCGGGTGCAGCGCGGAATGTCGTGGGCCAGCAGGTGGTCCAACCCGTACTCGGAGCGGCAGCGCGGGCAGCGAGCAAACCGGGCGGACCCGTGCACTTCCAGAACGCGGGTGCTGCCCGCCAACTGGTGGAGGCCGTCCACGTTCTGCGTGATCACGGTGACGTCCTTGCCGCGCCGCTCCAGTTGTGCGATAGCCCCGTGGCCGTCGTTGGGCTGCGCCGCGACGTACTCCGGGCGCAGAAACGTCCGCTTGTACTTGGGCCAAAAGTCGTCCGGTGCCTCGCGCAGGTGGCGGTCTGTCATCGCCGCCAGCAGGTCCTCATCCTGCCACACGCCGTGCTCGGACCGGAAATCGGGAATCCCCGACTCGGTGCTGATGCCGGCGCCGGTCAGCACCGCGATGCGCTCACTCGACGCCAGCCACGCCCGCAGATTTTCGACCAGGGTTCCCACCTTTGTATCCATGAACATCACCGTCTCCCACTCCATCACGACCATAGTTTATCACTTGCAGGTCGTGTTGCCTTCCATACACACCGTGGATTACGATGGTTGCATGAAGAGGCAACTTTCCATAAGCACGCTCATGGCGACAAATACTTTGACCAAGATTGCTGTGCCCGGATGCCTGGCCGATTCTCTCTGGTATCCACAGACGTCCGGCGTGTCGGACTGGACTCTCCGTTGGATTGGAGTCATGTCCATCATCGCTTGGTACTTTGTGTGCTGCTCGTGGCACGACCTTGGCCGGGTGTGGCGCCATGTTTGGCTCGGCGTGTGCGCATTTGCAGGGACTCTGTCGGTGGTGCAGGTGCAGCAAGGGCAGACACCGCCCGGCATCCATGCCGACACCGTGATGTCTCTGCTGTTTGTGCTGTGGTTTGGAGGCAACGCGCTGAACGCCTGGCGGGGCAGGCGGTGTCCGGACGGCAGTGTCCAGCTTTCGTTTCCGCTGCGGCACGGCTCGTACATGGTGGTCCAAGGCGGGAGCACGTCGTCTGTAAATTACCACCGCCGCCATCCGCTCCAGACATACGCGATGGACGTGGTGAAGGTGAACCGGTGGGGCAGGCGCTGCCGCGGCCTGTTCCCCAGTCAGGTCGAACGCTATTTCATATATGGCGATCCGGTCTACAGCCCTTGCGCCGGACAGGTGGTACACGCCGAGGGCAACATCAAGGACCCGCCGGCGCCTCACACGGACCATGTCAATCCGGCGGGCAATCACGTCGTCATCCAGTCAGACGGCTGCAGGGTCGTCCTGGCACATCCGCGCTGCGGAAGCGTCCGCGTCGCTCCCGGCGACCGGGTCTTGCCCGGTCAGATTGTGGGAGAAGTCGGAAACTCGGGAAACTCCACGGAGCCCCATCTGCACGTGCACGCGGAGGTGTACCGCGACGATCTCAAGCGGTACGTCGGCGTACCGATCCGCTTCAACGGCCGGTTCTTCGTCCGGAACTCCGTGGTGCACGCCGGAACAACAGACAGAATCTTGACCTTTGGCTCCCGCCGGAAATCCGCCGAGCGGTGAGGGAGGAGTTGGATTCCAGCCTGTGCCGAAGACGAGGCTGGTATGCTCATGCCGCCGGCGGCGCCGATTCATTCTGCCAGCCCGCTTGGCGCAAGACGTTTTCCAGATGGGCCCTGCGAGCCGCGAAGAAGAACACGGCGCAGCAGGCGGCGTACACCAACGCCACCAAACCAAAGTCCCGCCAACCCGGCCACCCCATCCGAATCAGCTGGGAAAACTCCAACATGGCCGCCACACTGTGCACCACCGCCACAATCAACGGGGCAAAGAACAAACATGCCAGCTCGGCGCTCACCATGCGGCGAATCTCACGCTTGCGCACCCCGATGCGAAGCAGGGCCCGCAACTGACGCACATCATCCTCACGCCCGGCCGACAGGCGAAAGTAGAGGGTGCTGGCACTGGCCAGGAAAAACAGGGCACTGATGAAAAAACCGGCAAACAGGGTGATTGAGAACAACTGCATGCCCGACGTGTAGAAATCCACCGTCCCCGTCACCCGCCAGCGTTCAGCCGCCAGCAGCGAGGCGCGCAGCCTCTGCAAGATCGACTCACTGTGCCGCCAGTTGGCGGCCGCCACGCCGACCAGCTGCCAACGCTCCGCCTTTGACGCCTCTGCCGACCACGACGCAAAGCGCGTGTCCGCCACGACGAGCACCCAGTCCATCCGCTGCTGCTCATTCCAGACGCGGGCGTCGCTCTGCCCCTGGATGCGCACCGTATACCGCTTCCCGCCCACAACGACCGCGGCGCGCCCGTTGCTGAACATCCGGGGCACGACGTACGGGTACGGCGCCAGCCACTCAGCCTCGTCGCCGGTCAGGGCAAGTGCGGGCAGCGTCGACGCCAACCGCGGATGGGTCTTCAGGACCGCCTGGCGCAGTCGACGGTAGCCGGACTCCGAGAGCACCATCGCCGCCACGCCGCTGGTGTTCCGGGACGTTTGCCTTCCCGTTGGCGATCCGCCCGCGTCCACGGCGCCGACCTGCGCCGCGAGCACGGGCACCTGCACCAATTGCAAGACATCCAATCCCGTCCGCCGCCAACGCGAGACATCGGTGCGAGAGAGCACATCCCTCGCGTCGGCCGACGCGGTCACCTGTACCGCAAACGGAGCGAGGCGTTCGGAGTTGGATGTGTTCAGCTGCACGAGGTTGACCGCCACCCCCATCGCGGTCATGACGATGGCCGACAAAATGGTGATGACCGTGAGCACCCGGGCGTGATCGCGTATCCTGTGCGCGAGGCGAGCGGCCGTCAACCAGGTCACACCACGAGCCGTCAGCCGGCGCAAGCGGCGCAGGACGTACACCGAAACCTCGCTGAACAACAGCAGCGTGCCCGTGACCACCAACACCAGTATCGGCACCATGGTCACGAGGACAGCATGGCTGAAGCCAATGGCCAGTGTGTAGGCGGCGGCGATCAAAACGAGCGCCAGCGCGACCTTCATCGGCGAGGGCCGCGGCTCCGTCTGGCGAACGCGCCCGCCGAGGATGAGCGCCCGCGGCATCCGCCGCGCCGTGCGCAGCGCTTGCCAGAGGCCATCGGCGACAAACAGCAGCCCGAACCAGATCAAGGCGCTCGACAGCGCGCCGCCGGGAATTACAAACGGCACGGCGGGCAGAGAGAGCACCGACGTGATGGCGAGCAGGAACAGGCGCAGAAACAAGAGCCCGATGCAACCGCCCACGCCCATCGCCGCCGTGCCCAGCAACAGGCTCTCGGCGAACACCAGCAGCCCCGCCTGGCGCGGACGCACCCCAAGCACCATCAGCAGTCCGAACTCGCGGCTCTGCAGCCGCAGCAACGCGGCGTGGAAGAAGACGACGAAGAACGCGGAAAACACGATGACAATCCCCTGGCACAGGCGCAAGATGCCGCGCACGTCTCCGGGCATCGGGCCGTGCGCAACGCTCGGATTCTCGACAAAACAGGCGAACAGCACGTAGACCGCGACCGCCAGCGCGCTCGCCAGGAAGCAGCCTGTGTAGCGGTGGCTCGTGCGAAGACTGTTCTTGAACAACAGGCCAAACCAACTCATGCCCGGGCCCCCTCCAGCACCGCCAGCCCGCTCAGGATGTCCTGAAAGAATGCGTCACGGCCGCTGGCCCGGCCCAGTTCGCTGTGGACGCGGCCGTCTTTGATGAACACGACCCGGTGCGCGTAGCTGGCCGCGAACGGATCGTGCGTGACCATCAGCAGCGTCGCCTGCCGCCGCTCGTTCAGGGCCTGAAACAGCTCCAACAGGGTTTGTGCGGATGCGGAATCGAGGTTTCCGGTCGGCTCATCCGCCAGGAGCAGCGCCGGTTCGTGGACCACGGCGCGCGCGACCGCGGCGCGCTGCTGCTGGCCCCCGGACACCTCAAACGGGTACTTGTTCATCACGGCGGCAAGGCCGAGGTCGCTCATCACCCGCTGGACGCGCTCGGCCAGTTCAGCCCCTCGCATGCCGTCCAGCGCCAACGGCAGGGCGACGTTTTCTGCCAGCGTCAGCGTGTCGAGCAGGTTGAAATCCTGGAAGACAAACCCCAGTTTGCGCCGCCGAAACAGCGCCAAGTCCTCGTTCGTCATCGCCGACAGCTCGCGACCGTCAATCCAGCACTCGCCGCCCGTCTGCCTGTCCAAGCCGGCGAGGATGTTCAACAGGGTGGTCTTGCCGCTGCCCGAAGGCCCCATGATGGTGACAAACTCTCCCTTGGCGACCGACAGGGCAATACCGTCGAGTGCCTTGACCGCCACTTGCCCGCGTCCGCCTTGGTACACTTTCGTCAAATGATGCACCTGCAACACGTGCATCGCGCCGACCTCCTTTGGCTCACCTCCAGTCTGCCAGATGCGGCGCGCCCACACCCGCACGGAAAGCTTACAAATGCGCGCATCGTCTTACAAACTTGTAAGGTTGTCAGTGCTGACGGCAGGCGCGAGGTGGCGCGAGGCGTGCAGTGTCAAGGTGAAGGTGGTGCCATGCCCGGGGCTGGATGCGACCGAGATGTCGTGGCCGAGGTGGGCGCACACCTCCTTCACCAAGTACAGGCCCATCCCGGTGGCGCGGGAGTGAACGCGACCGTTGGCACCTGTGAAAAACGGCTGGAAAATGCGCGGCAGGTCCGCCTCCGGGATGCCGATGCCCTCGTCGCGAAATTCGATCAACACATCGTCATCTCGCCGGCGGACGCGAATGACGAACGGGGCGCCCTCGTCGGCTCCGGGCGCCACTCCGTACTGCAAGGCATTGCGCACCAACTGCTCGCAGATGAACCGCAGCCATTTCCTGTCCGTGTGCGCGTACACAGCCGCCTCCCCGGCATCGATGCGGGGATACAGCCGGCGGCGAATCCAAGCCGACTTGTGTTCGTTGACCACCTCGCGCACCACCGACACCACGTCCACCCGTTCCACCCGGGCGTCAAAGCGAAACGAGGCGACACGTGCAGTCTGCAGGATGAGGTCGATGCTCTCGTACAA
This sequence comes from Alicyclobacillaceae bacterium, assembly GCA_019683615.1. Taxonomy (GTDB): domain Bacteria; phylum Bacillota; class Bacilli; order Alicyclobacillales; family Alicyclobacillaceae; genus JADGIC01. Next base: position 2,369 of record JADGIC010000044.1, on the reverse strand, counting down.
GCGCTCCTTTTCCTCCGTCAGGCTGTCGAGAAGCGCCAACACCGTGCCCGCATCCCCTTTGTGCGCCGCTTCCCGCAGCTCCACGAGCAGCAGACTGATGACCGACAACGGGGTCTTCATCTGGTGCGCAAAGCGGGTGAGAAACGCTTCGTAAAACTGCTTCTGGCGCTCACGTTCCTGCACCTCCCGCAGACCGCGGGCGTGTTCGGCGTTGACCAGAGCGGCCCAGGCCCGCTGCTCACGCGTGCCCGCCAACCGCATCGCGGCAAGGGCACCGCCACCGCCGGCCAGCACCTGCCGCCTGGCGGCGAGATCGCGCGCCAGAGGACGGCGCGCCCGCAGTTCCCAGACCATTCCCAGGCTCAGCGCCAACACCGCCAACATGCACCCGTACCCGAAATCTCCCCAAGGCACAGGCAGCCCGCGGCTCGCAAGCGCGAGCACAACCACCAGCCCGAAAAGGCACAGCCCGAGGCACGCTAGCGACAGGAGGCGGGCAAAGTCGTACAACAAGTCCCGCAGCCTCAATCCACCGCCCCCTCGGCAAGCGGACGCAGGCGGTTTCGCAACGTCCGCCGCATTACTTACTGATTTTCGTCGACCGCTATGCGGCCATTCGTCGTGCTGAGGTACACGTGATAGTCCCCTGAGCCAAGCACTGACTTGCCGTGTTGCCTGGAGTCAAAAGTCCAGGACACATCACCGCCAATACTTCCGTTTCCGGTATGAGCATCCACCGTCGCGTTTGTGCCGGGAGGAACCGTCAACTGAATCGCGCCGTTCGTCGTGGAACACGTCCAATCTCCGCCGATTTGGGACGCTCCACGAATCATTCCATTTGTTGTGTGCGCGTCGACACGGCCGGTGATATGCTTCAGCGACACCGCGCCGTTGTTGGTTGTCACGTTGACGTCCCCTCGAATGTCCTCCACATCGATCGCGCCATTGTTGGTGTGAACATCGCTGGACGCCTGCAATTGCGCGACTTGCACAGAACCATTCGATATTACCACCTCTGCCGACAACGCGTTGGGGACTTGCACGTTCAGGTAGGGTCGCATATCTGTCCAGGCCCACCGGAAACCGAAAGGCGCTGCCGCATCCAAGCGCATCTCCAGTACATCGCCCACTCGGTGGACTGACCAGCGGGATTCAATTTGTCGTTCCGCCTCCGACTGTGAAGAAGCCCCAACGTCCAACTTGCCATCGTAGGCCACCTCTGAGCCAGTGGTCCCAGTGACGGTCACCTGGGCGTTTGTCACCTCGATGCGGACCTTTTTGACTCCCCCTCCCACGTGGACATGGCCATTGACGGGTACCAGGTAACTTGGACCAAAGTATAGTGGTAACCGTCGCCATGGGGCTGCAGATTCGACGATACTCAGTAAGGCCACCAACACAATCAGAACCAGGCTCCACACGCTCAGCCGGCCGCGATGGGTCAAGTATCCCCAGATCATCTCAATGCCGAACGCGATGAGCAGGATCGGCCATAAGTACTTCAAAACGCCGAAGGAAACCAAACCCATGACATGCAAGACGATGACGACGCCGATCGCGATAAAGGTCAAGGCGCTCGTCAAGATGCCGATGCTTGACGTTCGCATCGATCTTCCCCCATTCACTTTGCCTGGTTGGTGTCAGCCCTTCTTCACGTACGTACGAATCAACCAGAGACCGAACCCAATCAATGCCACCGCGAACAGGATACTTCCGATGTGGATGCTGACCAGCGTCTCCCAGACGTTCGGGGCAAGGTCTTTCATGAGTGCCAACAGACCCACGACAGTATAGACACCGCCAATCCATGCAGGATTCACAGGGTTGTGTTCCTTCAAGGCCTGCCAGGACAGAATCGTTTGGTCCAAATCCGATGTATTGGAACCAGCTTCTGCCCGCGAGCCGTCCGGTTGCTCAGAGATGGGCGAACTGCCCTGTCGTGACGCCATTTCATTCACTACAGCCACTTTTTGCAGTGCATCGAACAGACAGCAGAACCAGAGAATTGCCAGTACGAACGGAAACACGAACGGCAGCAGCGGATTCAAGATGATGCAGGCGAAGAACGCGCCCATGAACTGTAATCCCCGCTTGTTAAGTCCAAGGTACAGATGGCCGAGTCCCGGAAGCCAGGAGAGCACAAAGGTGAGCGTTCTACTTTTGCGTGTCAATGTCGAACCTCCGTTCCGTCATGTTGATAGGCGCTTTTAATAGATGGGCGCTTTTAATAGATGTAACAGATGGCATGAAACAGGTCATCAGGTCGGAGAGTATGACGCCCTTCTGCATCAGTTTCGCTCCCGCGAGCCAAAATCCTTGCCCTGAGACTGCGGCAGGTGGCATAAGAAAAACCCCTCCTGGACTTGAAG
>JADGIC010000214.1 GCA_019683615.1 Alicyclobacillaceae bacterium | reverse complement strand
ATGATAGGGACTCCCTGAACCACCAACATGCAAAACAAGAAACACATCATTTGTTCAATCCAGAATTACAGATTTGTAAAAATCTTACAGGGGGTGCTGTACAGTGAAGTCGACTGGCATCGTTCGCAAGGTGGACGAATTGGGACGGGTGGTTATCCCCATCGAACTGCGCAGGACGTTGGGCATCGGGGAAAAGGACGCGCTCGAAATTTACGTCGACGGTGACCGCATCATCCTGAAAAAGTACGAACCCGCCTGCATCTTCTGTGGCCAGGCGGATGACATCAAACATTTCAAAGGCAAGAACATTTGTCCGACCTGCATCGCCGAAATGAGTTCCTGACACCGCGCAACCCGCTGCAGCCGAACGCCCGCCTGCTTGGCAATCCCTTCCGGGCGGTGCGGCGGCAACCGGTCGGTTTGCCTGGCGGCGCCATCTGCGTCCAACCTGGTTGCTCGCGGGGGCAACCAGGCTGGACAGGCGACCGTCACGGCGCCGGGCCGTCTGCCGCCAGCAGCGCCCGGTACACGTCGTTGCGGCGGCAACCAGTCTCTTCTGCAGCTTGGCGCACGGCTTCTTTGCGGGACATCCCGCCTGCCATCGCCTGCCGCGCCCGCCGCACCGCCAGACTCAGGGCATCCGCTGCCGCGCCGGCCGCGTCGTCCTCAGACGCCGGCACGAAGGCGGGCGGGCCTATCACCAGCACGTACTCACCGCGAAGTGTCTGCGCCGCGGCCCACTGGCACAACTCGTCCAAATCGCCGTACACGAACGTCTCGTGCACCTTGGTCAACTCTTTGGCCAGCACCGCCCGGCGGTTGGAAAGCACCGAGCGAACGCGCTGCAGAGTGCGGAGGAGACGGTGCGGGGCCTCGTACAACACAAGTGTGCAAGGCACGCTTCGGAACGCCTGCAACACCGCCTCCGATTGGCGCTCATCGCGCGGCAGGAATCCCAAAAACGTGAACGGCTGCACAGGCAGTCCGCTCGCGACCAAGGCGGCCAGAACGGCACTCGCGCCCGGCACCGGTACCACCGGCACCCGCTCGACAAGGGCGGCTTCGACAGCCAGTTGCCCTGGATCCGACAACAGCGGCGTGCCCGCATCCGACACCAAGGCAATCGACTTGCCGTCCGCCCACCAGCGGACAAAATCGTCCACGCGCTGGCGCTGGTTGTGTTCGTGAAAACTGACCAAACGCGGGGGATGAATGTCAAACCGGCTCAACAGCTTCCGGGTGTGGCGGGTGTCTTCCGCAGCCACCACGTCGACCGTGCGCAGAGTCTCCAACAAGCGATTGGTGACGTCGTCGAGGTTGCCAATGGGCGTACTGCACACGTACAGCCGGGCTGAGCCGCCTGCATTGAAACTGGCTCGTACATCCACGCCTGTTCACCCTCGTCGGGCCGGGCCCGTTACCTTAGCGGTTGATGAACGAAAGGCAGAACAGGCACTCGCCTTCCGTCCGCAAACTGCCGTAGCGCATGCTGCAGATGTGAAACCCTTCGTCGTAGATACGCTTCAAATTGCCCATCCCCACGCCGATGTCCGGATTGCCGCCGGCTTTCAGCGATTCTGACAAAAACTCATTCTCGCGCAGCAGGCGTTGATTTTCTTCAAGCAGCTCAACGATCTTTTGCTTCAGCGCCCCCAGCTCCACGTACAACTCGCCGATGCGCTCCTCCAAGTTGGCCACCTGAACAAAGAGCGACTGTTTGTCCATCCTGTCACCCTGATTCCAGAACCGCGCCGCGCCCCAACCTCAAGGGCACCGCCGATCCACCGGCCCGGCTCACAGCGCGGCGCTCTGGTCCTGATAACTGTCGTTCTCAAACTTCAAGCAGCACATCAAGCGGCCGCACAACCCCGAGATCTTCGTCGGGTTCAGCGACAGACTCTGATCTTTCGCCATGCGGATGGAGACAGGGTCAAACTCCCCCATCCAGGTGCTGCAACACAGCAGCCGCCCGCATGGGCCAATTCCGCCCAGAATCTTGGCCTCGTCCCTTACCCCAATCTGGCGCAACTCGATACGCACCCGAAACACGGAAGCCAGGTCCTTGACCAATTCGCGAAAATCGACGCGGCCCTCTGCGGTGAAATAGAAAATCAGCTTGTTCCGGTCAAACGTGTACTCCGCATCGACCAGCTTCATCTCCAAGTTGTGGGCAGCCACCTTGTCGCGGAAGACCTGCATCGACTCCCTCGCTCGCCGCCGGTTGTCCGCCACCGTGTCGGCATCCTCCCCGGTGGCAATGCGGATAATCTGTTTCAGCGGTAAAACCACGTCCGACTCCGCGACCTGTCGCCGGCCAACCACCACTTCCCCGTACTCGACGCCTCTGGCCGTCTCCACAATCACGTGATCGTGTAACTCCACGGGGTAATCCCCGGGATCAAAATAATATATTTTACCCGCCGGCTTGAAGCGGACTCCCACCACTGTGTACCACATCGAGAACCCTCCGTAACCGAATGCACAACTGGTCCACGTTCACCTGTGGCACGACGTGAGCCTGCAAACGGG
>JADGIC010000213.1 GCA_019683615.1 Alicyclobacillaceae bacterium | reverse complement strand
AACTGCTAGTGATGAACTTGGAGCGCAGACTCCGCCTTCTTCTGTACCTTGTTCTTACGTGGCTCCAACAGGCCCTAACTTCACCTGCGCTGGCGAACTCGTGAACCGTTCAGCAGACCCTATTGTACTCCTGGCGCCGAACAGGGCAGCTGTCGCGAAATTTGGGTGAATGCCCCAGACGCCAAGGGCGAGTGTGCCATATGGTAATCCCGAACGCACGCCAATGACGGCGCGTGCAAGGGGGATTCCACCATGTGGAAGAAAATGTACAATCTCGCGCTGCGGCTTTTGCATCAGCCTATCGTGCTGCGGCATATCAGCGGCTGGGTGTACCACGGGCTGTTGGTGAAGGTGACGAAGAAGGGGCTCTACCTGATGCCGTTTGGCGATCCGGTCCTTGCCAGTGGCCACGCCGCGGTTGCAGGTGAGACGGCTGTGTGGCAAGTCCCGCGCGGGGCTGACAGTCGGCCTGCGGCTGAACCGGTGGTGTTTGGCCCGCTGTTCTTCCCGTTTGCCGTCATTGCGTCATTTGCAGCCGGCAGCCTGTTTGGGGCCGCCGCCGCGAGGCCTCCTTATCCGTATTACCCGCCTTACGGCGGATACCCGTACTCCCCGTACACCTGGTAGGTACAGTTTCTTCCCGCACGGCCCGGCGGTCGCAAACACCGCTGCGCTCATTGGCTGTCCGGCTGTCCGGCAGTTGGGTGGCCCCGCAGCAACGAGGCGGCGATGCCGAGTACTGTGGCAGCCATCAAGAGCGCGACAGCAGCGCGAAACCCGAATATCAGGACGGCGGCGTCCCCGTCGCGCAGGTGAGCGGCGGAGCCAGCGTAGACCGCTCCTTTCAGCCTGGCTGGAAGTGGCAGCGATACCGCCCACAGTGTCGCGGCGGCGCTGAGCGCCTGGCCCATGTTGTTCAACATGGACCGCAGCCCGTTGGCGATGCCGCGGCGGTTCGGCGGCACGCGGGTCATGATGGCGGTGGTGTTTGGCGTCAGGAACGTTCCGGAACCGAATCCGGTCAGGAACAGACCCGCGGCCATCCACGCGATCGCAACGCCTGGGCGCAGCCCGGTCCACACGACCATCAACCCGGCCAGGACCAGCACCAAGCCTGCCGTCGCAATTACGCGCGCGGGGATACGCGTGGTGAGGCGGCCCGCCAGCGGTGAGGACACCAGCATGCCGAACGTTACCGGGAGCACATCCATGCCTGCGTGAAAGGCGTCCTGGCGGTTGACACACTGAAAGAACAAACCCATCAGCAGGGCCAAGGACGAACGGGCGAACGAATTTAAGAAGGTGGCCACGTTCGCCATGGTGTACGCCCGGTCGTGAAACAAACCGAGGTCGAGCAGAGGCGACGAAGCGCGCCGCTCCCAGAGCCAAAAGACCGGGAGGAACACGGCAAACGACACCCAACCGATGGCCGGCAACAAGCCCTGACTTCCGGGCGAGAGGGCGGTGATGAGACCTCCCAGCGCCAAGAACGCCCACAGACCGCCCAACAGGTCCACCCGCTCTCCGGGTGCCCGGACAGCAGGCGCGGAGGGTTTCAACTGCATCCACCCCCACGCCAAGCCCATCAATCCAAACGGGACGTTAAACCAAAAAATCCACCTCCATCCGGCGTGAACGGCCAGAAAACCGCCGACCACCGGCCCGAGCAGTTGTGCCGCTGACGCGACCAAGACGTTGATGCCCAGCGCCTGGCCCAGCCTCTGAGGCGGAAAGGCGTCTGTGATCAGCGCTGTTGTGTTGGTGATGACCATCGCTCCTCCGGCTGCTTGCAGCGCCCGCATGACAATCAATGTGTTTACATTCGGTGCCATACCTGTCATCAGGCTCATCAGCGTGAACGCCGCCAAGCCGGCCAAATACAGCCGGCGGCGGCCAAAAATGTCGGCAAACTGGCCGAACACCAGGATCAGCACGGTGTTTACGACCATATAGGCGAGCAGTATCCAACGAGCCTGCTCCGGGTTCGCATGAAAGTAGGAGGCCACGGCGGGAAGGCCGACGTTCAACGTTCCCATATTCACCAGCACCAATAACACGCCGAGGCTGGTGACCGAAAGCACCCGCCAACCGGCGCGAGCATCGGCCGGCGAGTCCTGCGTGACGGCAACCGGCATGCGATTCACCTCAGATGAACATGAAGATAATGGGATGAAATCGCCGTGTGAAAATGATTTGACTATCAAAAGTTATGTCATACGAAGATGGTAACCGTTGTGCCTACGGGGTGTAAAGAGACGAGCTGGCCGGATAGCCGGGTGACACGAGAGAGATGCCAGTACGGGGAAAGTCATCAGTCCATGCCGCGGTACACACGTTTCGTCCGCCACGGCGACAGGCGCCGGCAGCAGCTCGAGGTGCTCGCTGTCGGCGGGGAACTCGGTGACACCGACACTGGGGCGGACTGGCGTGCCGACGCGTCTGACCGAGCCGCCGTCCGGTTCCTCAAAACGTCCGATAATATATATTATGTAAACTAATTTTGTTCGAGTATGATGTTCTTTCCCACATTTCGCGCCCGATTTACGGGCGTTCATTGTTTTTGAGAGGAATTC
>JADGIC010000043.1 GCA_019683615.1 Alicyclobacillaceae bacterium | reverse complement strand
CACCGCCTGTCCAAGCGCACTCTTGGGCAGTACCTGCTCGCTCTGCGCACGAAGCCATGCCAAAAACGCGTCCAGCACCGGTTTGCTTTGCTCCAGCCGCATCCGGTCTTTCCGGCGTATATACGAACGAGTGACCAAGGCGCCCAGATTTTCGAAAGGACGGACAGGATGCACCTCGTAACATGGATGGCTGCCACCCTGTTCATCGCCGCGAGCGCCGCGGGCTTCACGCGGAGCCTGCGCCTGCCGGGGCGGTGGGATCAGGTGCTGGCCTGGATGCTGCTCGTCGTGACCGGCGTCGTCGTCGCGGTGTGGACGGCCGGGGTGGTATTTGCGTCGCTGACGGTCGAGACCGTGTTGGCCTTGGCGGCCGGCATGGCGTCGCTGGCGGCAGCTTTCGCATTCCAGCGGAGGCTGGGCGCGGGCCGTCGGGCGGCAAGCCTGGATGGTGCCGATGGATCGGGTCCAAGCCCAGGTGCAGGTGCCACGCCAGTGCCGTGGCGGGCGCGGGAGTGGCGGCTGGACGGGGTGGCGCTCGCCGCCGGTACACTGCTTGGGGCGGTGTGGTTGCTCGCCGCCTTTGTGGCGTGGCTGTTGCCTCCCTACGCGTACGACGAATTGGCGTAAAACCTGGTGTCGGTCGCGGCGTGGGTACACGCCCACCGGGTGGTGGACGCGGCGGCGTCGATGTGGGCCAACGTGTTCCCGAAAAACGCCGAGCTGCTGTACGCCTGGCTGTACTTGGCGAGGCACAGCGACCGCTGGGTCCACTTCGGCCAGTGGGTGTTCGGCTGCCTGGGCATCGCCGCGACGATGGCGTGCGGACGGCTGTACGGGCTGGACGCGCGAGGCGCGCTGATGGCGGGCGCGCTGTTCGCGGCGACCCCCACAGTGTTCCTGCAGGCCACGACGGACTACACCGACCTGGCGTTCGCGTCCGCCCTTTTGGCCAGCTACCACTTCGCTCTGCGGTTTGTGCGAGATCAACCCGACTGCGGTCTCGATGCCCGGTACGCCTTGCTGGCCGGCATCGCGGGCGGCCTGGCGCTGGGCATCAAGTCGAGCGGTCTCCTGGACGTGGCTGTGTTGGGGTGTCTGATGGCGGTGCGGGCTGCACGGGAGGTCTGCCGGCGCCGCGCGGCTTGGCGCATGGCCGGGTGGTGTGCCGCCCTGTTCGCCGTATCCGTCCTGGCGCTTGGCGCGTACTGGTACCTGCACACCTGGCAGGTGTACGGGAATCCCGTGTACCCGTTCCGGGTAACGATCCTCGGGCACGTGGTGTTTCCCGGCCAAGGTTCATTGCGCGATCTCATCCTCACCCCCAACACCCCGCCCGCACTGCGCGGCCTGCCCTGGTGGCGCCAGGTGTGGGTGTCCTGGACCACCTTTCCGACCTACTACGCGTACGACATGCAGCTGGGCGGGTTCGGCGTGCAGTGGACGTGGTTTGAGGCGCCGGCCCTGGCGGTGTTCTGCGTGGGTTGCCTGCGCGCCGACCGCATCCAGTTCCTGATGGTCAAGGTGGGTGACGCTGACGACAAAGCCTGTTTGTCCTCGCCGCCCTCGTCTACTCAGTGCCGCACGTCTCCCTTTCGGCGGTCGGGAGGACGGTGGCGGGCGCCGGCTTGTTTGCCCTTGCCTCAAGCGGGGTGTACATCCTGAACGACGTGGCGGACCGGGAGGCGGATCGTCTTCACCCGGACAAGCGGTACCGACCGGTGGCGTCCGGGCGGTTGGCGGTGGCGGCGGCCGTGCGGCTGGCGGCACTGACGTTGGCGACGGCGCTGGCGGCGGGCTTCGCGTTGGACAGGCGGTTCGGGCTTGCGCTCGCCGCGTACCTCCTTTTGAACGGCCTGTACTCGCGGTGGTTGAAGCACATCGTGATCATCGACGTGATGGCCATCGCGGCGGGCTTCGTGATCCGCGCGGCGGCGGGTGGTTTTGCCACCGGCGTCCCGCTCACGCCGTGGTTTCTCGTCTGCGCCATGATGCTGTCCTTGTTCATGGCGGCCGGGAAACCACGGGCCGAGCACGAGCTGTGGCGGCTCGGCGGGTGCGCGCCGCGGGCGGTGCTGCCGCAGTACACGCCCGAGCTGTTGGACCAGATCAGCCATGTGAGCGCGGCGGCCACCATCATGATGTACGCCATGTTCACGTTCGCGTCGGGACACTCCCGTCATCTGATGGCGACCATCCCGTTTGTGGTGTACGGCGTGTTCCGGTACGAGCACCGGCTGCTGAAGGCGGGCGAAGGCGGCCAGCCAGAGCGGCTGTTGGTGCAGGACCGCTGGATGCTGGCCAACTTGGCGGCGTACGTCGCGGCGGTGGCGGTGGTGCTGTCGGTGTTCGGGTGACCCGTCGCCTGCCGCCGCAAACCGTGAGGGTCTGCTCCGGGATCGGGCCAATGGTGTGGTATGCTGCTGACGAAAATGGACAGCGGTGCAGGGAGGGTCTTGATGAATACCCATTTGACGTCGATTGTGGTGGTCGCGCTGCTGGTGGGGCTCGGTCTGTACCGGCGAATGCAGCGGACCATCGGGTTTCAAAAATTTGTGCGGCGGCGGATGGTCACCCGGATGGTGATGTTGAGTGTGATCGGCGTGATGATGGTCGCCATTGGCTTTACCCATCCGATGGTGTATCTGTACGACGCGCTGGGCGTGGCGTTGGGCGGCGTGCTGGCGTACTACGCCATGCGCACGACGTCTTTCGACCGCCGCGACGATGGCTGGTACTACCGCCCTCATCCCTGGATTGGCATCGTCCTTCTCATCCTGTTGGTGGCGCGGGTCGCCTGGCGTCTTTACGGGCTGGATACAGCGGTCGGCACGCCGACAGGGCCGGGGGCTGGCGCTTCCGAGCAGGCCACCTACCTGCACGAACCGCTGACGGCGGGCGTGTTCTTCGCCCTCATCACCTACTACGTGGCGTACTACACGTTCCTGCTGCGCCGGGAGAGACACTTGGAGCAGGAAACCCCTTGAGGCCTTCTCAGTCGTCCGCACGAACGCATCGGCAGTGTTCTCAACGATGCTTGTGATCGCCGTGTAACATGTGTCCGCCGGGCTGCGTTATAGGGGCGAGATCAACGGGAGGTGGGGTGAAGGCGATGGATGGCGACGGCGACAGCGGGAGTCCCGAGGAACGCCGGCCAAGCTGGCGGGAGAACCGGCAAGCCGGTGCGGGCGAGCCTGCCGTGCGACTCCGGCGGATGGAGCAGTGGGTGGATCAGTACGTCGACCGGCTGACACGCCTTGCGTTCATCTACGTGCGTGACTGGCCCACGGCTGAGGATGTGGTCCAGGAGGCGTTTTTAAAGGCGTTTCGGGCCATGGACCGGCTCCAGTCGGACGAGTACGTTCTGCCGTGGCTGATGCGGATTGTCCTCAACGAGAGCCGGTCGCTGCTGCGAAAGACCCGGCGGGAGCACGTCACGTCCGAGGTACCGGCGGGCGTGAGCGCGAGCGCGGAGACAGATTTCCTGCGGGCATGGGAACAGCGCTGGGTGGCGGCGGTGATGGCGCTGCCGGAACGATACCGGACGCCGGTGTACCTGTTCTACGTGGACGGCATGGCGACCGAGGACATTGCCGCGGCGATGGGGATCCGGCCGGGCACGGTGCGCGTCCGTCTGCTGCGCGGCCGGAAGCTGCTGCAGCGGCGCCTGCAGGACGCCGGGGCATTCGACGGCGAGACGCCGCCTGCGGCGGAAGGGCAGAGCGGCGAGGATCGCGGGTATTCCGGCAGGGAAGGGGTGTCGAGCAATGACCCGATTCGAACAGGAATGGTCGGACCACATCCGGCTGGCGGCGCACGGTTTCCGCTCCCACAGCGTCGATAAGGAGGCGTTCAAGGCCTGCCTGTTCCAACGCATAGCGGCGGAGATGGAGTTTGACACGCCCGCCATCCCGGGTCTCTCCCATGCGGAGGCACCCGTTCTCCCGGGCGGCGCGCGCGTTCGCCGTGCGGGTATCTGGCGAGGCGGTCGCATGAGGGCGGACGGGCGGCGGGTTCACGGGGAGCGCGGCGTCCGCTCATCGGTGTCGACCTCCGTTCGGCGGCACGTGGCGAATGGGGCGATGGCGGCCCTGTGCATTGTCGGCGCGGGAGCGCTGGCGTGGGCGACGGTGAGGGCATTGCCATCCGCCTGGTCCGTACACGACAAAGCAGCGGCAGGGCCGGGCGGGCAAGGCGCCGCGGCGGCCGGGCCGGAGAGTCCGAAGGACCCGTACACGGGCAACGTCCTGCCGTTTCAGCCGGTGCTGCCCGAGAGCGTCCCGTCCGGGTACAAGTTGGTTGCTTCCGGCGTCATCTGGGAGCGGCGCGGAGATGCACCCGTATTTAAGAGTTTCGAAGCGCAGTACCGGAACCCCGCGGTTCGGCCGTACACGGGACCGCAGGTCATCGACGTCCGCGAGTATCCGGGTGAGGCGGTCGTCGCGGTGCAGGTGCTGGGAAGTGCAGCAGCGCCTGCGGTCTCCCCGCGAAGCTCATCGACCCTCTGGGCGGGGGGAAGCACATACCATATGCATATCAGCCCCGGAAGTACAGTCCATCTCGACTCCAAAGGGCGCCCGATGCGGGTGCACGGGCAGACGTACTACGTGTCAGACGGGTGGCCGAGTTGGGTGGGATTCGTCCGCAACCACGTCGTGTATTTCCTAAGCGTGCCGTACGACCATTGGTCGCAGAGGCTGCTGGCGTGTGCGGAGAAACTGAACCGTCCGGCAGCGGTGCAGTGGTCGCAACGATACACAGCGGGCACGCTGCAGGAGGCGGCTGGCAACGTGTCGTTCCAGCCCATCGTACCGTCGTTGGGCACCGCGTACGTCGGCACCGGAGTGGGCAGCCAGGTGTTCTGGAACGAACAAAGCCGGTCCGAGTACGCCGTCTTTGACTACCGCTCGCGCAGCCATCCCGGCGTATCCGCACAGGTGGTGGAGATGCCGTTGGCGAACGCGATAAATCCGTACGCGGCTGCGGTGAAGCAGTCGTCTCCCTCCACCGGCCCGTCGCTGGTGGTGTGGAAAGACACCCCGCACCAGCTGCTGTGGGTGTTGCACACCTCCTTGCCGAAGGATCAAAGCGAAGCCTTGATGGCGAAGATTCGCCAGGCCGCGGCAGGGCAGGCGGCGCGGTGAGACAGCCGCCGTCCGCCAGCAGGGGAGGTTCACCGTCCTTCGCTCGCGCGGACTCCAGCGGATGCATGAGCGCCGGCGGCGTGCTGCCGAGGCCGTTTGACTTTCACCGTTCGTCCGGGTATAATTCGCGGCGAATTGGATACCGATTCGATGACGGGGAACATGGGCAGGCCGGCGTCTCGCCCAGAGAGACCTGCCTTGGCTGGGAGCAGGTTCGAGAACCGGTTTGTCGCGACATCCCCACAGAACCCGCGTGAACGAGCGAACGTCCATGCCGCGTCCGGCGGGCGGATCGATCCAAAGCGCGGGCGGCGTGCGCCCGTTACGCGCCCGAGGTGGAGTGGAGCCCCGCCGGACGAGTCCTGTGTGGACGACGTGCAACCAGTGGCCTGTCGGCTGTGCCTGCTGCGTCCCTGCCGGGTCGACTGAGGTCTGGTGAGCAGGATCGACGGGCGAGCGGTTCCCTCAAGCAGGGTGGCACCGCGGAGTTGACGCTTCCGTCCCTGTCCGTTCGGACAGCGGGCGGAGGCGTTTTTTCATGCGTGCGCCATAGAGATGATGCGGCTGGCCCATGGCGGCCCGCGCGGCGCGCGAACCCGTGCCCGCCGCACCGCGGAACCGCTGGAGCGCAAGGACAGGAGGTGGGTCCCATGCATGTGCAACGTCCGCGCGGGACGTCGGATATTCTGCCCGGCTCTGTGGAAAGGTGGCAGGAGTTGGAGCGAGTCGCCCGGGAGGTGTTCGCCCGCTACGGGTACCGGGAGATTCGGACGCCGGTGTTCGAACATACGGAGGTGTTCGAGCGGGGCGTCGGCGAGACCACCGACATCGTGCAGAAGGAGATGTACACGTTTACCGATCGCGCCGGGCGCAGCGTCACCCTCCGCCCCGAGGGTACAGCCGGGGTGATTCGCGCCTTCGTCGAGAACAAGCTGTACGGGCAGACCGGCGTCGCCAAGCTTTACTACATCGGCCCGATGTTCCGCTACGAAAAGCCGCAGAAGGGGCGGGAGCGGCAGTTTCACCAGTACGGCTGCGAGGTGCTCGGCTCGGACGGACCTGCGATTGATGCCGAGGTCATCGCGCTCAACGTGGATACCCTCACGAACTTCGGCCTGCGCGGGCTGGTGGTGGAGTTGAACAGCGTTGGTTGTCCTGACTGCCGGCCGCGCCACCGGGAGCGCATGCTGGAGGCGCTGCGCCCGTACGCTGCGGAGCTGTGCGACGACTGCCGCAGTCGCCTGGAGAAAAACCCGCTGCGCATCTTCGACTGCAAGCGCGGCTGCCCGGCGGTGTTGGAGCGGGCCGGCGCGCCGACCGTCCTGAAGAGCTTGTGCGAAGCGTGCGAAACGCACCTGTCGGGCGTGCGGGCGCACCTCGACGCGCTCGGCGTGCCCTACGTCATCAACGAGCGACTGGTGCGTGGCCTCGACTACTACACGCGCACCGCGTGGGAGGTGACGTCCGCCGGCTTCGGGACGGTGGGCGGCGGCGGCCGTTACAACCGGCTGGTGGCGGAGCTGGGCGGGCCGGACGTTCCGGGCATCGGGTTTGCCGTCGGCATGGAGCGGGCGATCCTGCTCCGCCAGGAGCAGGCGGGGCAAGACGGGGCTGCCGACCGCCAGGCGGGCTTGGACGTGTTCGTCGCCGTGGCCGACAGTAGCGCGGAACTACCGGCGGCGCGCCTGTTGCAGGCGCTCCGGCAGGTCGGCCTGGTGGCGGACCGGGACTACCAGGGGCGCGGCCTGAAGGCGCAGTTCAAGCTGGCCGACCGCATGAGGGCGCGCTACGCTGCCGTCCTCGGCGAGTCGGAAGTGACGCGTGGCGTCGTCACCGTCAAGGACCTGACGACAGGCGCCCAAACCGAACTCCCCGTCGACCGCGCGGCGGCCGAATTGGCCCGCGTCGCGGGGCAATCGTCCGGCGAGAGGAAGGAGCAAGCGTGATGAGCGAGACCACAGCAACTCCCCTTCGGCTGGTCCGATCCCACTGGGTCGCCGACACCTTGCAGGTTCCCCCGGGCACCCGGGTGGTCCTGTCCGGCTGGGTGCAGCGTCGGCGGGATTTGGGCAGCATCGTGTTTGTGGACCTGCGCGACCGCACGGGCCTGATTCAGCTCGTGTTCGACCGGGCGAAGGGTACGCCCGAAGCGGCCATGAAGCTGGCGGACAGCCTGCGCAGCGAATACGTGGTGTCGGTGGCGGGCGCAGTTGTCCGGCGGGACCCGCACACCGTCAACCCGAACATCGCGACCGGCGAGATTGAGTTGGATGTGGCGGACGCCGAGCTGGTCAACGCCGCCAAGCACCCGCCGTTTGCTATCGAGGACGACGCGGACGTCGACGAGGCGGTGCGCCTGCGCTACCGCTACCTTGACCTGCGGCGTCCGCAGATGCAGAGCGTTCTGGCTTTGCGCCACCGGGTGTTCCGGTCGTTCCGCGATTTCCTCGATCGCCATGGCTTCGTCGAGGTGGAGACGCCCATCCTCACCAAGAGCACGCCGGAAGGGGCCCGCGACTACGTGGTGCCAAGCCGCCTGCAGCCGGGCTCGTTCTACGCCTTGCCGCAGTCACCGCAGCTGTTCAAACAGCTGCTGATGGTGGCGGGGTTGGAGCGCTACTACCAGATTGCCCGGTGTTTCCGGGATGAGGATTTGCGGGCGGATCGGCAGCCGGAGTTCACGCAGTTGGACATCGAGACGTCGTTTTTGCCGATGGATGGCCTGCTTTCCTTAATGGAAGAGATGTTCGTCCACGTGTTCCGCGAGGTGCTGGGCGTCGAGTTGGCGACGCCGTTTCAGCGGCTGACCTATCGGGAGGCGATGGAGCGCTACGGCTCCGACAAGCCCGATCTGCGCTTCGGGCTTGAGCTGGCCGACGTGGGCGCGCTGGTGGCGGGGACGGAGTTTCGCGTGTTCCAGGACGCCTTGGCCAAAGGCGGCGTGGTCAAAGCGATCCGCGCGCCGGGGTGCGCCGGCTGGACACGCAAGCAACTGGACGACCTGAACGCGTTTGCCGCCGGGTTTGGCCTCAAAGGGTTTGCGCCGGTGGCCTTGCAGGAGGACGGACTGAAGTCGCCGATTGCGAAGTTTTTCGCGCCGGCGCAGCTGGAGGCGGTGGCCCAGGCTGCGGGCGCCGAACGCGGCGACCTGTTGCTGCTTGCGGCCGGGCCGCGCAAGACGGTGCTGCAGGCGCTCGGTGCGCTCCGCCTCAAGCTCGGCCAGCAGCTGAACCTTATCCGGGAGGACGAGTACCGTTTCCTGTGGGTCGTCGACTTCCCGCTGTTTGCCTTCGACGAGGAGCTGGGCCGCTGGATGGCGGAACACCACCCGTTCACGATGCCGCGCTGGGAGGATATCGACAAGATGGAGTCCGATCCCGGCGCCGTCCGCGCCCAGGCGTACGACATGGTGCTGAACGGGTACGAGCTGGCCTCAGGCAGCATGCGCATCTACCGGCGCGACATCCAGGAGCGCATGTTTGCGGTGCTTGGCTTTACCCCGGAGGAGGCGCGCGACAAGTTCGGCTTCCTGCTCGACGCGTTCGAATACGGCACGCCGCCGCACGGCGGCATCGCGTTTGGCGTCGACCGGTTGGTGATGCTGATGGGCGGCCGCAAGTCGCTGCGCGAGGTCATTGCGTTTCCGAAGACGGCCAGTGGCTCCGACGTGATGATGGGCGCGCCGTCGGAGATCAGCCAGGAGCAGCTGGACACGCTGCAGATTGCCCTGAAGCCGCAGCGGCCGTCTGTGCCGTCGGCGCCGGTGCGGCCGGCGCGGTGAGGCGCGGTTTTTCGGTCCGGCGGCGTGGTTGCCTGCGGCGGGAGCGTTTGACACCTGCTCCAGCAGCTTGTGCTTGCGAGGCGGCGGTTCGGATGATACCATGAGGACACAAACGACGCGTCGCGCCCTGCGCTGTTGGTGCGAGCCCATTGCGTTTTGAGCCAACACCCAATGAAACGGGAGCCCGGCGTCTCGTTCAGGGGCACATGCCTCACGGCTTCGGCCGGGTGGACTTGCGACCTGAATGAGCAGGGCACCCACCTGCGAGAGCAGGTTCAAAACCGTCGGGTTTCACGGCATTCGCGGGGCGCGCGACGAGCGCAACAGCAGAGACGGTATGACCAGCGAGAACACGGTCGTGCCGTCTTTTTTGCTAAGGAACGGGAGGAGGAGACGCTGTGAAGGCGCTGGTCCTGGAGGACGTGGAAAAACTCCGCGTCGCGGACATTCCCGACCCCATCCCGGACGAGGATGGTGTCGTGATTCGGGTGATGGCAAGCGGCGTGTGCCGCTCGGATTGGCACTTCTGGGTGGGGGATACGCGGGTGCCCATGCCGCTTGTGATGGGTCACGAGTTTGCCGGCGTGGTTGAAGCGACAGGGCGGCGCGTGACCCGCCTGAAACGGGGAGACCGGGTGACGGTGCCGTTCACGGGCAGCGAAGGCACGTGCGACCAGTGCCTGTCCGGTCATTCCCATTTGTGCGATTCCATGTTGATGCCGGGCATTACATATCCGGGCGGGTATGCGGAGTATGTCAGCGTGCCGCACGCGGATCGAAACGTGGTCCACTTGCCCGATGCCATCGACTTTGTTTCCGCGTCGGCACTGGGCTGCCGGTTCATGACGGCGTTCCACGGTCTGGTCGACCGCGCGAGCGTGGCACCCGGGGAGTGGGTCGTGGTTTACGGCTGCGGCGGCGTTGGACTGTCTGCCGTGAACATCGCCTCGGCGTTGGGCGCCCGCGTCATCGCTGTCGACATCAACCCGGCCAACCTGGATCTGGCCAGGCAAATGGGGGCCGTGCACGTGATTGACAGCCGCGCCGAAGATCCGGTGCATGCGGTGCTGGACTGGACGCACGGCGGCGCCCACGTGGCCGTCGATGCCCTCGGCATTGCCCAAACCTGCGTCAATGCCATCCGCAGTTTGCGCAAACGGGGGCGCCACTTGCAAATTGGCATGACGACCCGGGCTGAGGCGGGTTTCATCGCGATCCCGGTGGACGACATGATCAAGCGGGAAATTCAATTCACGACCGCGTTTGGAATGCCTGCTCACCGGTTTTCGGCACTGCTGCCGCTGGTCGCCGACGGCACGTTGACGCCGGGGCGCATGGTCACCCGGACTGTTTCTTTGTCAGAAGTGGCCGGCATTTTCGAAGGCATGAAGACGTATTCCCACTCGGGGACGTACGTCGTCACCGAGTTCCTGTGACGGTTCGCTTGCGGTCGGGGGCGCGGTTGCGACCGGTTTTTCGGCGGGACTATAATGAGACGTATGCTGACCATAATAGTAGGAAATGGCGCCCGATGTCAGGCCCCGGGGCGGGAGGTCGGTTGAGGCATGGACCTGTTCGAATGGGGGTCCCAGCAAGAACAGGCCGCCGAGGCTCCGCTGGCGTACCGCATGCGGCCGCGCACGCTCGACGAGCTGGTCGGCCAAGAGCAAGTGGTCGGTCCCGGGACGCTGCTGCGGCGGGCGATTGAGGCGGATCGACTGATGTCGGTGATCCTGTTTGGCCCGCCCGGCTCCGGCAAGACCACGCTGGCGCAGGTCATCGCCAACCGGACGAAGGCGCGTTTCGAGACGCTGAACGCGGTGACAGCCGGGATTGCCGACATCCGCCGGGTGGTGGAACAGGCCCGCGAGGAGCGCACGCTGTACCGGCGGCGGACGGTCTTGTTCATCGATGAGATCCACCGGTTTAACAAGGCGCAACAGGACGCGCTGTTACCGCACGTGGAGGCGGGGCTGCTGGTACTGATTGGCGCGACCACGGAAAACCCGTACTTCCAGGTGAACGCGGCGCTGCTTTCCCGCTCGCTGGTGTTTCGGCTGTCGCCCTTGCCGGATGACGATGTGCGGACGCTGATCCGGCGGGCGCTCGCCGATGCCGAGCGGGGACTGGGGCGGATGCAGGCCACGCTCACCCCGGAGGCCGAGTCTGTCCTCGTCCGCTACGCGGCGGGCGACGCGCGGCGGGCCCTGAACGCACTGGAGCTGGCGGTGCTGTCAGCGCCGGTCGGTCCGGACGGCCGCGTGACGGTGGACGCGGACGGGGCCCGCGCGTCTATCCAGGAGCGTCAGGTGGTGTACGACACGGCGGGGGACGAGCACTACGACACCATCTCTGCGTTCATCAAGTCGGTGCGAGGTTCCGACGCCGATGCCGCGGTGCTGTGGCTGGCCAAGATGCTGGAGGCCGGCGAGGACCCGCGCTTCATCGCCCGCCGGTTGGTGATTCTGGCGTCGGAAGACATCGGCAACGCGGACCCGCACGCTCTTCCCCTTGCCGTCGCCGCCTTGCACGCGCTGGAGGCCGTCGGAATGCCGGAGGGGCGGATTCCGCTGGCGCAGGCGACCACGTACCTGGCCAAGGCGCCCAAGTCCAACGCGTCGTACGTGGCCATCAACGAGGCGATGGCCGACGTGCGGGCAGGCATTCCCCTGCGGGTGCCCGCCCACCTGCGCGGCACCGGTTACGCGGGGGCCGAGAAGTTGGGCAGCGGGCTGGGCTACAAGTACCCGCACGACTACCCTGGCCACCGCGTGGAGCAAAACTATTGGCCGGAGGGCGTGGAGCCGCGGACTTACTACCGTCCGGAGGAGGACTGAGCGTGAAGATATCGACGAAGGGCCGCTACGGTCTGATGCTGTTGGTGGACCTGGCGACCCACGAGGGCAGCGCGCCGGTGTCGCTCAAGTCGGTGGCGGAGCGCCAATCCCTCTCCGAGCACTACCTCGAGCAACTGATTGCACCCTTGCGCAACGCCGGCTTCGTGCGCAGCGTGCGCGGCGCATACGGCGGCTACATGCTGGCCAAGCCGAAGTCGGAGATCACGGTCAAGGACGTGATCCTGACGTTGGAAGGGCCGCTCACGATTGTCGACGAGGACGTCCAGGACGGATTGGAGGAACTGTGGGAAAAGCTGAAGACGGCGATTCTCACGGTGCTGGAGCAAACCACGCTGCAGGATTTGGTCGACATGAAGCAGCGCAGCGAAGGCGGATACATGTACTACATCTGAGTATCCGCGGACGGCAGCCGCGGCCAGCGGAGGTGAGGGCGATGGAGGAACAGAATGGAGGGTCGCCACCCGACATCGCTGGTGCTGGTGCCGTCGGGGCACGCGTGCAGGCCGCCAACACGGGTGGCCACACGCACGGGCGCGCGCCGACCGGACAACTTGACTCTTTCATTTACCTCGATCACGCGGCCACTTCCCCGCTTCACCCCGAAGTGCTGGCGGCGATGCAGCCCTACCTGACGCACGCGCACGGGAACGCATCCAGCTTGCACCGTTTCGGCCGTGAAGCCCGACGTGCCGTCGAGCAGGCGCGAGAGCAGCTGGCGGCCTGGATGGGGTGCGATCCAAGCGAACTGGTGTTCACCAGCGGCGGCACGGAGGCAGATCACAGCGCGCTGTGCGGCCTGTGGCTGGCTGCCGGCCGGCGGGGCCACATCGTGACGACAATGGTGGAACACCACGCGGTCTTGCACACCTGCGACTTCCTTGAACGTTTGGGCGCCCAGGTCACCCGGGTCGCGCCCGGTAAGGATGGCGTCGTTCGCGCCAAGGACGTGTTGGCCGCCATCCGCCCTGACACAGTCGTGGTGTCGGTGATGTGGGTCAACAACGAACTGGGCAGTGTGGAGCCAGTATTAGACATCGCAGCGGCGGTGCGTGCGAACCACCCGCACGTGCGCGTGCACACCGACGCCGTGCAGGGTTTGGCAGCGCTGCGGTTGAACCTTCATGAGGCGGGTGTCGATGCCGCTGCGTTCTCTGCGCACAAGGTTGGGGGTCCGAAAGGTGTGGGCGCCCTCTACATCCGGCGGGGGACGCCTTGGTGGCCGGTCTTGCACGGAGGTTCGCAGGAACGGGGCCGGCGGGCCGGCACGGAAAACGTGGCCGGCATCGTCGGGTTCGGCGCCGCCATCGAGCGGTTGCGGCGCGATTGGGACCGCCACGAGGCGCACCTGCTGCGCGTCCGGGACCGGTTCTGGGCGGAGATTTCCAGAATCCCGGGCGTGCGGCGAAACAGCCCCGCCGACGCGGTTCCGGGCATCCTCAACGTGGCCTTTGCCGGGGTGCGGAACGACCGGTTGCTGATGCGCCTTGACCTGATGGGTGTGGCGGCGTCAGCGGGATCGGCCTGTACTGCGGGAAGTTTGGAACCGAGCCACGTGTTGTCGGCGTGCGGACAAACGCCTGACGAGGTTCGCGAGGCGGTCCGCTTCAGTTTCTCCGACGCGACGGCAGAGGACGAGGTGGTCGAGGCGGCGGCCCGCGTACGCGCCGCGGTGACGACGCTGCGCGAGCGCACAGGCGCTTGAGCCAGCGTCGTTCACAGTGTGGCGGGGTTCACAGTTTTTTCATTGCGTGCCTGGAAACATTGCAGTACCATGGATTTGGCACGCGGGGGCGGGCGCCGTCGCCGCATGCCAATTTGCGGATCAAGTTTATGGTACTGTCCGGTTGGACAAGATAATAGCACTCAACATCGAAAGGAGACAGGCCACCATGAGGTGTCCGCACTGCAATTGCAGGGATGTGGGAAAAATCGGCGCCAATCAGTTTTACTGTTGGGGCTGTTTCATGGAGTTTAACGTCGCCGGCGAAGAGGTTCGGGTGTACGAGGTTGCCGAAGACGGTTCATTGGTGGCCGTCGAACCTGTGCAGGGGGACATGCAGCTGGGGACAGAGGCGGTCTGATCTCGCGGCTGGCATGAGCCATCGCTGGTCCGTTGGTGCGGGTGCCGTGGCGTCAGCGGCCCGTCCCGCCCGTGCCGGGCAGGCCGTAGAGGCCGACGGCAGCAGCGGCCAAGCCAAACGTGAACGTGCACGCCACGTACGCGAAGGCGGCCGCGCGGCGGCCTTCCCGGAGCAAGATGACCGCCTCATATGAAAACGTCGAAAACGTCGTGTACGCACCGCACACTCCCGTGCCAAGCAACAATGCCGCTTGCAGGCCGAAATGGGGGAACCAGCGGCCTACACACACTGTGAACCAGCCAAGCAGGAACGACCCTGTGACATTGATGAACAGGGTCGCCAGCGGAAATGATACCACCAGCCGTTCGCTGATCCACCGGGACAGTTGATAGCGCATCAAAGCTCCAACAACGCCGCCCACACCCACCCAGACAAACGACATGCGCCCCACTCCTCCGACAGGCAATCCACTGTTCGCTGACGCGCTCCCGCTCTCAGATTGGCCGGCTTGTGCTGGGGACAAGTCGTGGCGTCTTGACCTTGCCGAACGTCGGCGGGCACTTGTCGCACTGGCACGTGCCACGTGTCGCCGTCAGGTGTCGACGTCGTCATCGGAATGGTCCACCATCCGCAGCTGCGATTGCCGCGAAGCCAAGGCCAAACCGACCCATCCTGCCAGCAGGCCGCCGCCCAGCGACGTGATTACATACCCGGCGGCCATTGTCCAGGCTCCCGATTGCACCAGTTTCCATACGTCCACAGTGAACGTGGAGTAGGTCGTGAAGGCACCGATGAAGCCGGTTCCAATGCCCACGCGCAAGAGTGGGTGTACGGGCGAACTCTCCAGCGTCACGGTGTAAAACCAAGCCAACACAAAGCAGCCGGACAGGTTGATGAGCAGGGTGGCGATTGGAAATCCGCCCCACGTGCCTATCCACTCCGTCAGCATCCACCGTGCACAGGTTCCCAGGAAACCGCCGATAGCCACCGCGACATAGGACAAAGGAACACCTCCTCGCCCTCTCCCGCGAGCCCGTATCCGCTGCCCGACACGAGTTTGACAGAGCACCGCGGCGCGGCCGCTGCACGTCCGCATCACGTGAGTACGAGCCCAGTATACGGAACCGGTCTGTCGAAGTAAACGGCGTACTCTGCCGGCTGAGCCGGCTGTCCCGCCTCAACTTCTTGGACAAACCTGCATATACTGGCTACTGACATGGTTCCCCGCAGCATCTGCGCACCGGAAGGAGGAACTGTCATGGACGTGCCGGGCCGTTACTTCCGCGTGGCGCTGACCACCCTCGTGACCCTGGCCTGCCTTTGGCTACTGGCCGGACTGCGGGGTTTCTTTCACGACATGTGGGACGTCGTGAAAGGATTGGTGATCCCGTTTCTGGCGGCCATGGTGTGCACGTACGTCTTGCAGCCGGTCGTGGAAGCGTTGGTCAAACGCCGGGTGCCGCGCGGGGTCGCCATCCTCATCATTTACATGGCGTTTATCCTGCTGGTGGTTGTCGGGATCTTGCACGCGATTCCCCTGGTGTCCCGACAGTTGACTCAGCTTTCACAACACCTGCCCACTCTGATCCAGCAAGCGGACGCGTGGATTGACGGTTTGGCCCGCCGCCGCCAATACCTTCCGGATGGGCTGCGGCGCGGCATTGAGACGGCGCTTAACCAAGCTGAGCAACACTTGATGTCGTACGCCGCCGATGCCATCACGATGTTAACCGGGACAGTCAACGCGGTCCTGGGCGCGTTTGTCGTGCCGTTTCTCGTGTTTTACATGCTGAAGGACGCTCGCGCCATTGGCCGCGCCTTGGTCCGTCTTGCTCCACCGGCGAGGCGGGAGCAGGTTCGTGAGATTCTCGGCGGCATCGATGAGACGCTGGGGAAGTACGTTCGCGGGCAACTGTTGGTCATGCTCACCGTCGGCATCCTGACGTATGCGGGACTGCTTTTGGTCCATATGCCGTACGCGCTGCTGTTGGCGCTGTTTCTTGCGATCACCAACATTATTCCTTACCTGGGGCCGTTCATCGGGGCCACGCCCGGGATTTTGCTGGCGTTTTCCATCAGCCCGCAAATGGCCCTGAAGGTCATTCTCGTGAACGTCATTG
This sequence comes from Alicyclobacillaceae bacterium, assembly GCA_019683615.1. Classification (GTDB taxonomy): domain Bacteria; phylum Bacillota; class Bacilli; order Alicyclobacillales; family Alicyclobacillaceae; genus JADGIC01. Next base: position 236 of record JADGIC010000043.1, on the reverse strand, counting down.
TGCAACAGTGTGAAGGAAACCTGATCTCCCCCCAGATCATGGGCCGTACGCTCAACCTGCACCCGATGGCCATCGTCGCCGCGCTGTTGCTGGGCGGTGAAATTGGCGGCGTGCTCGGACTGGTCGTGGCGGTGCCGGCGCTGGCGGTCGGCAAGGTGGTGTGGCTGCACGTCCGCGGCGGCGGAGGCAGCAGCGGCGGCGAAGGTGCGGGCGGTGGTTCAGGGGGCGGTCAGGGT